>NZ_CP009129.1:639300-958950 GCF_000785555.1 Planococcus sp. PAMC 21323 | reverse complement strand
AAGAGCGTAAGGCGGCGACTCCAGCGGGAAAGCGGAGTGATGAGACCCCGCAGGAGCTTGCGACGAGGAGGCTCAGCGCTTCGCCCGCGGAAAGCGTCCGCCTGAAGCGATTTCTTACTTTACTAATCTCTATAGCATTTCAAAGACGCCTGCTGCGCCCATTCCCCCGCCGATACACATGGTTACGACACCAAATTGTTTGCCTTGGCGTTTTAGTTCACTCATCATGCGAATGGTTAAAATGGAACCTGTTGCACCCAGTGGGTGACCAAGTGCGATTGCACCGCCGTTAAAGTTTACTTTGTCGATATCCAGACCAAGCTCACGTATAACACCTAGTGATTGAGAAGCAAATGCTTCGTTTAATTCCCATACATCAATGTCATCAATCGTGAGTCCAGCTAATTTTAATGCTTTTGGAATTGCGACAATCGGTCCGATTCCCATAATTTCTGGTGGTACACCACCTGTTGCGAATGAACGGAATTTAGCGATTGGCTTTAGTCCAAGTGCTTCAGCTTTTTCACGGTCCATAACAAGCAATGCTCCAGCACCATCAGATGTTTGCGATGAGTTCCCTGCCGTTACCGATCCCCGCGCTGAGAAAGCTGGACGCAATTTACCAAGACCGTCCGAATTGGTGCTGTGACGAACGCCTTCGTCCATTGTGAACATCGATGTTTTTTCTTGGTATTTATTGTTTTCATCGACATATCGTTTTGTTACTTCTACAGGAACGATTTCATCATCAAAGTTTCCAGCTGCAATGGCTGCTGCCGCTTTTTCATGAGAGCGAACTGCAAATGCATCTTGGTCTTCACGGCTGACGCCGTATTTTGTCGCAACTTGTTCGGCTGTATGACCCATGCTCATATAATACTGAGGAGCTGTTTCAGCGAGTTTGGAGTTTGGACGAATGACGTTGCCCATCATTGGGACCATGCTCATAGACTCTACGCCGCCTGCGATAATTGCATCGGCTGACCCAACCATAATTCGTTCTGCTGCATAAGCGATTGTTTGAAGGCCTGAAGAACAGAAACGGTTTACAGTAACAGCCGGCACTGTGTCTGGCAATCCTGCAAGTGCTCCGATATTACGTGCGATATTCATGCCTTGTTCTGCTTCTGGCATCGCGCATCCCATAATTAAATCATCGATTGGCCCATCATAACCGCCAGCTCGCTGTAATGCTTCTCTTACAACTAATGCACCAAAATCATCTGGTCGCACAGTCACTAAAGAACCTTTTGTCGCTTTTCCGACCGGTGTTCGAGCACTGGCCACAATTACTGCTTCACGCATGTATAGTTCCTCCTTTATGATCAACGATTAATTACGTAATGGTTTCCCTTTAACTAGCATATGTTGCATACGTTGCTGGGTTTTTGGTTCTGCTACTAAGCTTAAGAACGCTTGGCGCTCAAGGTCGAGCAAATATTGCTCATCTACTTTTGTGCCGTATGGAACTTTGCCGCCCGCTAGAACAAATGCTAGTTTTTTAGCAATTTTCAAGTCATGTTCGCTAATATAACCAGAAATGAACATGCCTTCTGCACCTAAAAGTAGCGTTGCATAGCCAGGTTCACCTGGAACTGGTACTTTTTCGCGTAACGGTGCTTGGTAACCATTTTCATATAATGAAAGAGCTGCTAGTTTAGCATCGTGTAGTAGATGGTCGCTATTAACGCTGATACCATCTACGAAGTTTAAGAAGTTGTTTTCACGTGCTTCTTCTGCTGAAGTAGACACTTTAGCCATCGCGATTGATTCGAATACTTTCGTCGCGATATTTAAGTAATCAATTGTTACGCCGTTCGGTAAACCTTTCAACTGTTTCATGTAAAGCTCTTTGTTTCCACCGCCGCCAGGAATTAACCCAACGCCTACTTCGACGAGTCCCATATAGGTTTCCATAGAAGCTTGAATATGTGCTGCTGGCAATGTTACTTCTGCACCGCCACCTAGAGCCATACCAAATGGTGCTGCTACAACTGGTTTATTGCTGTATTTTAATTTCATCATCGCGTTTTGGAAGGTTTTAATCGTAAAGTCAAGTTCAAAAATATTGTCATCTTGTGCTTCCATTAAGATCATGCCTAGGTTTGCACCAACACAGAAGTTTTTGCCTTGGTTTCCAATAACAAGTCCTTTAAAGTTTTTCTCAACTTCGTCGACTGCGTAATTGATCATTTGCATGATGTCTAAGCCAATCGCATTGGAGCGTGAATGGAATTCTAGTAACGCAATACCGTCGCCTAAGTCAATTAAACTAGCACCTGAATTGGATTTGATGACGCCATGCTTTTTCTTATATCGTTTTAAATCGATAACTTTTTCATTAACCGGTACGGACTTATAATTTGTGCCATCAAAGAAATGAAGGTCCCCGTTTTCTTCTTTGTAGAAGGTTTCGTTTCCACTATCTATTAGAGCTTGTACGAACGCTGGAACCGAATGACCTTCTTGTGTCATTTTTTCTACTGATTTTTTGACTCCAATCGCATCCCAAGTTTCAAATGGTCCTTGCTGCCAACCGAAGCCCCATTTCATGGCATTATCGATCGCGACGATATCGTCTGCAATTTCTCCAGTCAATTCAGCTGAATAACGTAATGTTGGAGAAAGTATGCTCCACAGCAATTCGCCCGTGCGATCTTCTGCATAAACGAGTGTTTGCATTTTAGCTACAAGACCTTTTTGTTGTTTTGCCATTTCTTGTGAAGGCGTTTTCAATTTTCCAGCTGGACGGTATTCCAAAGTTTCTGGATCTAGCTCTAAAATTTCTTTATCTTTTTTCAAGAAGAAACCTTGTCCTGACTTTGCCCCAAGCCAACCGTTTTCCACCATTTTCTTCATAAATTCTGGTGCGTCAAACACTTGCTGTTCTTCGCCTGTAGTTTGATCATAAACATTTTTAGAAACATGCATAAACGTATCTAGACCCACAACATCTAAAGTTCTGAACGTAGCTGATTTTGGACGACCGATTAATGGTCCAGTTACAGAGTCTACTTCGCCAATTGAATAACCGCGCGCCATCATTTCGCGTAACGTGACAAGCAAACCGTAAGTTCCAATTCGATTAGCAATAAAGTTGGGTGTGTCTTTTGCGACAACTACTCCTTTTCCTAACTGATCTTCACCAAATTTCGTCATAAACTCTAATACTTCAGGAGCTGTTGTATTTGCTGGAATGATTTCTAGCAATTTTAAGTAACGCGGTGGATTAAAGAAATGCGTTCCTAAGAAATGTTTTCCAAAATCTTCTGAGCGCCCTTCGACCATTGCATTAATGCTAATGCCTGATGTGTTTGAAGAAACGATTGTTCCTTCTTTTCGCACATTATCAATTTTTTCATATAAAGATTTCTTTACTTCTAAGTTTTCAACGATTACTTCTATAATCCAATCAACATCTTTTAGTTTTTCCAAATCATCTTCTAAATTTCCTGGTGTGATCAATTGAAGATTCTTTTTAGCTGTTAATGGTGCTGGTTTTTGTTTAAGTAGTTTTTGGATTGAACCCGTTGCCATGCGATTACGTACCGCTTTGTCTTCAAGCGTTAATCCTTTTGCTTGTTCTTCTTTCGACAATTCACGCGGAACAATATCAAGTAACACAACTGGAATTCCTATATTTGCAAGATGCGCTGCAATTCCTGAACCCATTACGCCTGAACCGAGTACAGCTGCTTTTCTAATTTGGTAAGCCACTAGCAAACCCTCCTTGATTTTTTGAATGAACACTCATTCATTTTTAGGTTAAAAAAAATAGAACGTTTTCCTATGTCTTTAAGTGTAAGTTATTTTTCTTATTTTCGCAATATTTAATCGCTAAACTTCCCTAAATTTTTCAAAGACAAATTATTTGCGATTTATTGAAAGCACGCTAAACTGAAAGAGAACCTATAAGGAGGCTACCTAAATGAAATCACTTACTACAACTGAACAATTCAACGAAGCGATTAACGGCGAACAACCGGTAATTGTAAAGTTCCAAGCCGGCTGGTGCCCAGACTGCAGAAGAATGGACATGTTTATTGATCCAATCGTCGAAGAATATAACCAATACCAATGGTTGGATGTTAATCGCGACGAACTTCCAGACATTGCTGAAAAATACGATGTAATGGGAATTCCGAGTTTGCTGATTTTCAAAGGTGGAGAAAAAACAGCTCACCTTCATAGCGCAAACGCGAAATCACCAGAATCAGTTACAAACTTTTTAAACGATCAAAAAGAGTAGGCTCCCGCCTACTCTTTTTTTCGCTATAATGTAAGATGCACCAATTTTTTAAAAAAATGTTATAGTATGAGCAACTAAATGAATAACCCATATTACAAATTTCGGAGGTTTAGGAATGGATCCACAACAAGAAATTAAACAATTACAAGAACAGCTGGTTTATTTTAAAAAGCTGATAAAAAATATGTCCGCTCCAATTATTCCATCGGTGGTGCCCAAAACGATTTTAGTACCCATCGCAGGTTTTATTTTTACGGACCGTTTCGACTTGATTCGTACGGCAGTTTTAGAGTATGCAGAAAAACATCGGGATACTGAACGGGTTATTTTTGACTTTACAGGAGTGACAACTGATGACTTGATGGAGTTTGACTATAATGGTTTAGCAAGCGAATTAAGCCAATTAAATTCCGCACTTGGGCTAATGGGCTTGCGCGCGATTTATGTTGGGTTTAATCCCTTGTTTGTACGTGAAATTGTCCATGCAGGCATTCAAGTTGAGTTAGAAGTTTATACGACCTTCAAAGTAGCACTTGAACATGTCCTAAGTGAAAATAAAAAATTGGCATCCAAAATGTAATCTCATAAAATGATGATGTGGAGGTCTAGTTCATGAAAAAATTAATCGCTTTTCAAGGCCTTTCCCAACACAACGAAAAAATCTTAAAGAAATTTCGTCCATCTGCATGTGGTCCTGTAACAATCGCGGCTATATTGCAACATCATGAAAAGCTTGAAATTGGTGTCAATCAGCTTTACCGACTACTTGGTTCGACACCTATTGGTTTGTTTACTTGGAGATTGATGAGGAATTTCAAGAAAATTACCGGTATACGCTATGAAGTGAAAAAAGTAAACAACTTGGAAGAAGTCAAAAAAGAATTGCTAGCGGGTCGTCCACTTGCGATGAAGTTTGACCGCTATTTCACGTTTCACTGGTTCTCAAAACCAGTATATAGCTATCATTGGGTGCCATTAATCGGCTTTGAACAACAGGCAAATGATCTCATTCTTTATATTCATGATAACGGACAAAAAAACCGCCCCAGCAAAATGCGGACGGTTTCTTATCAAGAAAATCGGAAAGTGTTAACTTTTGTTAAAATCATGCCCACGGATCGGTTGTAACACCAATATTTTTCTCAAGCTGTTTAGCGAGTAATGTTAATTGTTGGTCGCGACATAATTGAATATGGTCTTTCGTGTAGTTAGGAACAGAAATTTCCTCTAATGACACGTTCAACTGGATGTCACACTTGATGACAGCCAGTTTTTTTGATAGCAACAACATTTCTTTATGCTCATCAATTTTCTTTTTTTGTGCTGGTTTTAATTCGTCGATGGCTTCTAATACACCATCAGTCGAGCTGTAAGTTTGAATCAGCTGAAGTGCAGTCTTCGGTCCAATCCCCTTAACCCCAGGATAGCCATCGCTCGGGTCGCCCATAAACGCTTTAACATCAGCAAATTGCGAAGGTTGAATGCCATACTCTTCAATAAATCTCTCTTCGGTATAGACATCGTAAACATGAAAGCCTTTTTTCATAAACGCTATTTTGACAGAAGGCGACAATAGTTGCAGCATATCCTTGTCTCCAGTGATGATGGTAAAGTCTACTTGGCCCTGCCATTGCTTGGTAAATGAGCCGATAAAGTCATCTGCTTCAATCCCCGCTTCGCCGTAATTTTTCCAGCCTAGTTGCTCGGAAACTTCTTGCGCCCAATCAAACTGATGCACCATGTCTTCTGGAGGTGCTGGACGATTTGCTTTATAGCCATCAAATAAATCCGTTCGGAACGTTTTAGATCCCATATCCCAACATACTGCCATATGCGTTGGCTTCATCATTGTTTTAGCCGCTAATACGTGGCGAGTAAATCCTTGCACACCATTTGTGGCTAACCCTTCGGTTGTTCTAAAATACTGATTTACAGCCGACGTAGCGAAAAACGAGCGGAACAATAACGCCATTCCATCGATTAATAATACATGTGGTTTTTCCATATTAAAAATCCTCCATCTTTTAATTGCTTACATTCCATTATAACGCTTATGTAATGAAAAAACCGCCGAAGCGGCGGTTTTAACGTTTACGTTTGATAGCTTTGTATTCTATTGTTACTGCCTTGTAGAAGGATGCCATCATCAATAAAATGATGATAGAGAATGGAAATGCCACAATAATTAATACTGTCTGCAATGTATTAAGTCCACCCGTAGACAATAGGATAACAGCAATCGCTGATTGCGCAACTCCCCATGTCAATTTCACTGTATTTTGTGGATACAGTGAACCACCTGTTGTTTGCATTCCGAGAACAAATGTCGCGGAATCGGCAGAAGTCACAAAGAAGGTTGTGATTAGGAATACTGCTATAACTGAAAGCAATACACCAAATGGCAACTCATTAAAAACTGCAAACAATGTTTGCTCTGTCAATAATCCCGTTAAATCTACACCACTTTGTTGAACATCAATTGCCGTTGTACCGAAGGCCGCAAACCAAAGGAAACTTACGAATGCCGGAATCATCAAAACGCCTAATAGAAACTGACGGATTGTTCTTCCTCTCGAAACACGTGCAATGAAAATACCAACAAACGGAGACCATGAAATCCACCAAGCCCAATAGAAGATCGTCCAGCCATCAATCCATGAACGGTTTTCGCCATCAATTGGTGCTGCACGGAAACTCATTTGAACAAGATTTTGGAAATAAGTACCGATTGTATCAGTGAACATATTCATGATTAATAAAGTTGGACCAAGAATAATTACTGCTCCTAGTAAAGCGATGGCTAGCACCATATTGGCATTAGAAAGGTACTTAATCCCTTTACTTAACCCACTCCACGCAGAAATCATAAACAATACTGTTACAATTGCAATAATGATCAATTGAACAACAAAGCTATCTTCCTGTATTCCGTCAAACAAATACGCAAGTCCACCGTTAATTTGAATAGCGCCAAAGCCTAGAGTTGTTGCAACACCCACCACTGTTGCAAAAACAGCGATAATGTCTACAAACGCGCCCCAAGGACCTTTCATCTTATCTCCAAATATCGGCTTTAACGTAGCAGAGATCAATCCAGGTTCCCCTTTTCGGAAC
This sequence comes from Planococcus sp. PAMC 21323, assembly GCF_000785555.1. Taxonomy (NCBI): domain Bacteria; kingdom Bacillati; phylum Bacillota; class Bacilli; order Caryophanales; family Caryophanaceae; genus Planococcus; species Planococcus sp. PAMC 21323. The sequence goes on along the minus strand of NZ_CP009129.1, from coordinate 951,587 downwards.
TGAGAATATGCTAGTGCTAATGCCACGACGGCATATATAGCCCATGCATGAATTCCCCAGTGGAAAAAGCTGAAACGCATTGACTCACGCATAGCCTCAGCGCTCCCAGGTTCAGCTGTTGCCGGATTAATCGCAAAATGCGATAACGGTTCTGCAGCTCCCCAAAATACTAAACCAATCCCCATACCTGCTGAAAACAACATGGCAATCCATGTTCCAAACGAAAACTCTGGCTTATCCGAGTCTTTCCCCAATTTGATTTGCCCCATCGGACTGATAAGGAAAAACAAACAGAATAGAACGATGATGGAAACGATTAACAAATAATACCATCCGAACGAAGTTGTCAGGAATGATTCTATATTCCCTGTAACTTCTGCAAAGCTATCTGGTGCAAAAGCGCCGAAGCCAATGGCTAATAATACAAGCGCAAGTACAATCCAAAAAACATTGGTTACTTTTTTCATATAGTCTCTCTCCTCTTTCTTTTTTTTCCGCTTTAACAGACAGCAAACCCTATTCATTTAAATAGCAGTCCACTAAACGTCAAAGTCCGAACTGATCAACTAAAAATCAGCGGAGGATGAAGAGCCCCCGCTGATTGAAGTTTCTCTTTATCACAAGTCTAAAGGATACGGAAAATTTCCGGTCCTGTCAAACCCACTGATTGACAAATGGCTATAAACCTCTGAAAAAATGTGTTATAAAAACCTGAAAACATCTATTTTCCTCATTCTGCCCTAATAAAAAAAAAAAAAACCAGATTCACAAGGAATCTGGTTTTTTTCTATAAGTTAATTGTAACTTCTGCGTTTTCACGAAGTTTAGCGATTAACGCTTGTGTAGCTTCGCTTTCTTTTTGCGTTTTCAATTCTTCTTCAATTTGCGGTTTTACATCTTCAAAAGCTGGAATTTCTTCGCCGCCCGCTTCTTCTTGCTGAGCTTTAGCTTCATCATAATAAGTTTGTAGCTCTTCATCAGTCAATTTAATTTCGCCAGTTTCTGAGGCAATCAACTGTTCGATTTTCACTTGTGTTTCTACTTGTTTCATAACTTCTTCTTCAGACAGCCCTTGCTCTTTAAGCGCCGCTAGAAGTTCATCAGAAGACGTCAAGCCATTTTGTTGCGCTAACTCTTCTAGTGCGGTATTGGTTTGTTCTTCCGATGCCGTTAGTTTTTGGCTTTCAGTTTCTTGAACAAGTAATTCTTGCGCAACTAAACTTTCAGCAACTTGACCTTTCAGCTGAGCTTGATCTACTTCTTGCCCAGTCATTTGCGCTTGCATCGCCATTTGTTGAAATTGTCCTGTATAAACAGACTCAAAATCCTCTTTTGCAATTTCTTCACCATTTACTTCTGCGACAACTTCAGGAATGTCTTTTAAATCTGGCTCAGGTATTTCTGGTTGTTCACCATTTTCCTGATCTGCTGCTACCTCTTCTTGTGGTGTTTCTTCATCTTTAGTGTCTTTAGCTGTATCATCACCACAAGCAGCTAGAGCTACCATGGATCCTCCAAGTACGATTGTTAAAAACCATTTTTTAATCATGGGTATTCTCCCTTCAAACATAATGTCGGTAATTGTAGCACAAACTGTCCAGCTGTAGAAACAATAACCATTTTGGTGTCTGTATTTGCTTTTCTACGGTCAATATTGAACTTTTCATTTTTGTAATTTTACTTTTTAAAAATCTAAGATCTATTTAAATTAAATAAATCCGCAATAATTTCAGCGCTTCCTAGTGAAAACATGAATAGGGAAAGTGCTATAAAAAGCATACCTATAAGGGCTAATACGATTCGAAATGATGGTCGAAATCGCTTTTTTATGAATAGTCCAGTGATCGTTAAACCCAATCCTATTAACAACATCAAGAAATACCAAAAGCCCATACTGTCACCTCTTTTAAAGTCATACGGTAATAGGACGTTTAGGTTCAACAAAGGTTCGATAAATGCTAAAATCTATGGCTACAAGCACATCAAAAGGTCTTATACACACCAAAAAACGCCAAAACCAGTAAAGGTTTTGGCGTTTCTTATCTCACTATGGAGATGGTGGGAGTCGAACCCTCGTCTAGAAACTCCGCTACTTAAGCGTCTACACGTGAAGCTTACTTAGGAAATTTTCATTCCTCAACAAATGAGATTTACAGCCACAAAGATTTCAGGCATTTCCATACTTATTTATTTCACTGTTTTACTTACCAGGGAGTATTACCTATCAACAAACTTATTCAAAATTAAAAAAGAACCGTCAGTTTCTAGACAAATCAAGCGTCAACAACATTTGTCCTCGATTGAAAAATATGTTTCGAATAAGAAAAACATAAGGAGATTTTAGTCTTCCTATATTTTCATTCATATTATTTATCTGTTTGTTTTTGCTTTTTTTTCAAATACTCAGCACGTATTTTTTCAAGTTGTTGCTTTTTATCAAATTTGGCAGGCTTGTGTTTTTCATGATACTTTGTCACAGCTACCTGTCCTTTGCTATCCAATCCGAATTTCCCCACTTTTTCCACCCACTTTTCTTGTCTCTAAAGAAAATCTATTCAACAAATATAATATACCTTATTTCACTAAAGTAAGCCTTATTAGATTCTTGCTAACCTTACGTATAAAGAGAAAATAATAGTATCGGTTCTCTCGTTTTTATTCTTCTTTGTAAAAATATCAACTTCTTCTGATGAAATGGAGAAAACACCATGTTTTCTACCCATACAAAAACCTCCTAATTCAACTAAATTAGAAGGTCATTTGAAACGAATTCACGAGGGAATTTAATAGGGAGTTTTCACCTTAGTTTAACTCCCCATTACTATCCCTAACTTCTTAAAACTTAATACCACTGCCTTTAGCAGCTATCTCACTATGGAGACGGCGGGAGTCGAACCCGCGTCCAGAAACTCCGCTACTTAAGCATCTACGCGTGTAGCTCATCTATTAAGGTTTCATGCGCCATTCTGCCGATAAGCAGGCGTCCTGGGCACTAATCTGAGAATCTCTCCCGGTTGCCTCAGATGGTAGCAAACGGTGTATCCCACTAAAGTTGAGCTTTACCCAGCCACATGGGCGATGGATAGATAAAGCAGATCCGAGCTTACGCTGCGAATGCTAGGTTTTGGTTTGTTTTGCCAGTTGTTATAAATGCGTTTGTGACGAAGACGACCCTCCGACGCGCAACTCAAGCCCAGATCATCCCTGTCGAATCCGTAACGTCCCCTCATTAAAAGAGACACGGAAGATGTATAAACAGCTTCATGTGCTATAAACCTATTATAAAGTACCAATGGTCAGACATCAAGTCTTAGCGGTTACGTTCTTTCATCGCACGGTCAATTTCTCGTTTTGCGTCTTTTTTCTTCAAATCTTCTCGTTTGTCGTAGTTTTTCTTCCCCTTACCAACACCGAGCAAGACTTTCGCAAAGCCGTCTTTCAAATACATTTTCAGTGGAATAATCGCGGATCCTTGCACTTTTGAATGTGCCAGCAAATTCGCAATTTGCTTTTTGTGGAGCAACAATTTGCGCGACCGTGTTGGGTCGTGGTTAAACTGGTTGCCTTGGTCATAAGGACTGATGTGCATATTTGAAATCCAAGCTTCGCCGTTACGAATTCGAACAAACGAATCTTTTAATTGAACTTTACCGTTTCGTGCTGACTTAATCTCGGTTCCCTGCAAGACGATACCCGCTTCGATTGTTTCTTCAATAAAGAAATCGAAACCGGCTTTCTTGTTTTGGGCAATTACTTTGCCTTCTCCTTTGGCCATGTGGTTTCACCTCAACTAGATTCAAAAAGCGGCTCCAGAGCCGCTTTATTATTTTTTCTTATTACGTCCTTGTTTTGCTACATTTTCGTAAAACTTTTTCTTTTTGTTTTTTGGTTTACGTGTAGGTCCGCCGCTTTCTGGTTTTTTCCCATCACGTCCTGGTTTTCCAGCGCCATCTTTTTTATTGGCACGAATTACTTTCGGCTGATCTTTTCTCGTTCTGCGAGGTGTTTGCACCATGCCAACAATTTCAAAATCAATCGATGATTCTTCTGGTTTGACACCGATGACTTTAATTTCAATCTCGTCACCAATGCGGAATTGACGATTTGTTCGCTCTCCAATCATCATCATGCTACGATCGTCAAAGCGATAATAATCATCTGTCATATTAGACACGTGAACCAAACCTTCAATCGTATTCGGCAGCTCAATAAACAAACCGAAATTCGTCACTGAAGATATAATTCCTGTGAATTGTTCGCCGATTTTATCAGCCATGTATTGAGATTTCTTCAACGCATCCGTATCGCGCTCGGCTTCTACTGCACGGCGTTCTCGTTCTGATGTATGCGTTGCAATATCATCCATATTGGCATCCCAATAAGCAATTGTTTTCTTCGATAAGTCTTTTTCGATTAAATAGGTGCGAATCAAGCGATGCACGATTAAATCGGGATAGCGACGAATCGGTGATGTAAAATGCGTATAAAACTCAGTTGATAAGCCAAAATGACCTAAACTCTCTGCTGAGTATTTCGCTTGTTGCATTGAACGTAACATCATTGTGGAAACAACAGGTTCTTCTGGTGTTCCAGCAATCGATTCAACGATTTCTTGCAAAGCTCGCGGGTGAATCTTAGTGCCAGATCCTTTTACGACAATTCCAAAGTTCGTTACAAATTCAAAAAAGCGTTGTAATTTTTCTGGTTTTGGATCTTCGTGAATTCGGTAAATTGCTGGTACTTCCATGTTGTGAAAACGCTCGGCTACCGTTTCATTGGCTGCTAGCATAAATTCCTCGATTAATCGTTCAGCAACTGTACGTTCACGAATGACCACGTCTACTGGGTAACCATTTTCGTCGACTAATACTTTTGACTCTTTAAAGTCAAAATCAATAGCTCCACGACGCATCCGTTTTGTGCGAAGCACTTCTGCTAATTCTTTCATCAATTCGAACATCGGCACGAGTTCACGATATTGCTCTTTTAGTTCTTGATTGTCTTGCTCTAAAATTTCATATACGTCCGTATATGTCATACGAGCTGATGTGTTAATGACACTTTGGAAAATATCATGTGATTGCACTTCACCTTGGTCATTGAAAATCATTTCACATGATAGTGTTAAACGGTCTACTTGTGGATTTAATGAACAAATCCCGTTCGACAAACGATGTGGAATCATCGGAATTACACGATCTGTCAAATAAATACTTGTCGCACGGTCATATGCTTCACGATCCATTGCAGATCCTTCAGTCATATAATGACTAACGTCAGCAATGTGTACGCCTAGTTTGTATGAACCATCTTCGTACTTTACGACTTGTACCGCATCATCTAAATCTTTAGCGTCAGCTCCATCGATCGTCACAATTTGTTCGTTGCGTAAATCGCGACGGTCGTTTAAATCTGCTGGATCGATTTCGTCCGGCACATTATTTGCTTGGTCTAGAACATCTGGTGGAAACTCTGTTTCAATCCCATACTTATGGATAATAGAAAGGATATCGACACCTGGATCATTTTTGTGTCCAAGAATTTGCGTTACCATACCTGTCGCAGACATTCTACCTTCTGGCCATCCTGTAATCTCTACAACAACTTTATGTCCATCTACAGCGCCTAACGTATCGTCTTTTGCGATAAAGATGTCCATGTTCATTTTTTTGTCATCTGTTACGACAAATCCAAAGCCTTTATTTTCTTGGAACGTTCCAACTGCTTTAGTCGTTCCGCGTTCAATAATCCGGATAATGGCACCTTCACGACGATCACCTGAAGACCCTTCAGAAATACGGATTAACACGGTATCTCCATTGATTGCGCTATTAACTTCGGTTGGTGGGATAAATACATCGTCTAATCCTGCTTCTTCAGGTGCAACAAATCCAAAGCCTTTTGGATGTCCAATGAATTTTCCGCGCATTAAATTCATTCGTTCTGGTACTCCATAACGGTTTGATCTTGAACGGATTAGAGTACCTGATTCTTCTAATCTCACTAATGTCTTCACTAATTCTGTAAACTCATCTGCATCTTCAAAACCGAATTGTTCTTCTATTTCTTGTACAGTTAGCGGCTTATAAGCCTCTTCACGCATAAAAGCGATTAAGCGCTGTTCTAATGATTTTTCGGGATTCCCCAAATCTAACTCCTCCTTTATGACAGCTCACACACTCCAATCTAATGATTCTAGAAATGTGAATATGTCTTCGTGCAATTGCTTTTTTTCTTTATCAAGTGTAATAACATGCCCTGAATTTTCATACCATTTGATTTGTTTATCGGTCGATTCCGAGTTGTCATAAATGATATTAGCCGAATCTAGATCAATAACTGTATCTAGTCTACCTTGAACAACGAACAAAGGCGCATAGATATGATCCACGTGCTCTTTTACGTCTGCAACTAAGTCACGCAAATCAGCTAATGATTCCATCGGTTTTTCTTGAAAAGCCTCTAATTCTTTTTCGATAAGCTCATCGCTTTTTCCTTCATAGTTCTTATAATCACGCGCATATTTCAATACACCTTGATACATTAAATCTGTGGATTTCATATTCATCGGTGCACACATTGAAACAATTCCCTTGATAGGCTTTGTATACCCTAATTTTAAGCTAAATACGCCGCCTAGCGACAGACCAGCTACCGCAATTTCAGTGTAACCTTCTTCTATTAACGTGTCATATGCTTGCTCTACGTCTTTCCACCAATCAACTGGGCCTGTATCAACCAGCTCTTCTGGTGCCACTCCATGCCCCGCATAATGTGGCGCTATACTTGTATATCCATTTGTTTCAAGAAAACGTCCCAACATCCGAACATCTGCTGAATTTCCTGTGAATCCATGTAAAAGTATTACTGCCCGTGGGCCTTTTTTAAAGAAAAATGGTTTTGGTTGCGAAACTCGCATGAAAACTCCTCCATTCTAATACTAAAAGAAAACGCCTAACCATGTATGGTCAGGCGATTTAATCATCTACATTAAACTTTCGTTACGGCAATAGCCAGAATAAAGAATAAGGCAGCAAGTACAATCGTTACTCGGTGTAAGACTAAGTCCAAGCCACGAGCTTTTTGCTTACCGAAAAGTTGCTCTGCTCCACCGGAGATGGCTCCTGAAAGACCTGCACTTTTACCAGATTGTAACAAAACGACTACGATTAATGCGAGCGATACGATGACGAGTAATGTCATTAACAACGTATGCATAAATTCCACCTCCTGAAACGAACGTTCACAACAAAATTAAGTTTACCAAAAATTGTGACCGGTGACAATAGCAATAGAAAATAGAAGGCAAATGCCTTCTATTTCATTAAATCTATATCTTATAAACAAGTTAGGATATGGAGTAAATTAGCAGAGCAATTTTACTCCATATCAACATCTACTAATACCGTATTATTTTTTCAAGTTATAGAAAGTTTTAAGCCCAAGGTATTGACCAGTTTCGAACAATTGATCTTCAATACGTAATAATTGGTTATATTTCGCAACGCGGTCTGTACGAGACGGTGCACCTGTTTTGATTTGTCCAGCGTTTGTTGCAACTGCAATGTCTGCAATAGTTACATCTTCAGACTCACCAGAACGATGACTGATAACTGCTGTGTAGCCAGCACGTTTTGCCATTTCGATTGCATCAAATGTTTCAGTCAATGTACCGATTTGGTTTACTTTGATCAAGATTGAGTTAGAAACGCCTTCTTCAATTCCTTGTGATAATTTCTTCGTGTTTGTTACGAATAAATCATCTCCTACTAGTTGTACACGGTCGCCAATACGTTCAGTTAGCAATTTGTGTCCAGCCCAGTCGTTTTCATCTAAGCCATCTTCAATTGAAATGATTGGGTATTTGTTGCAAAGCTCTTCGTACCAGTCAACCATTTCAGCAGATGTTTTCACTGTGTTATCGCCTGGCAAGTTGTAAACGCCTTTTTCTTTATCGTAGATTTCAGAAGACGCAACATCCATTGCAAGCAAGATGTCAGAACCTGGTTTGTATCCAGCTTTTTCGATTGCTTCCATAATTGTTGTTAATGCTTCTTCGTTAGATCCTAAGTTTGGAGCAAATCCGCCTTCATCCCCAACAGAAGTGTTATAGCCTTTTTCTTTTAGTACGGCTTTTAAGTTATGGAAAATCTCTGCGCCCATTTGAACCGCTTCACGGAACGATTTTGCACCAACTGGCATTACCATGAACTCTTGGATGTCCACGTTGTTATCAGCGTGTTCGCCACCATTTAAAATGTTCATCATTGGAACTGGTAATTGTTTAGCGTTAAATCCGCCTAAGTATTGGTATAAAGGCATATCCAAGTAGTTTGCTGCTGCGTGTGCAACTGCTAGAGAAACACCAAGAATTGCGTTAGCTCCTAAACGTCCTTTGTTTTCAGTTCCATCTAATTCGATCATTGCTTTATCGATTGATACTTGATCAAGCACTGAATATTTTTCTTCTAAAGCTTCAGCAATTTCAACGTCAACGTTTTCTACTGCTTTTAAGACACCTTTACCAAGGTAGCGGCTCTTATCGCCATCACGTAGTTCTACTGCTTCATGTTCGCCTGTAGAGGCTCCTGAAGGTACGATTGCGCGACCAAAAGCGCCGCTTTCCGTGAACACTTCAACTTCGATTGTTGGGTTTCCTCGTGAATCTAAAATTTCGCGTGCTTGAATGTGTGTAATAATTGGCAATTAAAACAGCTCCCTTTAGTATAATGGTTTTCCGGTCATTTCAACCGGTTGTTTAACGTCTAGCATTTTTAAAATGGTCGGTGCTAAGTCGGCAAGAATACCGCCTTCGCGAAGTTCTTGACCTGATTTCGTCAAAATTACAGGTACTTGATTGGTCGTATGTGCAGTCATTGGTAACCCTTCTAGAGTACGAACTTCATCCGCATTGCCGTGGTCAGCAGTAATAAGTGCTGAGCCGCCTTGAGCGTGCAATGCATCTACGATACGTCCTAGACATTCGTCTACTACTTCGATCGCACGGATCGTTGGTTCGAGCATGCCACTGTGACCAACCATATCTGGATTTGCAAAATTCAAGATGATCGCATCGTGTGCGCCAGCTTCAATTTGTTCTACCAAACGATCGGTTACTTCATAAGCACTCATTTCTGGCTGTAAGTCGTAAGTTGCGACTTTCGGAGAAGCGACCAAAATTCGATCTTCTCCAGGAAAGACTTCTTCACGACCGCCACTCATAAAGAATGTAACATGCGGGTATTTTTCAGTTTCTGCGATGCGTAGCTGAGTTAAGCCATTCGTAGATAAAACTTCACCTATTGTGTTTTCTAGGTTTAATGTATTGAATGCAACACGCGTTGGTAACTCTTCGCTATAAGAAGTAAATGTAATATAACTCAAGTTTTTTGGGTGTTTATTGCTTAATGAAAATCCATCAAAATCTTCTCGAATTAACGCTGATGTCATTTGAATCGAACGATCTGGACGGAAGTTAAAAAACACTAACGAATCTCCAGAATCGATTGTTGCAACTGGTTTACCATCTTCTTCAATCGCAAATGGTAAAACAAACTCATCTACAACATCGTCTTCTTCATATGAAGACATAATGCCTGCTTTTGCCGAGTCTGCAGTTTTGCCAACTCCATCAACTAACACTCGATACGCTAATTCTACACGTTCCCAGCGCTTGTCACGGTCCATTGCGTAATATCGTCCACTAATAGAAGCAAATTTCCCGACACCAATTTCTTTCATTTGTTTTTCTGTTTCCTCGACATATGCAAGTGCAGATTTTGGTCCTACGTCTCGACCGTCAAGAAATCCATGTACATATACTTCTGTTAATCCCTGTTGTTTTGCAAGTTTCAATAAAGCGAAAAGATGTGAGTAATGACTGTGTACGCCACCATCTGATAATAACCCTAAAATATGAAGTGCTTTCCCACCATTTTTGGCATTTGAAATTGCTTCAAGAAATGCAGGATTTTCGAAGAAATCGCCTTCTCGAATCGCCTTGTTAATGCGCGTTAGATTTTGATAAACTACGCGTCCAGCACCAATATTCAAATGACCCACTTCTGAGTTGCCCATTTGACCATCCGGCAATCCGACAGCTTCACCTGAAGCTGTCAGCATGCCGTGAGGGTACTTTTCCCATAGTCGATCGAAATTTGGTTTTTTTGCTTGTGCAACTGCATTACCGAAAGTTTCTTCACGACAACCAAATCCATCTAAAATGATGAGCGCCGCTGGATGTTCGGTTTTACGCATTTGAACCAGCCTCCAACAACTTAACAAATGATTCGACTTCTAAGCTAGCTCCGCCAACTAATGCTCCATCAATATGCTCCATACCCATCAATTCATCAACATTTGCAGGTTTAACACTACCGCCGTATTGGATGCGCATTTTGTCAGCTGTTTCAGCTTGATATAATGAAGCAACTTTTTTGCGGACAATTCCACAAACTTCATTTGCATCTTCAGCAGTAGCTGTTTTACCTGTACCAATTGCCCAAATAGGCTCGTAAGCAATGACTAATTGCGTAATTTGCTCTTCAGATAATCCAGAGATGCCTTTTTCTACTTGAGCTTCAACGATCGATCCAGTTTCACCATTTTCACGGTGCTCAAGTGTTTCACCAACACATAAGATTGGAACTAAACCGTGAGCAAAAGCAGCTTTAACTTTCAGATTTACCGATTCGTCCGTTTCATTGAAATATTGACGGCGTTCTGAGTGACCAATAATAACGTATTTAACACCAATATCCGTTAATTGAACGGGGCTGATTTCGCCTGTAAAAGCACCCTCGTCTTGTTCAGACATGGTTTGGGCGCCAATTTGAAGTGCGCTATCTTCTGAAGAAATAACAAGTTGTGACAAGAATAATGCTGGTGCGCAAATAACGGCATCCAGTTTTTCCGAACTTGGCACTAAGCCGTTTACTTCTTCGACAAATTGTTTTGCCTCCGCTGCTGTTTTATACATTTTCCAGTTTCCTGCAATAATTGGTTTTCTCATAAAAGCACTCCTTTTCAATTGATCTTATTTATCGGTTAATGCACTAACTCCAGGTAAATCCTTGCCTTCCATAAACTCTAGTGAAGCGCCACCGCCTGTAGAGATATGGTCCATTTTCTCAGCTACATCGAATTTTTCAACAGCTGCTGCGGAATCTCCTCCACCGATAACTGTATAACCTGAAGTTTCAGCCATTGCTTGTGCAACAGATTTTGTTCCATTTTCGAATGCTGGCATTTCAAAAACGCCCATTGGCCCATTCCAAATAATCAATTTCGAATTTTTAATAACATCCGCGTATATCGCTGCCGTTTCAGGTCCAATATCTAAGCCCATCCAGTCAGCTGGAATTTCAGTAATTTTCACACTTTTCGTTTCAGCGTCTTTAGAAAATTCATTAGCGACTGTTGCATCTACTGGCAAATAAAACTTAACGCCTTTTTGTTTTGCTTTTTCGATAAACGAGTTCGCCAAGTCTAATTTGTCTTCTTCAACAAGAGAGTTCCCGATTTCATAGCCTTGCGCTTTGATAAACGTATATGATAACCCTCCGCCAATGATTAAATTATCCACTTTGTCTAACAAATGATCAATGACACCAATTTTGTCTTTTACTTTCGCGCCACCGATAATTGCCGTAAACGGACGATCAGGCTGAGATAGCGCTTTGCCTAAAACATCCAACTCTTTTTCGAGCAATAAGCCTGACACGGACGGTAAATGACTCGCAATGCCTGCTGTCGAAGCATGAGCACGGTGAGCTGCACCAAATGCGTCATTAACGAAAACATCTGCTAGCGATGCAAATGCTTTTGAAAGTTCTTCGTCATTTTTTTCTTCGCCTGCATGGAAACGAACATTTTCTAGCAAGACAATGTCGCCTTCTTGCATCGATGAAATTTCTTGTTCGACTTTTTCACCAATTGATTCGTCCAGGCTTTTCACTTCTTTATGTAACAATTCGCCTAAACGAACGCCTGTTGCAGCAAGTCTCATTTCTTCATTGACCTCGCCTTTTGGACGACCTAAATGGCTAGCTAAAATTACTTTTGCACCTTGTTCGATTAAGTATTCGATCGTTGGCACAGCTGCACGGATTCTTGTATCGTCCGTTACTTTGCCTTCTGACATCGGTACGTTAAAATCTACACGGCAAAATACACGTTTCCCTTTTAAATCCAAATCTTTCATGGTCATTTTCTGCTGCATGAAAATACCTCCTATTTGTATTCAAAAAAATAAGGGACGGGGTAAGTTCCCCGCCCCTTTTACCCTCTTTTATTATAGAGGTTCATTGGTAATTAAGCTATAATTTCGGGATTACAAGCCCGTTTTGTACATATGAAGCGCAAGGTCGATACAACGTCCTGAGTAACCAGATTCGTTATCGTACCAAGAAAGAACTTTAACCATGTTATCGCCAACCATCATTGTTGAAAGACCATCGATCGTCGCTGAAGCCGTGTTACCGTTATAATCTCTAGATACAAGCGGTAGTTCACTGTACTCCATGAAGCCTTTTAGTTCGTTTTCTGATGCTTCTTTTAATGCATTGTTTACTTCTTCAACAGTTACGTCTTTTTCAAGATGAGCAACTAAATCGATTAACGAAACGTTTGGTGTTGGAACGCGGATTGCCATTCCATCAATTTTGCCTTCTAACTCTGGCAATACTTTTGCAACTGCTAAAGCTGCACCAGTTGTTGTCGGAATCATTGATTCTGCAGCTGCACGCGCACGACGGAAATCGCTATGCGGAGAGTCTAAAAGAATTTGATCATTTGTGTAAGAATGGATTGTCGTCATCATTGCGTGTTTGATGCCGAAACGTTCGTTCAATACTTTTGCCATTCCTGCAAGACCGTTTGTTGTACATGAAGCGTTAGAAATAACGTTATGCTCTTTCGGGTCATAAGTTTCATGGTTTACACCCATAACAAGCGTCTTCATGCCATTTTTACCTGGAGCCGATACGATTACTTTTTTCGCGCCAGCTTCGATGTGTTTAGAAGCAGATGCAGAATCTGTGAAGAATCCAGTAGATTCAACAACGATGTCTATGCCGTGCTCGCCCCAAGGAAGGTTCGCTGGATCTTTTTCAGAAAATACGCGGATTGTTTTGCCGTTAACAACGATGTTTTCGCCGTCAACTGAAACTTCAGCATCTAAAATTCCGTGTACAGAATCGTATTTCAGAAGATGTGCAAGCATTTTTGCGTCTGTTAAATCGTTTACTGCTACTACTTCTACTTCGTCATTTGTTAAAGCTTCACGAAACACAATACGTCCAATACGTCCAAATCCGTTAATTGCTAATTTTAAAGTCATTTATAATTCCTCCAATTTTTTAGTAAGTTCAATAATTTTTCGTGCAGCACCCTCGTCTGTGATCAACACTGTCGGACTGGCTGCATTTTTAGCATACGACAAAATCGCTCTTGCTTTAGATTCGCCACCTGCAACTGCTAAAACCATTTTCGCTTTTTGTACCTGCTTTAATTGAATGCCCGCTGTACGGATGCGATAAACAATTTTTCCGTCTTTATCGAAATAATAGCCGAAAGCCTCACTCACCGCTCCGCCTGAACGAATCTTTTCAACTTCTTCTAATGAAGAGTGCCGGCGAACCGCCATCTCTTCTGCGTCGCCGATTCCATGAACAACAACATTTGTTTGATCATACAAGTCCATCATTTCTTTAATAACTGGCTCTTTCATCATCATCTCAAAAGCCTCTGCGCTTAAGTGATCCGGTAAATAGAGTGTTTTAAAAGAACCGCCTGTTTTTTCTGCAAATGCTGCTGCAATGGTATTGGCTTGATGCAAAACATCTTCTCCAAGTCCACCACGTGCTGCGATAAATTGAAGCGCTCGATCAGATTTACCGACCGATAATTCTTTTGAAATGGCGGCCATTGTGCTGCCACCAGTTACAGCAATTTTTTTATAGCGACCAAATACTGTTTCAAGTAACTTGGCTGCTTCTTTACCTATGTGGGATTTCACAGCTGGAATCTCGTCAGAATTTTGAGGCAAGATGATAACTTTTGAGATTCCTAAAGTCGATTGCAATTGCACTTCCATGTCTGTCAGTCCAGATATTTCACGAATAAAAACTTTTAGCCTATCTAGTACTTCTAATCCTTGCGAAGTAACTTTCATACCTGCCGTCTTCATCTCGATCAATTGCTGATTTCTCAATAAATCTGTTTCTTTTCTGATTTCACGTTCTGTTCCTCCGGCAACTTCACATAAGGTTCGTCTGCCAATTGGTTGTTCTAAACTAATTATTTGTAAAATTTGATAACGTTTTTTAAGGAGTTCGGACATTTCTGGCAACAGCTTTTGCTGAGCTACAGATAATGCATCCATAAATTCACTCCGTTCTAGCTGGACGATAATAGTCCCACTAATTATTTTTCTGTCCCACTAAATTCATTCTACCTAATCTTTCTTTTAATTGCAAATAAAAAGAAGCGTTAATTTTCTAACGCTTCTACCAAATCTATATAACCAATATTGCCATATACTATTATTTCTCCGTCTTTTTCTAATACGGGAATCATTAATGCATATTTTTCGTGTAAAGCATCATCACTCTCGATATCTATTTCTTTATAAGGTATCGGAATATCTTCATTGACAAGTTGTATCATTAGCTTTGCTTCATCACAAAGCGGACAGTTCGCACGTGTATATAAAGTAAACATATTTTCTCACCTCTTAACTTTTCACTATATGGGCTATCCTTTGTACTTCTACTATAAGTATACGCATTACTCGACATATTTTCTTTTAAACAAAAATGACTCTGCGCACCATATAAGGTATGCAGAGTCATTTAAATTTAGAATGCCCTCGGAAGGAATCGAACCTCCATTTCAAGAACCGGAATCTTACGTGTGATCCATTACACTACGAGGGCGTTTTCGCTATTTGCGACTTTTCTATTATACGAAAATATTATAACTTAATCAAGCCGCTATTTTTAATTCGTTAGATTTGACCTTCATTGACCATGATGTGTATGATAATAGTACAGCTGGGAGAACTTTCAGCATTGTTTGCAAATCACTTAATCGAGGAGGAACTATTTTATGAACTTAATTCCTACAGTAATTGAACAAACTAGCCGAGGCGAACGTGCTTATGATATTTACTCACGTTTGCTAAAAGACCGCGTCATTATGCTGGGTAGCGCGATTGACGATAATGTTGCAAACTCAATTGTTGCACAGCTTCTATTCTTAGAAGCAGAAGATCCAGATAAGGATATTTCAATCTATATTAACAGCCCGGGTGGTAGTATCACAGCTGGTATGGCAATTTATGATACGATGCAATTTATCCGTCCAGATGTTCAAACAATCTGTATCGGTATGGCAGCTTCAATGGGAGCTTTCCTTCTTGCAGCCGGAACAAAAGGCAAACGTCTTGCGCTCCCAAATGCTGAAGTGATGATTCACCAACCACTTGGTGGAGCACAGGGACAAGCTACTGAAATCGAAATTGCTGCAAAACGCATTCTACATCTTCGTGAGAAGTTAAACCAAATTCTTTCTGAACGTACTGGTCAACCAATTGATGTAATCGCAAAAGACACAGACCGCGATAACTTTATGACAGCTGAACGTGCGCTTGAATATGGTTTAATTGACCAAGTAATCACACGCAGCAAATTACCTGAAAATCACAAAAAAGATATGTAAAAAAATCACAGCCTTCACGGCTGTGATTTTTTTATGTTTGGAGTAGCTTTTATCCAATAGCTTTTAAAGCTTACACTTCTTGTTCCATAATTTGCGCTAAAGATTCAACTGCTTTTTCCTCATCTAACCCATCAGCAGAAACGATGACATCAATTCCTTTACTGATTGCTAAACTCATGACGCCCATGATACTTTTCGCATTAACTTTTTTTTTGTCTTTTTCTAAGTAAATATCTGCACTATAACGATTCGCTTCTTGCACGAATAAAGCAGCTTGCCTTGCTTGAAGACCTGTTTTCAGCATCACTTTCACCTGTTTTTCAACCATACTGATCCTCCTCTATAACTTAACTAGCTTCTATATGAAAGAACAGCCAATCGTTAGCGGCCGATCATTTCTCCATTTCTCAATGATGTTGCAATTTCATCAATTTTTCGGAGCCGGTGATTGACACCTGATTTACTCACTGTTCCACCAGAGACCATCTCGCCTAGCTCTTTCAATGTTACATCTTGATACTCTACACGAAGTCGAGCAATTTCACGTAATCTTTCAGGCAGTTGGTCGATTCCAATTGCCTGATCAATAAAACGAATATTTTCTACTTGGCGCAAAGCAGCATCGATGGTCTTATTCAAGTTTGCGGTTTCACAATTGACTAACCGATTGACACTATTGCGCATGTCCCGAATAATTCGAACATCTTCAAATTTCAAGAGAGCAGAATGTGCACCTGTGATACTTAAAAAGTCAGCAATTTTTTCGGCTTCTTTCAAATAAGTGACAAAGCCTTTTTTTCGTTCAATCGTTTTACTGTTTAAGCGAAATTTATTCATCAACTCAACTAAAGAGTCTGCATGGTCTTTGTAGAGTGAGTAGATTTCTAAATGATAAGAAGAAGTTTCAGGATTGTTAACAGACCCACCTGCCAAAAATGCGCCTCTCAAATAAGATCGTTTGCAACAATCCTTTTCGATTAAACTTTTAACAATTTGATGCTGAAACTGAAATCCTTCAGTTAAAATTTCTAAGTCTTCAAGAATTTGCTTAGCTCCTTCACGGATACGGCAAATGTAGATATTGTTTTTTTTCAAACGCATTTTCTTTCTGACAAGTAACTCTACAGGGTAGGCTTTGTAAAAACGTTTTAATAAGGTGTAGATACGGCGTGCAATTGCGGCGTTCTCCGTTTGGATATCCAGGCTCAATTGCCTGTTGGAAAACGATAACGTGCCATTCATCCGGATCATTGCAGATAGTTCAGACTTACCGCAACAATCATCGATTTCTATTTGTGTCATTTCTTTCTTTGTTTCGGATGCAAAAGACAAAATTCGTTCCCCCTTTCAAAGCATTAAAAATAGAGCTGCTTCGAATCTTCACTGGCATGGCCATCAGCATATTCAAATAGCCATTCTGCGACTTTTGTCGGTTCGTGACGTACCGTTTCACCAGAAATATTGGCAATGTCTTTTCGATAAACTTCAAGACCCATTCTCTTCAAGCGCTCTTCGTCATACTCAACTGGCCAGGCTTGTTCTTTTTCATAACGTTCAGCAACGGTTTCTGGCATTTGTACTTTATCAAGCAAAATGGCGTCTAGGAAACTTTCTCCTACATGATCATACAATGCTTTCACATGATCAGATGCCGTATATTTATAAGTTTCACCAGCTTGCGTCATTAAATTGCAAATGTAAATTTTTTTTGCTTTCGCAGCAATTATCGCCTTTTTTATATCTTTCACTAATAAATTAGGCAAAATACTAGTATATAAAGAACCAGGGCCAACAACAATGACATCTGCATTTTCAATCGCTGCGATAGTTGCTGGTAATGCTTTCACATCATAAGGTTCGATAAAAACCCGTTTGATTGGCTGTAAATAAGCAGGTATTTTAGATTCCCCTTCAATAATCGTGCCATCTTCTAATTCTGCACTCAACGTAACAATTTGGTTAGCTGCTGGTAAAACGGTACCATTGACACTTAATACGCGACTCATTTCTTGAACTGCATGCGAGAAATCTCCTGTAATGTCGGTCAAAGCTGCCAGCATTAAATTCCCCAACGAATGTCCTTCAAGATCTAAAGAATGCTTAAAGCGGTATTGGAACATTTCAGCAACTAATGGTTCCGTGTCTGATAATGCTGCCATAACGTTTCGGATATCTCCTGGTGGAGGAATATCTAAATCGTCACGCAAACGTCCTGAACTCCCACCATCGTCAGCAACTGTAACGATAGCCGTCAAATCTAACGGGTATAATTTTAATCCCCGCAATAAAGTAGAAAGTCCGGTTCCACCGCCTAAAATGACGACTCTTTTCCGGTGCTGGTTACGTTCCATGCGCTCATTCCTTTCTGATTTTTACATCTCTATGCGTAACAATAACTTTATTATTTTCCGCGAGGAGTTTACCGTAGTATTCAGCCAACGTAACCGAACGATGCTGACCTCCTGTACAACCAAATGCGATAACAAGTTGTGCTTTTCCCTCACGTTTATATTGTGGAATCATAAATTGCAATAAATCTGTCAGCTTTTCAATAAGTGTCTGAGTTTCTTGCCATTTTAGTACGTAACTCGACACTCGATTATCAAGTCCTGTTAATGGTTTTAACTCTTCAATGTAATAAGGATTTGGCAAAAAGCGAACGTCAAACACCAAATCAGCGTCGATTGGCATGCCATGTTTAAATCCAAAAGAAACTACATTTACGGTAAAGACATTGCTTGTCTTTGTTGAAAAATCAGAGGTGATTCGTTCTTTTAACTGACGAGGCGTCATGTTGGTTGTATTGTATATATGTTGTGCTCGTCCTTGAAGATCGCTTAACATATCGCGTTCTTTTTTTATACCGCCTAATACGAGTCCGCCAGGTGACAATGGATGAGACCTTCTTGACTCTTTGTAACGACTCACCAATGATTCATTTTCAGCATCTAAGAATAAAATGGTGATAGAAACTTTTGGTTCTTTCGACAAATCATCAATTGCATCGACTAAACTATCGAAAAAGTCCCCACCGCGCAAATCCATTACTGCGGCTACACGCTTTACCGATTTCCCAGAATCTCTCATCAGCTTAAGAAAAGTAGGTAATAATGTGGGGGGTAAGTTATCGATTGTAAAGAACCCTAAATCTTCGAAACTTTGAATAGCCACTGTTTTTCCTGCACCCGACATTCCTGTAATAATGATTAACTCGGTTTCTTCTATATGATTATTCATTAAGATGATTCACCTCTTCATTTGATGATTGGATGTTCTCTTTAATCAATTGAAATTCCGGGGTGTAATAAAATGTTCCGTACTGAACCCCTTGCTGATTAGCAGCAAATTGCAAGTTCGTCCGGTCGCCTTCTGCCATAGGCAAAGTTGCCAACGCTTCTACTGGATGCCATTCTAATATACCTTCCGCCGTTTCTTTAAATAGTTCCCCTGTTAAGTGATTCGCGGCAAATGTAAACAACATCCACTCGTCCACTGTTTTTTCTTGTTCTTGAATCATCATTGTGTAAACGCCTTTTAAATGTGTACCGATAGGCGTTGCATTGGTTTCTTCTGTAAACTCACGAACTGCCGCCTCGAAAATCGATTCGCCAGACTCCATTTTACCGCCCGGCGCTACGTACCAATCACGTCGTGGTTTTTTTAATAATAATACTTGCCCATTTTTAATAACTAGTAAATTCGCGATTCGCTGCACATTCGACACTCCGCATCTATTGTAAACTCTCTTCATTATACATCTATCCTGGCGTGTCGTGCAAAGGAATGAAAAAAAAGGCCATCTTTCGATTTTCTCGAAAGATGGCCTATCAAATATTCTTTTAAAAAGGGGGTCAATTTACTCTTCTTATTATATAGAGACACTATGACAAGTGCGTTACAAAACGATTAAGAAACAATTAAGCTTCCGTTTTCATGCTTATTTTTTCTACTAGTTCTTCAATATAATGTTGAGCTGCTTGTGCGGCAATACTACCATCACCTGTCGCAGTAACTACTTGGCGCAATGTTTTTTCACGAACATCGCCTGCAGCATAAATTCCTGGTACAGAAGTTTCCATTTTTTCGTTGGTTAAAATATATCCTTCAGCATTTAAAATTCCTAACTCAGCAAATGGCTTTGTTAAAGGAAGCATGCCGATATATATAAAGACACCGTCTGTTTTAAATTCTTTTTCAGAACCGTCTTCAGTAGACACTAATGTCACTGCACCTACTTTGCCATTGCCATCATCGTGGACTTCCTTAACCGTAGTGTTCCAAATAAAATCGATTTTATCATTGGCAAAAGCGCGATCTTGAAGAATTTTTTGTGCACGTAGCTCATCACGTCTGTGAACAATTGTTACTTTGCTTGCAAAACGAGTCAAGTAAACTCCTTCTTCAACTGCTGAGTCTCCACCGCCGACAACAACCAATTCTTTTTGTTTAAAGAAAGCACCATCACATACGGCGCAATAGCTGACTCCACGGCCACCTAATTCTGTTTCACCCGGGATACCCATTTTTTTGTATTCAGCACCCGTTGTAACAATAATCGCACGCGCTTTATATTCTTTAGATCCAGCTTTTAGAGTTTTAAATTCTTCTCCATCAATAATCTCAGTTACATCTCCGTATGCATATTCAGCACCGAATTTTTTTGCATGGTCAAACATTTTCGTTGAAATATCTGGACCCAAAATGTGTTCAAATCCTGGATAGTTTTCGATTTCTTCTGTGTTGGCCATTTGACCTCCAGGAATACCACGCTCGAGCATTAAAGTAGTCAAGTTTGAACGAGAAGTATAAACAGCGGCAGTCATGCCTGCTGGTCCTGCTCCAATAATTATTACATCATAAATTTTAGTTGTTTCAGTCATATTAATAGGCCTCCTATTTCTTCAGTAGCTAAATCGTATAAGATTCCAGCTAAAGCTTCAACTTTTATGCCTACAGCTCCGTATTAGGTAAGTAGGTTGACATGTCGTTTACATACTTGGTTAATGTAGAGACTGAGATTCCAAAGTCGTCTGCCAATTGTTTTTTAGTTATTTTTACATGATTGGCTGATTTCACCATAAATTCGACAGCTGCCGCTAAAGCGCTTGGATTTTTGAATGTATAATTTTCATCAAATGCTTTTTCAAGCAATAAGAACCACAAATTGAAAACTTCTACTCGCTTCTCGGTTACCATTTCGTCTATTCCATATAGCAGCTCCGCGACTTCCATTGCACGCATAAATGCCTGTTCCGCCGGTATTTCTTTTTTAAAAGGATGTCCAAGTGCGTAACCTAAAACAAAGGTTTCAAGAACAGATGGTTGGTCGGACGCTAACCAGTTCGGATGAGAAATGATTTCTTGCTTATGAGCTGATTTTCCTAATAAAAATAAACCAAAGAGACGTTCACTTTTTTTCGTATGATCTAGCTTTTTTACCAAATAATCTCGGTCGTGTTCAAGCGCATCTGCATGCGGCATAGATGAATGCTCGTTCCACGGTGCGTAGCCATCTTTATCCGGATCCATTTTCTTCAACTGGTCCCATGCTTGTCTTGATGCTTCTTCATGTCCTGAATGATAAGCTGCATGCGACAACCAAAAATAAAATGCTGCATCACCTTCAAATCCACGTTTTTGCAAACTCTTTAACCACCGGTATGCTTCTTTGTATTTCCCTACTAGCGCAAATGTTGCACCTAATTTATATCGTTGTTCAAATACATACGGTTGAATTTTTTTCAGAAGTTCGAGAATATCATCTAATTCTGCATTCTTTTCGTAATAATGAAACACGGCTAAATTACAAAGAGCATGCAAATTGCCTGTATTTCTTCTCAAAACATCATGAAGCAAGGCTTTAGCCATTTCAGCTTCCCCGATATAAAAGTATGCTAACGCTAAATTATTGCAGGCACCCCAAAAATCAGGTTTTTCTTCGATCAATTTTTCAAGTAGTTCAATAGCGCTTTTAAAATCACCCTGTTCCATCATGCGCCGTGCTTTTTCTTGTTGATAATGGGATTCGCTCCCTTGCGTTTCCCCATCTTCATCAAAAGATTGCCACTCTTCTTGTTCTGCAAAATCAATAATGCTCAATGCTTCAGCTGCATATTCACCTTTTGTTTCAAAAACTAAGTATTGTTTGGCATAGTTTTGCGCATCCCAAAACAAGCCCATATGTGCATGGACTTCAGCAAGGAAAAATAAAATGTTTGGATCTTTCGCATCCAATTCATGAGCAGCATGAAGGACATCCGTAGCTTGTTCGAATTCGTGCATCTCCATCAACACAATGCCGTATTGCGTCAATATATTCGAATCTCTCGGACTCAGCTCAGTAGCACGTCGTAAATACTTATGAGCTTTAGGATAGTTTTCACGCTGAAGTTCTTTCATCGCTTTTCTATAATAAAATTCGCCTGTCGGTAGAAAAGACAGTATGTTCTTATCGTTTCTTTTTTTATTCTCCAAAATATGCCTCCGAAAAAGTAAAAGAGACGATTAAAATCGTCTCCAAACTCAAATATGCTGTAATTATAGCATATTCTCCTATTATTTACTTGTCCATTTTCGTTGTATGTCGCTCTTTCAATACATCCACAACTTGGTTAAAGCTTACTTTTTGTTCCTGCAGTAACACCAAAAGATGGTACAACAAATCGGCAGCTTCCATTGATAATTCTTCAGCATCGCGATTTTTAGCAGCGATGATCACTTCCGCTGCTTCTTCTCCTACTTTTTTACAAATTTTATCAACGCCTTCATTAAATAAATACGTTGTATAAGCACCTTCAGGCATTTCAGTTTCACGTGTTTCGATCAATGCTGCTAATTGCGCAATCATATCTCCTGATGACTCGTTCGATTCACCGTGAATCGTTTCAAAAAAGCAGCTGTTTTTTCCTGTGTGACAAGCTGGTCCGTTTGGAACCACTTCATAAATTAATGAATCGCCATCGCAATCTAATTGAATGGCTGTTACTTTTTGTGTATTGCCACTCGTCGCGCCTTTGTTCCATAACTCACTGCGGCTTCTTGAATAAAGCCACGTTTCATTGGTAGCCATCGTTTTTTGGACAGCTTCTTCATTTGCATAAGCGAGTGTTAATACTTCTTTTGTTATAGCATGTTGAATAATGACGGGAATTAGCCCGTTCTGGTCATATTGAATCGTAGTCATCGGACATTCACTCCCTCTTTCCGTAAATAATCTTTTACTTCGGCAACACTCGTTTCTTTATAATGAAAAATCGAAGCAGCTAATGCTGCGTCAGCGTCTACTCTTTTAAATACTTCGTCAAAATGTTCTTTATTTCCTGCTCCACCGCTAGCAATAACCGGTACTTCTACCGCTTCGCGTACAGCTCGGGTCAATTCCAGATCAAACCCATCTTTAGACCCGTCTTTGTCCATACTTGTTAGCAGCAATTCACCTGCGCCAAGTTCAACACATTTTTTTGCCCATTCAACAGCTGACCATTCGGTTTTGTTGCGCCCCCCGTGTGTGTATACATCCCAGTTATCACCATTTTTCTTAGCGTCGATTGCTACAACGATACATTGAGATCCAAAAAAATCGGCCCCTTCTTTGATGAGTTCGGGGCGATCGAGTGCCGCCGTGTTTAACGATACTTTATCAGCGCCAGCACGCAATAAACGTTTCATATCCTCTAAACTGCGAATTCCACCACCTACAGTAAATGGAATTGATAATTCCGTTGCGACGATTTTCACCACTTCGATCATGGTTTCTTTTCCTTCATGAGACGCTGAAATGTCCAAAAAGACCAGTTCGTCCGCGCCTTGTTTATCGTAAAATCGAGCCAGTTCAACCGGATCTCCTGCATCACGTAACTCCACAAAGCTAACGCCCTTAACGACACGCCCTTCTTTTACATCTAAACATGGAATAATGCGTTTTGTCAGCATGACAATGCCTCCTCCAGTGTAAAGCGGTTTTCATACAAAGCTTTGCCGATAATAACACCTGCAATATTGCTTTTTTCAGATGCTTTTTTAACGTTTTTCACATCTTCCAGTGACCCAATGCCACCTGAGACAATAACTTGTGCACGATCAGATTTAGCTAAAGTACGGTTTGCTTCAATATTTGGTCCAGCAAGTGTTCCATCCGTAGCAATATCGGTGTAAATAAAATGCTTTGCTCCCTTAGCAGCAAAATAATCCGCTACTTCTGTTGCTGCTTGCCCTGATGTTTCAATCCAACCTTCTGTTGCTGCCATGCCATTTTTAGCGTCTATGCCGATGACAATTTGTTCAGCTCCAAATTCTTCGATAAACGACACCGCAAGTTCTGGATTACGAATCGCGAGACTGCCAATAATGACACGTGCTACACCATTAGACAAATAATGTTCAATATCTTCACGCGTTCGAATGCCCCCGCCTACTTGAACTTTTGCACTCAGTTTTGCAGCTTCAATTACCACTTGGTCGTTTATACGAACACCATCTTTTGCTCCGTCCAAATCGACCATATGTATCCACTGTGCCCCAGCATCGACAAATTTTTTCGCCATATCAACTGGCGAATCTCCATAGATGGTTTCTTGTGCATAATCCCCTTGAAACAACCGGACACATTTACCATTCCGCAAATCAATCGCGGGGTAAATTTGGAAATTAGTCATTCGAGTTCCTCCTAACGTTTGCAATCCATTGTTCTAATAAATAATGACCAAAATCGCCGGATTTTTCCGGATGGAATTGCATGCCTGTAATTAGCCCAGAACCGACTACTCCTGGTACATCCAGTTCGCCATAGCTCGCCGTTGCTAAAACTTCTTGTTCATTTGTATTCACAGCTAAAAATGAATGAACAAAATACACATGTGTATCGCTTAATACGTCATCTAACCAATAAGGAATGTGCGAAAACTCAAGACGATTCCAACCCATATGTGGGATTCGGTAAGTACCTTTTTCAAAACGACGGATTTGCCCATCGAGTAAGCCTAAGCCTTTTGTTGGTTTTACTTCAGAGCTATCTTCATACAACAATTGCATACCAAGACAAATTCCAAGAAGCGGAATATTTTTCGCAGGCAATGATTGGATAAATTCCGATAATCCTTTTTGATTTAATAATTCCATAGCGTCTGGAAAAGCTCCTACTCCAGGGAGCAAGATTCCTTCTGCTCTTCCTAAAACAACCGGATCATCTGAGACAATCACAGTGCATTCCAGCTTTTTCAATGCCTGCTCGACGCTAAACAAATTACCCATGCCATAATCGATGATACCAATGATCATGTTAGCAACCCCTTTGTTGACGGTACACCTTTTACTCTCGGGTCGATTGTTGTTGCTTCATCAAGCGCACGTGCTAATGCTTTGAATATCGCTTCGATAATGTGATGTGTGTTTTTGCCGTAGTGGACAATTACGTGAACATTCATACGTGATTCGAGTGCGAATTTCCATAGAAATTCCTCGACGAGTTCAGTATCAAATGATCCTACTTTTTCACTCAACGGCTGGCTGCGAAGTTCGAGGTGCGGACGGTTTGAACAATCGATAACAACTTGCGCTAACGCATCATCCATAGGTACAAATGCATTGCCGTATCGACGTATGCCTTTTTTATCACCAAGCGCTTCTTTTACAGCTTGCCCTAAAACTATGCCAATATCTTCTGTCGTGTGGTGGTCGTCGATATGAGTATCCCCGTCTGCTTGTATGTCCCCATCAAACAAACCGTGCTTAATAAACAAATCTAACATATGATCCATGAACGGTACGCCTGTATCAATAACCGATTTGCCTTCTCCATCTAATGAAAACTTAACAGCAATCTTAGTTTCATTGGTATTTCGTTTAATTTCAGCTTTTCTCATTGCTCATTCCCCTTTTCCCACGACCGTGATTCAACTGCACGCGCATGTCCCTCTAATCCTTCAAGACGTGCCAAGCGAGCGATTTTTTCTTTATTATTTTGCCATGCTTTTTCGCTATAGCGAATAATACTTGTTCGTTTGATAAAGTCATAGACCGATAATGCACTTGAAAAGCGTGCCGTGCTGTTTGTTGGCAATACGTGATTGGTGCCGGCAAAATAATCACCAATCGGTTCGGACGAATAACGACCGATAAAAATCGCACCCGCATGGCGAATTTTCTCTGCAATCGCTTCAGCATCTTCTGTCATAATCTCTAAATGTTCAGGAGCTAATTGATCTGAAGCTCTAATCAATTCCTCCATGGTGTCACCAATATAAATCATGCTGTGATTTTCAATTGCTGGGCTTGCAATAGCTTCACGAGGCAATGTTGCAAGCTGCTGTTCAACTTGTTTGGAAACAGCTGCTGCTAATTTTTCACTGGTAGTCAATAATACAGCACTTGCCAGTGGATCATGTTCTGCTTGTGACAATAAGTCTGCTGCCACTTCATCAGCATAAGCTGTGTCATCTGCAATTATTGCAATTTCACTCGGGCCAGCAATCATATCAATGGCTACATCTCCATTAACTTCTCGCTTAGCAAGCGCAACGAAAATATTGCCGGGTCCCGTAATTTTATCAACCGGTGCAATCGATTCAGTTCCATAAGCTAATGCCGCAATGGCTTGTGCACCGCCAGACTTATAGACTTCCTTAATCCCGAGAATATGAGCTGCTACGAGAACTCCATCAGACAATGTTCCGTCTTTACTCGGTGGCGAGATTAAAACAATACGTGAAACCCCAGCTACTTGTGCCGGAATAACATTCATCAACACAGATGAAGGATAAGCAGCCGTGCCGCCTGGTACGTATAGTCCAGCTGACTCAATTGCCGTCACACGCTGTGCAACATACGAGCCATCTTCGTTATCTAGTCGATAACCTTGTTGTTGCTGACTTTCATGGTAGTTACGAATATTTGCCGCAGCTTCAGATAAGTCAGCTAACAATTGAGAGTCAAAACGTTCTACCGCTCGCGCAATTTCTTCTTTTGTAACGCGTAAAGAAGTTAATTTTGCGCCATCCCATTTTTCTGTGAAACGGAACATCGCTTTGTCCCCGTAATCTCTCACTTCTTGAATAATCGTTCTAACCGCAGTTACTTGTTGTTCGGTGCCTTCTGCTATGGTTCTTCTAATAGAGATTCCTGAAGAAAGACGAGTCACTTTCATAAAATTGCCTGCTTTCTCAGTCTTTCTACTAGATCTGTAATGCGTTTTTGCTTTAACCGATAACTAACGGGATTCGCAATTAAACGCGATGTAATATCGACGATTTTTTCATATTCAACTAAGCCATTTTCACTTAAGGTTTTGCCTGTAGAAACGATATCTACAATTCGATCAGCTAAACCGATCATTGGCGCAAGTTCGATCGAACCATTCAAGTCAATAATTTCCACTTGTTCGCCTTTGCCACGATAGTATTGAGATGCTACTTTCGGGTATTTTGTGGCAACGCGAGGAGATACTTTATTCATTAGCGTATCAGGCATACCTGCAGTCGCGATATAGCAACGGCTAATGCCAAGGTCAAGCAATTCATAGACATCACATTCAAGTTCTAGCATAACGTCTTTACCCGCGATGCCGATATCTGCGACACCATGTTCTACATAAACCGGAACATCCATTGGTTTCGAAAGAATAAATCGGATATTTTCATTGGGCGCTTCGACGATCAACTTCCGTGAATCATCAAGTTCTTTTGGCAAATCATAGCCAGCTTTTACTAATAATTCATAAGCTTCTTCAAATATTCTTCCTTTAGGCATTGCTATTGTTAATGCATCCATTACTTAGCACCTTCCAATCGTAGAACCTTGCTGAAATGTTTGCTAAATTCATCAGTGGCCTTGACCGCTGGTGCAAATTGCAATGTGACACGAATGCCACGTTCGCGCAGATTTTGCGCTTCTTCAAACGCTTGGTCTTCATGCTGTTCATCAAACAAGACCAATGTATGTTCTTCTTTTTCTGAAACAGGCGGCATGATTTCTAACAGTCTATCAACACGTAATCCAAATCCAGTTGCCCCGACTTCGAGTCCGAATTGTTTCATCAATCCATCATAACGTCCACCATTACCAAGCGGAAATCCACTACCGGCAGCATATACTTCAAATACAACTCCGGTATAATACGTCATGTGGCTGCTGAACGACAAATCATAAGTAATTGCTTCTGATAATCCACTGTCTGCTAATATTTTCTTTAGTTTTTTCATTTCTGCATACAATGCCGTTTGTTTTGCGTTATGTGGGTCAACCCATTGCTGCCATTCTTCGACAGTTGTCGTTGAAATCAAGCCAATAAACGACTCCATTCTTGATGATTCAATAGGTAATTCTTTTGCTAAGGTTTCAAATCCAACGCTATTTTTTGAAACAAATGCGCCACGTACTTGTTCAATCTGCTCTTGGCTTAATCCGAAATCTTCAAGAATCAACTGCAATAATTGAGTGTGACCGATTACGAATCGATTCGACTCTATGTTCAAGCTTTTTAAGATATTACCTGCCAGAATAATCACTTCTGCATCAGCATAAAGTGAATCATCCCCGATCAATTCTACGCCCATTTGTTCGAATTCAGCCGGTCGCCCGCCTTCTCGTTTTTGAGCGCGAAAAACATTTGAATAATACCCTAGTCTTACAGGCATCTTTTCTTTTAATAATTTAGATGCTGCAACCCGTGCGATGGGTGAAGTCATATCTGGTCTTAAAACTAGCGTTTCTCCTTGGCTGTCTAATAGTTTAAACAATGCATTGTCTGCGATTGCTGAAATTTTACCAATCGTTTCGTAATATTCTAATGTTGGAGTCTGTAGTAAGTCATAACCTGCTTGCTGAATAATATTGGTTCCACTTGTACGGAGCTCTGCTTTCTTTTTTGCGATAAATGGAAAATCATCTCTCATGCCTAATGGTTTTTCAAACATTTGTATAGTCATCATAAAACTCCCTAATATTGGTTATTTTACTTTATCTCGCTAATGTGGTGAAGTAAAACTATTTTATCTCATATTTCCGTCTATCGTCAAGAGATATACTCGAAAAAAATCCTGAAAACACTAGGTGCTTTCAGGATTTTGCTTGTCGCTCTGCCATTTGTTCAGCTGTAAAGATAACGCTCATCGGATTTCCACCGACAAAAGCTCCAGCTGGCACATCTTTATGGACGAGCGTGGCAGCGGAAACAATTGCGTCGTTTCCAATCGTAATGCCGGGCAAAATCGTGGTATTTGCACCGATCATGACGCGGTCTCCGATGACCACATCGCCGAGCCGGTATTCATCTATTAAATATTCATGTGCAAGAATCGTCGTATTGTAACCAATTACTGAGTTTTCTCCAACTGTGATTTTTTCAGGAAACATAACATCTGGCATGACCATTAAGGCAAAAGAAGAATGTTTGCCGATTTTCATTTTCAAAAAAGTTTTATACAGCCA
Organism: Planococcus sp. PAMC 21323; assembly: GCF_000785555.1. Lineage (NCBI taxonomy): Bacteria > Bacillati > Bacillota > Bacilli > Caryophanales > Caryophanaceae > Planococcus > Planococcus sp. PAMC 21323. Next base: position 922,445 of record NZ_CP009129.1, on the reverse strand, counting down.
ATTTTTCATTGGCAAAAACGGCGTATATCTAGCCGTTTGAATGACCAAAAAATTTTTCGCAACTTTCAAGAACGGCACCGTTTTGTAAATGTGCCAAAGTGAATTTGGACCTTCGACAAAATGGCGTTGTGTTCTTCTCATTTTACTGCCTCTTTCGTCAATGTAAGTAAATCACTTATATGTTTCAGCATATAATCTGGCTTAAAACTTGCTAAGTAGTCTTCGCCTTTTGCAGCCCAAGCCACTCCTGCCGTCCGAACTCCTGCATTTTTCCCGCCTTCAATGTCGTGAGAATTATCACCAATCATCAATGCTTCTTCAGGGGATGAACTTAATTGTGTCAAAGCCAGCTGTAAAGGCTCTGGATGTGGTTTCGGATTCGTTACATGATCCAAACCTACTATTACATCAAATACATCAGCAACGTCCATTAACGCAAGTCCGTGAAGAATCGTCTGGCTTATTTTTGTCGAAACAATCGCCATTTTCAAGCCTTGCGCTTTCAAAAGACGTAGCGTCTCTACTACCCCGTCATATTCTTCAACTAATTCATCGTGCATGGCACGATTAAAAACACGATACTCAGCTATTAGCTCTTCCACGCGACTAGGATCAATTGATTCAAATGTTTGCTTTAATGAGGGGCCGATAAAATGTAGGGCATCTTCTCGGTTAAAGCGGCCTGGATAATGTTTGTCTAGTACTGCCAAGAATGATTGGATAATCAGTTCATTTGTATCTATTAATGTCCCGTCAAAATCGAATAATAAGGTATTGATTTTTTTCTCTGTCATGTAGATAACACTTCCTTTTGTTTTGCTTCTGCTTTACGCCACATATAAGAAACAAAAATAGTCAGCCCTAGCGCGGTAACCACACGTATTGCGAGCAATGGCCATATCGGGATTCCTAACGGGATAAAGATCAACGTATCTTCAACAACAGCGTGACAAGCGACTAGGAAAATAAACACCAAAGTTGCGTCTTTTTTGCTTACACCATCTTCTTGTACAGCTTGAATCATTACACCTGCCCCCATCGCTAGTCCAAAGACAAGTCCGGAAGCTAAAGTTAATGAAGCATTTTTCTGAACGCCTAATAGTCGAGTTAAAGGTCCTAACGTATCAGATATCTTTTGAAGGTATTTTTTGTCTTTTAAAATCTGAATCATAATCATTAATGGGATGACAATCATCGCTAATTGCAAAACACCGAACGATGCTTTCTCAAGACCGATTAACAAAATTCCCATCCAACTTTCAGGAGCAGCAGAAATTTCAGGAGCAAAACCGTATTTAGCTACTTCTCCCCCACCTTGCCAGAACAAGTTGATGATGATACCAGATAGTGCAGCTAATCCGAAACGAACAACTAGCACGACCCACAACTTAACACCGACCTTTAATGCCACACCTGTTTCGATAAAGATATTATGTGAAAAGGATAACATAACGGCCAAAATAAACACTTCTTTGACCGTCAATTCTAATGACAAAATTCCGGCGATTCCGGCATACAAATTAAGCGCGTTTCCAAGAACCAATGGAATTGCAGCATCGCCACTTAAGCCGAACAAGCCCATAATCGGTGCGATTAAATCAATAATAAAAGGCAAGACCGGTGTATATTGAAGCATGGTCACGAGCAAAGTAATAGGGAAAATGATTTTCCCTAATGACCAAGTCGTTTTCAACCCTGCCTTCAATCCATTTTTCAATGTCGTCATCTGATCGCTCTTTTCTTTATTATTTATCTTTGTAATGAGGTGGATTTTTAATGGCTACGCGACGATAAACAATTAACCCTAAACCAATGACAATTGCTATTACAGATACAAGTTGTGCAGCGCGAAGTTCGCCCACTACATACAAACTATCTGTTCTCATCGCTTCAATGAAGAAGCGACCTACAGAATACCAAATCATATAGAAGAAAAACATTTCGCCACGTACTAAATTAACTTTCCGTAGTAAAAGTAAAATGATAATGCCGACTAAACTCCACATAGATTCATACAAAAAAGTTGGGTGGTAATAAGCTCCATCTATGTACATATGATTGATAATCCAATCAGGAATAAATAAATTTTCTAAAAACGCACGTGTTACTTCTCCGCCATGAGCCTCTTGGTTGATAAAATTACCCCAACGGCCAATCGCTTGTCCGATTAAAATACTTGGAGCTAAAATATCTGCTACTTTTAAAAATGAAGTGTTCCGTTTTTTCGTAAACAGATAAGCCACAATTACCGAGGCAATCAAAGCACCATGAATAGCGATTCCACCATTCCAAATTGCAATGATTTCTGCGGGATTATTTTTATAAGAATCCCACTCAAAAGCCACATAGTAAATCCGCGCACCGACTATCGCAAGCGGTACCGCCCATATTAATAAATCTGTTAAAAATTCGACATGAAGTCCCCGTTTAACCATCTCACGTTGTCCTACTAAAAAGGCAATAACGATTCCAGCTGCGATGATAACGCCATACCAACGAACTGTAATCGGTCCGAGTGAAAAAGCGATTGGGTCAATTGAAGCTAATAATGAAAACATTTTGTGCACCTTCCCATTCGCTTAATTTGTATCTTGTGAAATAACGTCATTAAGACGATTCGAAAATTCTTCTGCCGCATTGACACCCATTCTTTTTAGTCGATAGTTCATTGCAGCTACTTCAATAATTACGGATAAATTTCGACCTGGACGAACCGGGATTGTCAGCTTTGTCAATTGCGTATCAATAATTTTCATCGTTTCTTCTTCTAATCCGAGACGATCGTATGTTTTATCTTGATCCCATACTTCTAAATCAATAACCAATGAAATTCGTTTAAATGTACGCACTGCGCTTGCACCAAATAACGTCATAATATCAATGATGCCGACCCCTCGGATTTCAAGCAAGTGCTCGATTAGTTTAGGTGCAGATCCGACTAATGTATTTTCACCTTCTTGGTGAATTTCAACACAATCATCAGCTACTAAACGATGACCTTTTTTAACAAGCTCGAGTGCTGTCTCACTTTTACCTACACCACTTTTACCTGTGATTAAAACTCCCACACCATAAATATCAACTAATACACCATGAATAGCTGTAGTCGGTGCTAATTTACTTTCTAAGAAGTTAGTCAATAAACTTGAAAAACGTGTTGTTGACATTGGTGTCGTCATAACTGGCACATGCCGATTGCTTGAAGCAGCAATCAATTCTTCAGGAACAGGAACGCCATGCGAAACAATGATTGCTGGCGTATCGTCTGTACAAAGTTTCATCATCCGATCTGAGCGCTCTTTTGGAGTCAACATCGCAAAAAAAGAAAGCTCTGTTTTGCCGAGCAATTGTACACGATTAGCCGGATAATGCGTAAAATAACCTGCCATTTCCAAGCCAGGTCTTGAAATATCACTAATGGGAATATGACGGCCGATGCCTTCTTCTCCACTGATTAAATCTAAGTCAAACATTTTCATAACTTGTTTCGTCGTTACTTGTCCCATTTAAGCCCCTCGCTTCCTATCCGCACATTTGTTTCGAATTTTTGTAGAAATAGCTACTAAAGCATGCGGTTTGCTTTCATTTTACCATGGATAAAATATATTTGAAGATTTTTGTCCCCTTCCTTCTTTCTTCTAACTATATAAATGGCAAAAGGAGGAGATTCAGAATGAAAATATTAATTGATGCCGGGCACGGTCCAAACACACCTGGAAAGCGCTCGCCTGATGGCAAATTGAAAGAATTCTATTTTAATGCCGCTGTAGCAGAAGAAGTGAAAAAATTATTGCTTTTGGATGGACATACTGTGGTTTTTAGTCATCAAACTGATTTAGATGTTCCTTTGTATGAACGGACACAATTGGCAAATCGCTTGAAAGTTGATTTATTCGTATCGATTCATGCAAACGCTATGGGTCGGGCGTTTAACGAAGCAAATGGCATAGAGACGTTTATTTACTCTAAACCACAGTTAGCTTCTCAACAATTAGCATCTGCTGTTCAACAATCCTTACTACTTATTACAAAGCGAAAAGACCGCGGTATTAAAAGAGCAGACTTTGCTGTTCTACGAGATACGCATATGCCGGCTATACTTGTAGAATGTGGATTTATGACGCATAAACAAGAAGTAGAATTGCTTAAGTCATCCGCTTACCGAAAACGCTGCGCACAAGGAATTTGTTTTGGTATTGTCTGCTTTGCAAACCAGTCTTAAAGTCTCACCTATTGCAAAACGCGATGGCCTCTAAGGCTATCGCGTTTTTCTTATGGTTGAATTTAAATTCTGATAAACTAAAGTTAAGAGGTGACGTTATGAACAAAACCATTGGAATACTAGCACATGTTGATGCTGGTAAAACCACATTTTCTGAACAACTGTTATATCATACAAAAAGTATTCGTGAGCGTGGGCGCGTCGATCACCAAAGCGCTTTTCTTGATAGTCACACGATAGAAAAAAGTCGCGGTATCACGATTTTTGCAGATCAAGCATCTTTTTCTTTTAATGATTCAACTTATTTTCTAATTGATACCCCGGGACATGTTGATTTTTCGCCTGAAATGGAGCGTTCGATTCAAGTAATGGATTACGCCATTATGATTATCAGCGCTGTCGATGGTATTGAAGGTCACACAGAAACGGTTTGGGAACTTCTTCAAAAGTATAAAGTTCCCGTATTTTTCTTCATTAATAAAACCGATCGTGAAGGAGCAAATTCTAGGCAAGTGTTAAAAGAAATCCAAACGAATTTTTCACAAAATACTTGTGATGTTACGCTTGATTTTCAAAATGGACAGATGAGTGAATCCTTAATCGAATTTATTGCAGAACGAGATGAGGAGTTATTAACACTGTATTTAGATTCTGGATACGACGAATCACTTTGGCTTGAACGCTTACAATATATGATTGGGGCAAATCTTATTTTCCCTTGTGCCAATGGTTCTGCTTTGCAAGATACCGGCATTTTAGAGTTTTTGCATCAACTCGATTTATTGACAGTCAGCGCTTATCAAAAAGATAAGGCATTCGGAGCTCGGATTTATAAAATTAGGCATGACGAAAATGGTAACAGAATATGCTTTTTAAAAGCATTCAGTGGAACACTCCAAGTTCGAGATAAACTAATATACGGCCCAAAACGTTTAGAAGAAAAAGTATCTCAAATTCGGATGTATAACGGCAAGAAATTCCAATCTGTTGAACAAGCTGTTGCAGGAGAATTATTTGCGATTGCTGGATTATCTGAAGCTTCCATTGGGGACACTATTGGCGTGTATTCTGATAATACCCAATCAGAAGTTTTTCCCACTTTAAAATCAACTGTACTCTTTGACTCAACGGTTCATGTAAAAGAAATACTAAAGAGTTTTCAATTACTTGGTGCAGAAGACCCTTCGCTGTCGGTATATTGGGATGAACATTTCCAAAAAATCCAAATCCAAGTAATGGGCATTATTCAATTAGAAGTTTTAGAACAAGTCGTTCTAGAACGCTTTGGTCATCGCATTCAATTTGGCGAACCGGAGATTCTTTATAAAGAAACAATTGATAACTTTGTTATGGGCTATGGCCATTTCGAACCGTTACGTCATTACGCAGAAGTTCATGTACGAATAGAGCCTGGTTTACGTGGCAGTGGCTTTCAAGTTGCAAACAACTGCCATGCCGATGCTTTATCTGTCGGCAATCAAAACTTGATCCTCCATCACTTAACTGAGCGCAATCATCACGGCTTATTAACTGGCTCGCCATTAACGGATGTTAACGTAACCTTACTAACAGGACGTGGACATAATCAGCACACATCGGGCGGAGATTTTAGAGAAGCCACTTTCCGTGCCCTTCGCCAAGGATTAGAACAAGCTCAAAATCGATTGCTTGAACCCATGTACCGATTTAAAATTAAAGTGGATTTGGATCAAATAGGAAAAGTGTTATCCGATATTCAACAAGCTTATGGCAGTTTCGAAACACCTGAAACTAGTGATGGAAAGACAACTATTGAAGGTCGCGCGCCTGTTGCGACATTTATGAATTACAGTACCGAATTCGCAGCATGGACTCACGGTAAAGGTTCACTCCGTTTGTTATTTGATGGGTACGATCTATGCCATAATGAAGAACAGGTAATTGCTAAAATAAACTACGATAAAAATGCTGATCCCCTCTACACCTCGACTTCTATTTTTTGCGCTAAAGGTCAAGGATACAAAGTTCCATGGGACGAGGCAGAAAAAGCAATGCATTGTTTGTAAAATCATAGCTGAATGAAAAGAGGGATTGAATATGTACGAACTCAAAACAAAAGAATCCGATGCAGATGTTATTGAATTTATTGAATCAATTGAACAGCCAAAAAAACGGCACGATGCTTATAAACTTGTAGAACTGTTTGAACAAACGAGTGGATATCCCGCGAAGATGTGGGGGCCTAGCATTATCGGCTTTGGCTCTTACCATTATGTTTATAAAACGGGCCATGAAGGCGATGCCCCGCTTGTTGGATTTTCTCCAAGGAAAGCAAAGATCAGTTTATATTTTGCGACCGGCGACGAAAATCGCGGTTCCTTACTCGAAAAATTCGGCAAACATACTAGCGGAAAATCCTGTGTTTATATTAATAAAACAGAAGATATTGACCTTGAAGTTCTCCAACAATTAATTAAACAATCCATTGGATTTTTACAGGATTTATACCCAGAGAAAAACTAATCTCTGTCATGCAGCCCATAAGAAAAGCCGACACAAGTAACTTGTGTCGGCTTTCTATTATTTATTCGATTGTTAAGTAGCGAAGTAAAACGGAACCTGTTTTGGTTTCGCCATAAACTAATAATGGAGCTGCTGCCGGTTCTGTTCCTTGTTTTGAGAAACGAATCGACTTTTGCATAAATTGCCCTTGCTCATGCGTAGCATCGATATCTGAAAGCAAAACATCCATTTTGCCAAGGTTAGAAGAAACCTCACCTTTTAATGGCAAATGTGCTGGAATGTAAATTTCCACATTTCCTGCTAAAGTTTTAGTTTCAAGTTTACGCGCATCTTTGCATCTTGTTGTAGCAACAATATTGCCGTTTAACGATTTTGCAACAACCGTCTGGATATCGCCATCGATGTAAATACGCCCATTTAATGTTTCGGCTTCTAATACTTTACCTTTAGTTTCATTGACATGAATTGCACCATTAGCAGTTTCCAATTCAGCATCAGCAAACTCTACATTTTTCAAATCAATTTTGCCATTTGCTGTTTTGACTTTTACTAATTCGGCATTTAATCGTTTCATTGTGAATCCACCATTAAACAAACGGGCTGTAATGTGTTCGTACATCGTCTCAGGTACATATAGCACTACATTTACTTGTGTTGTTTTCAAATCGCTAATAATCCGTAATTTATGATCATCCGCGATAAAAACAAATTTATCTAAGAAGTCTTCTTTGGCTTGTGCTGCAGATTCTGAGCGGTATGCTTTAACGCTACATTCTGCACGTATTAGCCCATCTTGAGCTGGGAAAATCTCTAATTGACCATTCGCGATATCTGCAATAATGGTATTCAAGTCTGTCATTTCATCTGTGAAAGTATGATTAAATTGAACAGCTTCACCAAACGGTGAGTCGAACTCCATCGTTTTTAATTTACCTACAGAAGTTTGCATAAACTCCATCATTCGATTGCCAAAATCATTAATATCTCGCGAAACATTCTTTGATACATTTTTAGATACATTTTTCGAAAAATCTTGAGACACTTTTTTAACAATGTCCTCCGGTCTGAAAAATCCACGCTTGCTTTGTTTGTCTCTTTGATTGTTACGGCCGTAATTTGGCTCGTTTGAAGATGAACTGTTGCCATCAATTGCTCGCAACAACTCAACTGCTTCACGTGCTGAAATCGTACCGTTCTCAACCATGTCTAAAATACGTTCTTTTTCGCTTTGCATGTATTGCGGCCTCCTCTTTTTCTGAATATCGATAAGCAAGAGCTTATCTGACCAAACAGATAGGTTCTTTTACTTTATACGTTAATTAGCTGAAAAAGTTTCATTTTGCTACTTTTTTCTTTCGACTTGCACCTTTAACTAGAGATTCCATTCGTGCCCGGTCCCGTTCAAGAATTGGTTTTAAATACTTGCCAGTATAGGAATTTTCAACAGCTGCGATATCCTCAGGAGTGCCCGTCGCCAAAATAGTTCCACCTTTATCTCCGCCTTCAGGACCTAAATCAATAATATAATCAGCTGTTTTTATGACGTCTAAATTGTGTTCGATGGTTAGTACTGTGTCGCCATTTTCTACGAGACGCTGCAACACGAGTAAGAGACGCGAGATATCGTCAGCATGTAAACCAGTCGTTGGTTCGTCTAAAATGTAGAAGGATTTGCCGTTTGAACGCTTATGAAGCTCTGAAGCCAACTTGACGCGTTGAGCTTCTCCTCCCGATAAAGTTGTAGCAGGTTGCCCCATCGTAATATAACCCAATCCAACATCAACAATAGTTTGTAATTTGCGGTTGATTTTTGGAATGTTTTCGAAAAATGATAATGCATCTTCTACCGTCATAGCTAATACATCAGCAATACTTTTGTTTTTATATTTCACTTCCAATGTTTCCCGGTTATAACGTTTGCCATGGCATATTTCACAAGGCACATAAACATCCGGAAGGAAATGCATTTCTATTTTTATAATACCATCTCCGCGACAAGCTTCACAGCGACCACCCTTGACGTTGAAACTAAAACGCCCTTTTTTATAGCCACGAACTTTTGCTTCGTTTGTTGTGGCATAGACATCTCGGACATCATCAAAAACGCCTGTATACGTTGCTGGGTTTGATCGCGGTGTCCGCCCAATTGGTGACTGATCGATTTCAATAACTTTTTCCAGCTCTTCAGTTCCTTCAATAGTATCGAATTGACCAGGTTTTGCTTTCGCTCGATTTAGACGGTGCGCCAAAGTCTTGTAAAGAATTTCATTGATTAGCGTGCTCTTTCCTGAACCTGATACGCCTGTAACGGCTGTAAACAGCCCTAATGGAATGTCGACATCTACTTTTTTCAAGTTATTTTGGTTTGCTCCACGAATTGATATTTTCCGGTCACTTGGCGTTCTTCGCTCGGCCGGTAATGGAATAAACTTCTTGCCGCTTAAATATTGTCCAGTTAACGACTTTTTGTTTTTCATCACTTTGTCAGGTGTCCCTGCAGCAATTATTTCGCCGCCATGTACGCCTGCTCCCGGTCCAACATCGATTAAATAATCAGCCGCTAACATTGTGTCTTCATCATGTTCGACGACAATTAATGTATTTCCGATATCACGCATGCTTTTAAGCGTCTCAATTAATCGGTCATTATCACGTTGATGCAATCCTATGGAAGGTTCATCTAGAATATATAATACACCGGTCAACCTAGAACCAATTTGAGTTGCTAAACGAATTCGCTGTGCTTCTCCACCTGATAAAGTTCCTGAAGCTCGATTTAACGTTAGGTAATCTAATCCGACATTGATAAGGAAACCGATCCGTTCTTGAATTTCACGTAAAATCAATTTTGCGATTTGCATATCTTTTTCCGATAATTGGAGTTCATCAAAAAATGCATATGCTTCTACAATAGAAAATTCTGCTACTGTACCGATGTGCAAATTGTTTACTTTAACTGATAGAGATTCGGGTTTTAAGCGATATCCTTCACAGCTCGGACATGCTTGTTGCCCCATGTATTTTTCCATTTGTTCACGAATATAGTCAGATGAAGTTTCACGGTAGCGTCGATCTACGTTAGAAAGGACTCCTTCAAATTGAATATGGTTATCTCGAATTTGGCCATAATCATTTTCATATCGGAAGCGAATTTTGTCATTTCCAGATCCGCGCATAATGACATTGATATGTTCTTCAGGCAACTCACTAACTGGTATATCCATATCAATTTTATAATGTTGACAAACTGCTTTTAATAATTGTGGGTAATATTGTGAACTGGTCGGTTGCCATGGAACAATTGCGCCTTTATTTAAGGACACGTTCCAATCTGGAATAACGAGTTCTGGATCAACTTCAAGCTTCATCCCTAAACCGTCACAGTCTGGGCAGGCACCAAAAGGTGAGTTGAATGAAAACATTCTCGGTTCTAATTCGCCAATGGAAAACCCACAAATTGGACAAGCATGATGTTCGCTAAACAATAACTCTTCTTGTTCCATTACATCTACTAATACTCGCCCATCTGCTAAGCGAAGAGCAGATTCTAGAGAATCACTTAAGCGCGGAGCAATACCTTCTTTAATAATAATCCGGTCAATAACTACTTCGATATTATGCTTTTTGTTTTTATCTAAGGTAATATCGTCATCTAAATCAATTAACTCACCATCTACACGGACACGTACATAACCTTGCTTTTTAATGTCTTCAAGCAACTTCACATGTGTTCCTTTACGTCCAGAAACAATTGGAGCTAAAATTTGCATTTTAGTCCGCTCAGGATACTCCACAATACGATCTACCATTTGTTCAATGGTTTGCGAAGAAATCTCTATGCCGTGATTTGGACAAATTGGCTTTCCTACGCGCGCAAACATTAAACGCATATAATCGTAAATTTCTGTTACTGTCGCTACTGTAGATCGTGGGTTTTTACTTGTAGTTTTCTGATCTATTGAAATAGCTGGTGACAAACCTTCTATTAAATCAACGTCAGGCTTGTCCATTTGCCCCAAAAACTGGCGTGCATAAGCAGACAAAGATTCTACATATCGTCTTTGACCTTCTGCATAAATCGTATCAAATGCTAATGAGGACTTACCAGATCCTGACAAACCAGTCATGACAACAAGCTTGTCACGCGGAATGACAACATCGATGTTTTTCAAGTTATGTGCGCGTGCACCTTGTATACGTATTTCCTGTTTCTTCATGTTGCATCATCCTTCCGCTTTCAATTCAAGCACCGTATCACGCAATTCTGCAGCTCGTTCGAAATCGAGTGCTTTTGCTGCTTCTTTCATTTCTGTCTCCAATAAACTGATCAGTTTTACGCGCTCTTCTTTTTTGAGCTTTTTGCCTGATACTGCTTTTGAAATATATTCTTCTGACTCTTCTGCTGCGTTTGTTGCACGAATAACGTCACGAATTTTCTTCTGTATCGTAATTGGCGTTATACCATGTTTTTCATTGTATTCCGCTTGAATGGTACGGCGTCGAGTTGTTTCATCCATCGCTTTTTGCATTGAATCCGTTATTCGATCAGCATACATAATGACACGACCATTTGAGTTTCTTGCTGCACGACCCATTGTTTGTATTAATGAACGTTCAGAACGCAAGAAGCCTTCTTTATCAGCATCTAATATGGTCACTAATGAAACTTCCGGAATATCTAATCCTTCACGTAATAGGTTAATCCCAATAAGTACATCATAAACACCCATACGTAACTCGCGAATAATTTCAATTCTTTCGAGTGTTTTTATCTCCGAGTGTAAGTAATTTACTTTAATGCCCGCATCTTTTAAATAAGCCGTTAAATCTTCCGACATCTTTTTGGTCAATGTGGTAACTAGTACACGCTCATTGACTTCCGCACGTTGACGAATTTCGTCCATCAAGTCATCAATTTGACCTTCAATCGGTCGAATTTCGATTGTCGGGTCAAGTAATCCAGTCGGTCGAATAATTTGTTCTACCATCTCAGGTGTGTGTTCTAATTCATAGGGTCCCGGAGTTGCTGATACGAATACCGCTTGACTAATATGTTCCTCAAATTCGGTAAACGTTAATGGTCGGTTATCCATCGCTGAAGGTAAACGGAATCCATGATCCACTAATACTTTTTTACGTGCTTGGTCACCATTAAACATTCCGCGCACTTGCGGCAAGGTTACATGACTTTCATCTACAACTAGCAAAAAGTCATCTGGAAAGTAATCGATTAATGTATAGGGCTGTGCTCCTGCAGGTCGAAGTGTCAAATGGCGCGAGTAGTTTTCGATACCTGAACAAAAGCCCATTTCCCTCATCATTTCTAAATCGTAACGCGTTCGCTGCTCAAGTCGTTGTGCTTCTAATAATTTATCTTCTGCACGCATCTCTTTTAATCGCTCTTCTAACTCTACTTCAATATTTTCAATGGCTTTGACCATTTTATCTTCGCGTGTAACAAAGTGAGATGCTGGAAATATGGCAACATGATCGCGTTCGCCAATAATTTCACCAGTCAGTGCATCTACTTCACGAATACGATCAATTTCATCACCAAAAAATTCTACGCGTAAGCATCTTTCGTCGCGTGACGCTGGAAAAATTTCTACCACATCACCTCTAACTCGGAATGTTCCTCGTATGAAGTTGATATCGTTACGTTCGTATTGAACATCAACTAATTTTCTTAGCAACTGATTTCGCTCAATTTCCATTCCTTTACGTAACGAAACGACTAACTCGCGGTATTCTTTAGGAGAACCAAGTCCATATATGCAAGAAACCGAAGCAATGACTATTACATCATCACGTTCAAATAGCGAACTGGTTGCAGAATGGCGAAGTTTATCAATTTCGTCATTGATACTCGCATCTTTTTCGATAAATGTATCGGATTGAGGAACGTATGCCTCAGGTTGATAATAATCGTAATAACTGACGAAATACTCCACAGCATTGTCCGGAAAAAACTCCTTAAATTCACTGTAAAGCTGCCCAGCTAAAGTTTTATTATGAGCCATAACAAGTGTTGGCTTTTTCACTTGCTGAATGACGTTTGACATTGTATACGTTTTTCCTGTACCAGTTGCCCCCAATAATGTTTGGCAACGCTTGCCGTTAATGATGCCTTGGGTCAATTCAGTAATGGCTTGTGGTTGATCGCCCGCGGGTTCATATGGGGCTTGAAGATTAAATTCTTGTTTCATAATGAGGCATCCTCCCGTTCTTTCAATACTTCTACTTTAACATATGCCCTAAAAAATCCCTAACAAAAAGCGAACATATGTTTTAACGCAAATTAAAAAATAAATAATCAGATTTAAAACTTGTAATTGCAAGTTAAATGAAGTTCATTCTATATAAGGAGCACAGAAAAAAGAGAACTAGATGTGGTCTAGTTCTCTTTTTTCTACCCATATTTTGTTAGCTGTTTATTCTGTTTCTTCGTGATTTAAAATTTGTAATTGAGTAGTATATTTAGTGAATGCTTTTTGATCATGGTTGTCTAAAGCCTCGTCAATCAGTGTCAGCAGCTGTTCTACTTGTTGAGAACGGTGAACATGCTTTAAGAACAGATCTAAATAGATATCATTTAGCAGCTTTTCTGCTTCCGTAATTTTTTTTGTTTGAGCCATTGCTTTCATGAAATCAGCATAAGAATAATAGTTTTCCATTCTTCTTCACCCCGAATGCTTTTCATTAGTATACATGAAAGGAATAATAAAAATCAAGACTTTTTTGAAAATTACAACTAAATAGAAAAAATTTTATTTTCAATCTAATTTACATTGCCAAATTTCCATTTTTTATTATAATAGGATATGTAAAGTAAATTTAGGGGGTTATTCTTCATGAGTAAAAAGAATCACAGACCGTCTTCGTATACGATTTGTACAAATACGTATGCCCTTTTACCCTATACAGACGGCCACCGCACCTGGATGCGTGTGATTGAAGACCGCAATGAGTTTGTGGTTGAAGATGCTGTATATAAAACGGTTACCACTTCCTGCCGCTTTTACCGAGCTTCATTGGAAAGTGCCACACTTTACGCCCAAAAAGCTGTTGGTGTGAAACATAAGCCCCCCATTATAATAGGCGAGTATTACGGCAACCCACTCATATTCTTTCCGACACACTCTCCTAAAAACAAAGAATGCGTTTGGTTTAATTATGACGCTATTGATCTTATCGAAAGTGACAGTAGCGGTAAAGGAAGTATTATTTATTTAGGCAATAACGAAACCGTTTATTTAGATGTATCGCCTATCGCTTTACGAAACCAGCATTCTTTTGCGGGTTCCCTTCGTCGTTTTTTCAAAAAAGCGCAGCGTGTTCATAACCGCCCGATGGCTTATGTGACTACACGGACATTTCCTCCGCGTAAACAGCAACCTCTTGAGTAGGCATTTCACTACTTTCAAGATCCAATTTAAAGAGCTGCCGATTAAAGTAAAATACTTTAATCGGCAGCTCTTTTGTTAGTGTTTATAAGTTATTTATAGTGCTACAGTTATTCTTATTATTTAGCTTATACACCCAGTCCAGGATATTTACACTTTATTTAATCGAACGGTAAGCCCATAGCGAGCCTACGAAGAATACAGAAGAAACCCACATATAAGGCTCATTCCAGAACCATACCGATACGGAAATTCCGACAAATGATAAAATCGTAAATACTCCAGCAAACATGCGTGATTGTAAATCACGTCGGTATTCGCGCTCTTTACCGTCACGATTCTCGATATATCGGCGTAGACGTTCTGGTTCTTCTAAATAATTGATCACTTTCTGAGGGAATACCCGCAATGGACCGGTTCCATTTAATACCCAGCGTAGGATGTCTTCTTTACCAAACATGCCTTTACCTTCTTTTTGTGACGAAGCCCATTCGAGAATTCGTGGTCGAGCCAAAGCCATTAAATCTACATTAGGATCTAAGATGTGCAAGACCCCTACAAAAATCGAAGCTGCTCGTCCAAAAAAAGCAAATTCAGCTGGTAATTGAACCGGTTGTGTACGGACAATGTCTTGAATATCGTCAAGTAAACGTTCCACAACAAAACTGTCCATCTGTGACAACTCGTTTGTTTCGTATGCTGATACAAGTCTAGATATGGCATCTTCTAAGATCGCGCGATCTGCCTGCGGCAATAAAAAGCGCAGCTCTTCCAATGAATCGAGAACTTGCTCGTAATTTTTGAAAATAATCCCTTCTGCTGCACGTAATACAGATTGAGAATCTTTTTTCGAAATCGTGCCAATCATTCCGAAATCAATCAATACAATACCGCCGTTGGGTTCAAGTAAAATATTCCCCCCATGAGGGTCTGCATGGAATTGACCACCGTACAAAATTTGTTCTAAAAACAAAATAAACAATCGTTCGGATATTTCATGACGATCTAATTCATTTTTTTCGATAAAAGCTAGATCTGTTATACGTGCTCCTTCGATCCATTCCATTACCAATACTCGACGTGTTGTGAATTCATCGAAATACATCGGAATCCGTACTCCTTCCATCGCATCAAAGCGATCAGAAAAAGAGCGGCCATTTTGAAGTTCTTTTAAAAAATTAAGTTCATTGCCAATTGTTTCTGTCATTTCCACATATAACTGCTTAAAGTCGATTTGTTTTCCAAATGGTGTGAACTTTTCAGCTAACCATATCACAATACGGATGGCTTTAAAGTCGGCGCGTAATATTCGATCAGTTCCTGGTCGTTGAACTTTAACAGCAACTTCCAATCCATTTTTCAATACGCCTTTATAAACTTCACCAATCGAAGCAGAAGCGACGGCGGATTCCGATAAATGTTCCAAGTAATCCGTATGAGTTGTATTCCATTCTTGCTCAAGTACCGAGACAATATCCTGCCTTGGAACAGAAGGTACACGATCTATTAAACCTTCTAATTCTTCAAGAAACGATGGCGGCATAATATCCGCACGCGTTGAGAGAAACTGCCCCAGTTTAATCATAAGTCCACCAAGCTTTAATGCGAGGTTCTTATACTCTTTTGCTTGCTTTGTAATCATCTCATTCCATCTTTTTTCAACTAACGGAGTCCATTTGCCACGATTGCGCTTTTGGAAAATCGTTATTTGTAAAAAGAATTTGACTGCCAACCAGACAATCCGGAAGATACGTATAAATGTTATTTGATTCATAAATGCAGTCCCTCCCATGGAGTTCATTATAGAGTCTGATGGCGAAATAGTCCAAAAAGTGATATGTTTTTAATGGATGGAACGAAACAAGGGGGATGGAAATGGACACAATTCATTATGAACAACGAAACAATTTAGCTTTTATTACGTTAAATCGACCCGAATCAATGAATGCTTTTAATTATGACATGTTACTCGAGCTAGGTCAGGTTGTAGAGGCAATCCGCATCAATCCAGATATCCGTGTTGTTGTTTTCACTGGTGCAGGGGAAAAAGCATTCAGTGTGGGTGCGGACTTGAAAGAACGTAAAAATCTAACTGAACAACATGTAAAGCGCAATATCTACAAAATTGGAGAAGTGTTCTCCACCATCGAGAATTTGCCACAACCTACTATCGCCATGATTAATGGTTTCGCATTTGGCGGAGGTATGGAACTGGCACTTGCTTGTGATTTCCGAATTGCAACAGATGATACACTTCTAGGACTGACTGAAACTAGTTTAGGAATTATCCCTGGAGCTGGCGGTACTCAACGTTTGCCTCGTTTGATTGGTGAAACAAAAGCCTTAGAGTTAATATTGACTGCGCGCCGCTTAAAATCTGTTGAAGCACTGGATTACGGATTGTTAACGCGAGTTGCTACGCGCGATAAACTAGTTGATGTGACTGGTGATTTTGCAGATGCTATTCTTGCTAATGGACCAATCGCACTTCAACAAGCCAAATTTGCAATTAAGAATGGCATGAACACCGATTTACAAACTGGCCTTCAAATCGAGCGAAAGGCTTATGAAATCACTATACCCACTGAAGACAGAATTGAAGCCCTAACCGCTTTTGGTGAAAAAAGAAAACCTGTGTTTAAAGGAAAATAATTAGAAAAGAGCAGCTGTTCAGCTGCTCTTTTTTTATACGTATTCTTCCAACCAATTCAATTTTTGTTCTAACCGATCTACCCAGTAACTTGGTTTGTGGACATTTAAATGATTCAAAGACGCTTCTGTAAGACGGACAAATTTTGTATCTTCCTCCATGCTTTCCAGCTTTAAAGCGAATTGGTCTGTCTGTTCATTTATAGGTCGATCCCCTTTTTTCGTATCCAGAAATAGCAACTTCGTTAATAGACCTGCATAACTGTCGCCTATCACTGCTAATCGCCTATCATCAATCCACTCAATTGTTTCTACCACCTCAGCAACTGCGGTCATCATATCTTTATAAGCAAATTCGCTTCCTGCTTTCGCAAACTCCTGGTTATAGCCATGACTTCCGCTTGGATTAATGGCAAGAACACCATAACCTTGAGCCGTTAGTAATTGCAGTTCGTGAGAAAAAGTATTGGCGAACATCCCATGCATATCCTCGTGAACTTTGACGATTAACGGATATTTTTCACCTTCTTGAATATTGATAGGAGCGACCAACCAACTATGCACTGACTCCATTGCCCCCATCGTAATAGTCGGTTGTCCTTCAAGCAATACGGTGCTTTCAACATATGTCTGGTTAAACGTCGTCAATTGTTCAACTTCTCCTGTAGTAATTTCCAACCGATACAGCTCTACTGGTTTAGTTAAATTACTGATGGCAAGAATCGCAAATTCCCCATCATATGAAACATCATAGTCAATTACATGCTCCATTTCAGGAGATGCCGGAAAAATCATGCCATCAAGAGAGGCAAAGTATAGACGCACGTCTCCCATAGTCGAAACTTGAAAATACAAATGATCGTCTTTTGTCCAGACAGGAACCATTGAAGTTGTATTTTGAAAATCTCCAACTGCGTAATCCCCCACAGGCACATCTAACCCTTCTGTTAAACAAAAGTTTGTTTGAGTTTGTAAATCTGCAATATATAGTTCCTTATGAGTAGCATCACCGTGTTGTCGCATATTGCCTATATACGCGATTTTAGAATCATCTTGTGAAAAAGCCACACCATTAAAATGACCTTGATTTTCTGTAATCATTGTTTGTTCTTTTGTTTCAATGTCATAAATATAAAGTGGCTGGCCAGCTACAAATTCGTGATTTTTTTCTTGAGTTATGCCATAAACTATTTTTTTCCCATTATGCGATATAGCTTCTAAACGATACTGAAAATCCCCTACTAATACTTGTTCTATTTTTTTCGTTTCCATATTTAAAAAGCCAATTTGTTGATAAAGTGATGTTGATGTTAGTTCTTTTTCTAGTATGCCGCTAATCCAAATCTTTGTTCCGCAAGGCGACCATTCAAATCGTTCTATGCTCGTATCCGAATGAGTTACTGGAATTACTTGTTTCTCCGCTACCGATAAAACAAACAATTGGTTATTGCCATTTTGTTCGGCTAAATACGCAACAGCAGAGCTATCTGCTGACCATTTGGGTGAACTGATTCTCCCCTTCCCATAAGTCCATTGATGATGCTCACGGGTCTTTAGGTCAATATGATAAAGGATATCCTTATATACATTTTCTTTCTCGTCTATTGTAGTAGAGACAAAAACTATATCATTGCTATCTGGTGATAGTTCAAGATCAGTTATTGATACCAATTTCGAGATGTCTTGAATGTTTACTATTTTCTTCACCACTTTATGCCTCCCTATATCCGACTTCTCTTATCTACTCCTTTACTATAATAAATACTTCTAGTAAAAGACACAAAGGAACACTAGTGTATTTTGATATTGGGTTCCGAGCTTTTCTCCCGCTATGTATTGCTTACGCGAGTTTTTACTTGTTCTATGTTTATTAGCTAGTTTGGCAAACTCAACAGAAATTTACTTTACACAAAAAAAGCGATGCTAGTTCGCATCGCTTTAGAAATTAAAAGTATACGTTTGGCTTATTTTTGTCTCGCCTGATCTTTCAACGAACGACGTAAAATTTTACCTGTCGTATTCTTTGGCAATTCTTCAAGAATTTCAAACTGTCTTGGTACTTTGTATTTTGCTAAATGCTCAATACAATAATTCTTTATGTCTTCAATTGACGCTGTTGGATCTTTTAATACCACATAAGCATTGACCTCTTCACCAAAATCCGGATCTGGCAGTCCAACTACTGCTGCTTCAAGAACAGCTGGATGTGCAAACAATACTTCTTCAACTTCTCGCGGATATACATTATACCCGCCGACAATAATCATATCTTTTTTACGATCAACAATGTAGAAATAGCCTTCTTCGTCAACACGTGCTAAATCTCCAGTGTATAACCAGCCATCGCGAATAGCTGCGGCTGTTTCTTCTGGCATTTTGTAATACCCACTCATTACATTGGGTCCACGAACTATCAATTCTCCTACTTCATTTACAGCTACTTCTTCGCCTAATTCATTGACAACTTTGTTCTCCACATTAACGATCGAAGTTCCAATTGAACCGGCTTTTCGTTCTCGGTCGATTGGGTTAAAGCATGTAACAGGAGAAGCTTCTGACAAACCATAGCCTTCTGAAATGCGAACATCGAACTTTTTTTCAAAGCTATGAAGCAAAGCAACTGGCATTGCAGAGCCACCAGAAACCGCCAGACGGACTGTAGCAAAATCAGCCGGGTCAAGGTCTGGCAATTGATTCATAAAGTTGAACATCGTTGGTACGCCTGCAAATACTGTTGCTTGGTTTGCTTTAATCGCATCAAATACTTCTTTCGGATTAAAGCGCGGCACTAATATAATAGTAGCTCCTTGTAATAAAGGAGCGTTTACAACGACTGTCAATGCAAATACATGGAATACTGGTAAAGTGGCTACTACGCGATCGGATTCACCGATTTGAAGGTATTCACCAACATCTCGTGCATTGGAATAGAGATTTTGATGCGTCAACATTGCACCTTTAGGTTTTCCAGTTGTACCTGATGTATATAAGATAACCGCTGTATCGTCGGCTTCAACTTTTGCGAAACCGCTATTTGCAGTAGCATGCGTTAGTAAATTAGTAAATGAATGGACTTTGGCTTGAACTTCTTTAGGTAGTTGGGCCATTTTTTCAGATGTTGCAGGATCGGTTTCACAGATGACATAAGATGCTACTGCTGGTAATGCTCCATGCGCTTTCTCAATTAATGGAAGCAGCATGTCAAGTGCAACAACAACTTTAGCATCACTGTTATTAACGATGTAAGCGATTTCATCAGGCGTATAAATAGGATTAACTGGAACGGCTGTAGCGCCTAATCGCATTGTTGCATATAGTGAGATTAAAAAATGTGGTGTATTGCCCAAGAGAAATGCAACATGATCCCCTTTTTCGACGCCCAACTCTTTTAATGCTCCTGCAAAAAGCGCGACTTTGTGATCAAATTCTCCATAGCTTGTATCTTGTCCCATAAAGCTATATGCTGCTTTTCCAGGATTTTTTTTTGCAATTTCATGCACGCTTGTCATTAAACTCATCTTCATCCCTCTTTCGCATTGAATGAATACTCATTCATATTTTAATCTATTTTCATTATAAAATAAATCTTCAGACAATACAACAGGCACCGTTAGATTACGGTGCCTGTAAGTGTGCGACATAGCGCCAACGTATCAAGTAAAAATATAAAATTTGTGCGATGGTAAAACCACCAAGCACAATGGCCATTTCACCGAGTATTGATAGCTCAGCAAATTCATCCCACACAACTTGTAGCGAAATAAAAGCAAAGGCACTATGCAAAAGAGCAATTACCCACGGTAAAAAAAACTGAGGAATAAGTTGACGGTTGACGATCTTACCTAACTCTTTCTCTGTCATCCCCATGCGCGTAAGTAATTTGTATTGCTTCCGGTCTCTTTCCAGACCTGTATATAATTTAAAGTAAATAAAGCTTCCGGCTGCTAGTAAGAAAACTGCTGCTACCATAACCCCGATAAACAATAGCAAGGCAAATGATGATTTAAACCAGCGGTAATCTGCACCTGGATTTTCAAAATAATAATTGACTCCATTAAAATCAGTTTCTTCTGTTGCTTCATACATGGTTTCTGTTAAGCGATCGCCAATATTCATTGTTTCGGTCCAATTGAGTATATCAAACGCATAATAAATGAAATCTGAGCTTCCAATTTCATACCCAAGGAGCGGTTGGCTAATTTCCGCATAATCTTCATCACTTACAATAATTGTATTAAGATTTAAAGTATGAATTGGAAAGACAACGTGCGGATAAGTTGATCGAATCGATAAAGGTATCTCGCTTTCAATGAACGATGTATCCACACTTACATCTTCGAGCGCCTTCACTGAATCTAATGAAAAAGGTACAAACATCCCTTCTCCTTGTGCTAATTGAGCCGGTTCAAAATCAAGAGCCGTAGCCAACCGATTAAACTCTGATAAAGCCAAAATATCGACGTCGTTTCCAGTTGCTTCAGAAGTTTGTCGCTTTACAGTCAATTCTACTAAGTCATAAGATAATTGTTCGCTTGTTAATTGACTCGTGAGCCGCTCAATATGTTCGGCTTCTTGTTCGTTTTCATCAAATGAAATATAAATAAGTCCGAGCGGATTAGATTCTCGAAAATCACCTGTATATGACATGAAAGATGCTAAAGTTCCGACTGTTAAAAATGCAAGTGTTGACACAATAGTAACGATAAAAAACATTTGTGCACTATCTTTTAACTTTACTGATGCTTCGGCCAATGAAACTAATCGTGTTTTCTTCCAATACACTCTTTTTTTCCGTTTACATAAGTTCAGTAAAAAAGTAAGGGTATGTGTAAAAAACAAATAAGTCCCAAATGTAGCCAGGGGTGGAACGATAAACACAATATAATATACGGTTTCATCTGAAACATTGACAGCAAATGTATAAGCGACTGTTAAAAAGATAATCCCCATAATGGACAGCATTGTAGACGACTTTGTTTCTTCTTCTACTTTCCAAAAGCCTTGTAGTAAATCAATCACTCGCTTTGTACGAATAAATCCGACACTAACAAAAGAGATAATGATAAACAAACTAGCAAACGCAACGATTGTTAGCAAGAAGGGTTCCCAAGATACATAGAGTGGTAACGTATCGAGTTCCATAATTTCCCTGCCAATCATGAAAAAGAATTTAGAAAAAGCAAAGCCAAATACCGTTCCTGTTGTCGTAGAAACCGTACCAATTATAAGCATTTCAAAAAAAATCAATTTGTTTAATTGTTTTTTTGTCATTCCTAAATGCATAAGTACACCAAATTCTTTCGAACGAGCTTGCAAAAATGCACTCATCGAATAAAACAAGAAAAACAAGGTGAAAATGTACAAAACCACTTCAGCTATCATCATGCCCCGAACAGCTAATAGCTGCAACGCATCTTGTTCAAATAACGGATGAAAAATGAACATAGAGCACACAAAAAATACCATAACTGAAAAAACACTGGCTAAAAAGAACGCTGCGTAATTTCTTCGATTGCGGAAAACATTATGGTAAGCGAGTTGTCGAAACGTCATTAACGGATCCTCCTAACAACGACAGGACATTTAAAATTCGTTGATAAAAAGTCTGTCGCCGTTCATCACCATAGATTTCATTAAAAAATTCACCATCTTTTATAAAAAGAACACGATCACAATAGCTCGCTGCAATCGGATCGTGAGTTACCATGATGATGGTTGTTTCGTCTTTCTTAGAAGCATGCGATAAAATTTCAAGTACGTCTCTTGAAGATTTAGAATCTAAATTTCCTGTAGGTTCATCAGCTAAAATGATCGCTGGCTGATGAATTAGGGCACGTCCTATAGCTGTCCGTTGAGCTTCTCCTCCCGAAATTTCGTTTGGTTTTTTATGAAGAAGCGACGTCAGTCCTAAACGTTCGGCAATTACCAGTACGCGCTTTGCCATCTCATCAACAGCAAAATAATCGAGCGTCAACGGCAGCACTAAGTTTTCTTCGACAGTTAACATTTGAAGTAAATTAAAGTCCTGAAAAACAAAGCCCATTTCTCGTCTTCGAAATAAGGCTAGCTCGTTTTTGTCCAGTAAATGCGGATTAACGCCATCTACCAATATCTCGCCAGAAGTGAGTGAGTCGATTGTTGAAATCAAATTAAGTAAAGTAGTTTTGCCACTACCGGATGGACCCATCACTGCGAGAAATTCTCCTTTTTCCACAGTAAAACTTAGCTGGTTAACTGCCCGGTGCGTCACTTTTCCTTCATAAACTTTTGTTACTTCATCGATTTTCACTACTGTCATCATGATCCTCCTGTGTTACGAAATCTTGATTAAAGAATAAAACAGATACAGTCGTACCTTCTCCTTGAACGGAAGAAATCGTTAGTTCGTGTCCTAATTTACTACAAATTTCTTTAGCTAAATACAAGCCCATACCTGTTGATTCTCCAACTTTCCGCCCGTTTTCACCAGTGAAAAAGGGTTTAATGACACGAGGCAAGTCAGAAGATGATATCCCAATTCCTTCATCACGAATTGACAGCAATGTATTCCCGTTTGAACACTCAGCAGTCATAAAAACTTTCTTATTTGGTTCAAAGGTGTATTTTACAGCGTTTGTTAAAAATTGACCGACAATAAATTTCAGCCATTTCTGATCGGTTGCAACAATATGATCTTCGCTGATTGAAATTTCTGGATAAACACGCTTCGAAATAAACAATCGTTTGTTTTCTGTTGCGACTTCACTGACTAAAGAACGCAAATTAATTTGTTCAATCTGCATGTCCTGCTCTAAAGTATCTAGACGTGCATTCATTAATACCGTATCTAATCCGGCTTTTAAGCGCTCCATTTCTTCACGAACGCTATTTTTATCCAGTTCTTTTTCTTCTTGAAGCAATAAATGCATGACCGAAATAGGTGTTTTCATTTGATGAACCCATTGATTCATAAACTGTAAATGCCGATTTTGAGATGCATATAAAGTTTGCACTTCATGCTGATATAAACGATATAATTTTTGCAAATAAATTTCGTTTTGAACTAGTTCTGGTGACTTGCCTTCACGTTGTAGCATATGTTCTAAGTTTTGGGGGGCTGACAAAATACGCTGGTAATAGTGATAGCGTCTAGCAAAGCGAGCTGTTAAAAAAGTAATGACTAACACTGTGCTTATAACGAATGAGTAGATTGCTGTATCCACATTTCGAAAGCCATCCAACCAGTACAACAACATAATAAATGCAACGAGTACAACTTGAAAAACGATAAATGCTGCATGTTCTTTCATAAATAATCGCAGCATTAGGATTCCTCCTCATGAAGTAAAAGGCGATATCCGGCTCCTCTTACCGTTTCAATAACAGACAACACACCATAATCGGATAATTTTTTCCGAACTCGTGTCATGTTGACGTTTAGGGTGTTTTCATCTACAAAGGCTTGATCATCCCATAGCTCCTCTAGCAATTGCTCACGTGATACTACTTTAGGATAGCAGCTTAGCAATAGCTCCAAAATTGTGCATTCTTTTTTTTGCAATGGAATAACTTCTTTTTTTATATGCAATTCCATTCGTTCCATGTACAAAATAATACGACCAGCCCTAATAGACCGCTCTTCTTGTTTTGGCGCATATTCGCCATATGCTCTTCTTAAATGACTTCTTATTTTTGCAAGGACGATTTCATAATGGAAAGGTTTCGTGATAAAATCATCCCCACCATTTTCTAAAGCAAAAACTTGATCCATTTCACCTGACCGAGCTGAGATGAAAATAATCGGACAAGTAGTTTGCTGCCTAAGTTGACGGCACCAATAATAGCCATCATAGGATGGCAAATTAATATCGAGTAAAATTAAGTGGGGATCAAAAGCTTCGAATTCTTCGATGATTTGATCAAAATCTTTTGCGGTCTCTACTTCGTAATGGTATTTCCTTAAGGTTTCAGCTAACAATTCCGCTATTTTCAAATCATCTTCTACAATCAAGATCCGTTGAACAGCCACAATGATTCCCCCTTTCCTTTTTCTTTCCATTTTAACAAAAGAGCCTGCATAAATGCAGGCTCTTCAGAAGTTCTTAATAAATTAATTTTAAAAACTCTTCTGTTGTGATACCACCCAGAAGTTTAGGTATATCAATTCCAGCAATTGCTTCCTCTAAAGAAGCACGTTCGTATTTAGATCCAGCAATCGCTTGCTCGACTTCTGATATGTCTCCGACACCGAAAAAGTCCCCATAAATATGAGTGTCTTGAACAATGCCTTTCTCAACTTGTAAGCGAACATCAATGCCGCCAACCGGAAAGCGATGAGAATGTTTAATATTAAATTTAGGAGATTTTCCATAATTCCAATCCCAATTGCCATAGCGTTCGTTTGACAACTCGTGAATGTTTTTCCAGTCTTGGTCAGTTAACTCATAGTACTGAACATTTTCTTGGCCTTCAAAGATTGAATGTAAAATAGCCATTCGAAACTCTTCAACACTCATTGGTTCTTTCAAAAATTCAGAAATATTTGCAACGCGGCTGCGAATCGACTTGATGCCTTTTGACTCAATTTTCTCTTTACTTACTTTTAAAGCAGAGACTACTGCATCTATTTCTGTATCAAACATTAAAGTGCCATGACTAAACATGCGCCCTCTTGTTGAAAATTGTGCATTACCTGAAATCTTCCGGCCTTCTGCCATTAAATCATTGCGTCCAGAAAGTTCCGCATTTACACCAAGACTTTGTAGCCCTTGCACAACAGGTTCAGTGAATTTACGGAAGTTACGGAAGCTCTCTCCATCATCAACCGTGATAAAGCTGTAATTTAAATTACCTAAATCATGATAAACCGCTCCTCCACCAGACAAACGTCGAACTACATGGATGCCATTAGAATCTACATAATCGGTATTGATTTCTTCAGCAGTATTTTGGTTTTTTCCGATGATGATTGAAGGTTCATTAATATAAAACAGAAGAAATGGATCTTTTTCTACATCCATACTTTTCAACAAATATTCTTCAATCGCTAAGTTAATTCGTGGATCTGTGATGCCTTTGTTATCTACAAAATACATAATCTCTCTCCTTTAGGCTAAGTTCATGTTACTAGTTTAACGGATTATTTAAATTAATTCACTATTAAGGGTTGACGAATCTCAACTGTTATAATACACTATTTTAAACACCAACAGTACTATAACAAAAGGAGATGGAAGTTATGATTGAAAACGTAGTTGAATTTTTCAAGAACTTGCCCCCGAAACAGTGCGCGTCATGTGGAGAAAAGATGGAAGAGCAGCATGAATGTTATGGTACTCAATGTGATTCCTGCAATAATTTATAAAATCAGCCTAATTTAATGTTTAAACGAAGCTACGCTTTCTAGTGTAGCTTCGTTTTTTATGTTCTTTTGTTTAGAGTTCTCCGAGCAAACAATTTCACTTACTGTACCATAACAGCAAGCCATCCGAGAAACGCTAATCTCAAAAATTTCTGCAACAAAAAAACACCGCAAAAGCGATGTCTTTTTTTGGGTTAATGTCCAGAATGGTCTTCCATTTTATCCATACCTTGTGCATCATCACTGTCATCAGCAATAATTGAGGCTGGATCTGGATCGCCAACAGTTATTTCTTGTTTAGGCATTACGTGCAACGAACGCGCTGTCGTATGTGCTTGCATATAATACAAACCTTCTTCGTCAAAGTTCGTCTGTGCCTCATAAATACCATTTTCCGTGTGCGCTGCTGGTATCATCTCGCTATTGGTGCGATCACCTGATTGCCACACCTCATACACAACTTCATCTGCGTCTTCTACAGCTTCATCGCCTTGTGTCACTGTGACGGATAGGACGATATCTTGGGCCGGCTCTGCTTGAGTATCCGTGTTAAACGTCACCATTACTTCTTCTACTTGAGGACCGGTACCCGAAGATTCAACTTCTCCAGATCCACACGCAGCAAGTAAAAGTAAGGGTAATCCAAGCCATGCAAACTTTTTCATAACCAGTTCTCCTTTGTTTTAAAACAGCTATCTGTTTACTATCCTTATTTAGCTAATTCACGCAAAACTACATCCGTTAGTGCGTCGATAAATAATGGCTGTACGTTTGGCATTTCTGGGCGATAATAATTTGCGCCAATGTCATCGCAGACAACTTTGCACTCATAATCGTTATCAAAAAGAACTTCTAAATGATCTGTTACAAATCCAACTGGCGTGTAGACAAATGATGTATAACCTTTTTGTTCGAACAAATCACGAGTTAAATCTTGAACGTCTGGTCCAATCCAAGGCTCGCCCGTTTGTCCTGCACTTTGCCAACCGATTTCCACGTTTTTAACGCCTGTAGCTTGTTGGATCATTTGAGCTGTTTCTTTTAATTGATCTGGGTATGGATCGCCATTTGCAATAATTTTTTCTGGTAAAGAATGCGCAGATACGATCAAACAAGCTTTCGCTCGTTCTTCTTCTGACATCCCATCAAATGTTTCGTTTACTTTTTCCGTCCAATATTGGATGAATTTTGGTTCTTTGTACCAGCTTTCAACAGAGGTTAACGAGATGCCCGCTTTTTCGGCGGCTTCTGCTGCACGGCCATTATACGATTTTACTGAGAATGTCGAAAAATGGGGCGCCAAAACGATTGAAACGGCTTCTGTAATGCCGTCTTTTTTCATTTCTTCTACGCCATCTTCTACAAATGGTTCAATGTGCTTTAAACCTAGATACATTTTGAATTCAATGTCATCTTGAACGTTGTTTAACCGATCGCATAAGCCATTTGCTTGGTCCAATGTGATTTTAGCAAGTGGCGAAATACCACCAATTGCTTTATAACGGCTCTTCAAGTCTTCCAGACTTTCTTCGCTCGGTTTACGGCCACGGCGGATATGTGTGTAGTAACGTTCAATATCATCTTCTGAGTATGGCGTTCCATATGCCATTACTAATAATCCCATTTTCTTCTTCAACCTAATCACCTCTATATAAGTTTTGTCCTTATTTCAAATTACTTTTATGTGCAGCACTGTATTCGTGAACAAATGAAGTTAAACGTTTTAATGTATCTGGATTAACTTCAGGGAATACACCGTGACCAAGGTTAAAGATGTAGCCATCATTTTGCATGCCCATATCTAAAATCTTTTTAGCACGCTCTTCAATTACTGACCAGTCAGCCAATAAATAAGCCGGATCAAAATTCCCTTGCAATGCTTTTGTTAAGCCCATTGAACGCGCTTCAGAAATCGGCAAGCGCCAATCGAGTCCAACAACATCTACAGGAAGTTCATGCCATTCTTTCGCTAAGTGACTTGCACCCACTCCAAAAATCGTCAAGGGCACATTTTCTGTACGCAATTCAGCAAAAATACGATCCATTACCGGTTTGATGAAAATACGGTAGTCTTCAACGTTTAATGCGCCAACCCATGAATCAAAAATCTGGATTGCTTTCGCACCAGCTTTAATTTGAGCTTTTACGTAAGGAATAATTGTATCCGCTAATTTATCCATTAACGCAAACCACATAGCTGGTTCTGACACCATCATCGCTTTTGTTTTGTTATAACTCTTAGATGGGCCACCTTCGATCATATAACTCGCCAATGTGAAAGGCGCGCCAGAAAATCCGATTAACGGCACATTTAGTTGTTCTTGCGTCAAAATACGAATAGTTTCAAGAACATAATCAACATCTTGTTCTGGGTTAATTTCTCCTAAACGTTCGATATCTGCCATCGTCCGAATTGGGTTGTCGATAACAGGACCGATTCCTGATTTGATTTTCACGTCAACACCAATTGCTGGCAAAGGCGTCACAATATCTTTATAAAGAATAGCAGCATCATTATTGTATTGGTCTACCGGAAGTTTAGTTACGTATGCGCAAAGTTCAGGTTGATGCGTGATTTCTTCTAACGAATATTTTTCTTTGATTTTGCGGTATTCGGGCTGCGAACGTCCAGCTTGTCTCATATACCAAACGGGTACGTGATCTGTTTTTTCTCCACGGGCTGCGCGAAGATAAGTATCATTAAATGTCATGAATATTTCATCCCTTCGATGTGCTATTCTACTTTTTTGTCTATCTATATCCGTCTATACTATAGACGTTCCGTACTATATTGTATAGATTCCAAGCGCATTTGTCATAAATTTGACTCTTATCATTTCACTTGTTCGACAAACCTGTTTCATGTAAGTTTCAATAGGGAAGTATATAATAGTATATATATTTATTTAGGAGGGGTTTTAATGAATTTTTACATGACTACAGGAACATATGATTTTATGAAAAAAATGCGTGACAAGCACCCACAAGAGAATATGGTGGTCATGCAAGGCGAAGGCACTACTTTAATGCTTCATGAAACAGAAGGCAAAACGATTTTCCAAACACCTCGTAGCTATGAAGTTGTTGATGGTACCGGTGAATTTAAAGAAAAAGGGTTTTTTGTTTTAAACAATATCCCTGTTTCAGACGAAGGTCGTCCAGTTTTCGAACACCGTTTTAAAAATAGAGCGGGTGCGATTGAAAATGAACCTGGATATATTGCTTTCCGTGTTTTGAGACCACTTGATTCAGATACGTATATTGTATTAACTGAATGGGAATCTCCAGCTTTTTATGAGAAATGGAAAGAATCACAAGCATTTGCAAAAGCTCATTCTGCTAAACCAGAAACTGATACGAGTGCACAACGACCAAATATTTTCTCTGGTGTCTCTTATGTCAGTACTTACCGAGCTAAACCTGAAGAAGAATGATCACCTCGCCCCCCATATTGAGGGGTTTTTGGTTAGTTAAGGAGGAAAAATAATTGGTTTTTGTTATTTTTATTTTAGCAGCTGCACTTACTGTGGTTGCATCTATTAAGCTATCTCAATACGCTGACGTAATTAGTTCTAAAACTGCAATGGGCGGCATGATGGTTGGTACGCTATTATTGGCGGGTGCGACTTCACTCCCTGAAGTATCAACTAGTTTCTCAGCAGCAGCCATTGGCAATGCGGACATCGCTGTTGGGAACATGGTCGGGTCGAATCTATTTAATCTGTTTATTCTTGCTGGATTTGATTTTTTACTTAGAAGACGTCAAATTTTAAACAGAGCTTCACGTAATAATATTTATACCGCCTTGCTCGGAATTTTGTTGACTGTTCTTGTCGTTATGGCTCTTTGGCTACGTCTAGATATGCAAATCTTTGGCGTAGGGTTGGATGCGTTGTTAATTGCTGTTACCTATATTATCGGGATGATAGTTATCAACAAACTTCCTTCATTAGATCCTGAAGCAGAAGCGATTGTAGAATCAGAAGAAGAACCTGAAAATCCAAGTGCTTCTTTATCACCTAAAGCCGCAATTGTTCGTTTTATTATCGCCGCGTTAGTCATTTTAGCAGCGGGGACAGCCTTATCGATTACAGGTGACCAAATTGCAATTATAACTGGTATCGGATCAAGTTTTATCGGTAGTTTCTTAATTGCAGCCGCAACTTCCCTGCCAGAAGCTATTTCTGTTTTTATTGCATTACGTTTGAATAATGTCAATATGGCTGTTGGTGCAATTCTCGGGAGCAATATTTTCAATATGATCATTCTTGCATTATCTGATCCTGTCTACACTGCAGGCCCTATTATGTTGGATGTTTCCGGTGCAAATATGATTATCGCTGTTGGTGTGTTGATAATGTCGCTATTGGCTTTGTTTTCACTTTATCGAAAAGGAAGTACCTCTACATTATCTTATGCAATACCGTCAGTGATTATTCTTATCGTGTACTTTGCAGCATCTTACTTAAACTTTACTTATTAATAAAAATAGACACGGATATTCTGATTTTCAGAATATCCGTGTCTTTTTCTATGTTCACATAAACTACATAAAAAATTTATTAATATGCACCCTTCCGCATATTCAAAATATTTTGTGATATGCTTAAATAAAAAAAGGAGTTTTATACAATGATTACTAAATTATACGCAGCTTTAGATACTGCATACCCAGAGATGGTCGAAATTCGTCGCCATTTACACATGCATCCTGAGCCATCTTTTCACGAAACCAAAACAGCTCGCTACATTCTTTCTTACTATGAAAAATTAGGCATTGATGTAAAAGCCAATGTTGGTGGGAATGGTGTTGTGGCTAGGATTACTGGAGCCAAACCCGGAAAAACCGTAGCGTTGCGTGCCGATTTTGATGCCTTGCCAATCCACGATCAAAAAGAAAGTGTATCTTATCGTTCTACGGTTGATGGGGTCATGCACGCTTGCGGGCATGATGGCCACACAGCGACACTTTTAGTTCTGGGTAAAACACTTTTTGATATGCGTGATGAATTGGAAGGAACTTATGTATTGATTCATCAACACGCTGAAGAACTCGTACCTGGTGGCGCAAAATCGATGATAGAAGCAGGAGTGTTAGACGGAGTTGATGCCATTTTCGGTACCCACCTTTGGTCTATGACACCATTTGGTCGAATAGATACTCGTGTCGGTCCTCTAATGGCAGCTGCAGATAGCTTTACGCTAAAAGTACAAGGCCGGGGAGGTCACGGCGCTAGTCCGCATGAAACGATTGATGCTGTTGTAATAGGCTCTCAAATTGTCTCTACTCTTCAAACCTTAGTATCTAGACGTGCAGATCCTTTAGAGTCCGCTGTTTTATCTATAGGTTCATTTGTTGCACAAAACCCATTCAATATTATTGCTGACCAAGCCGTTTTATCGGGAACTGTTCGGACGTTTAAAGAAGATGTTCGGAGCTTAATGGAAACTGAGATGGAGCGTGTGATTAAAGGCATTAGTTTAGCAAATAACAGTGCCTACGAATTTAATTACAAGCGTGGTTACTCTGCTGTAATTAATCATGAAAACGAAACTTTGTTTGTTAAAGACGTTGCAGCTACAGTGCCAGGAGTTACCGAAGTTTATGACTGCCCACCTCAAATGGGGGGAGAAGATTTTGCTTATTACCTCGAGGAAATTCCAGGATCTTTCTTCTTTACAGGCGCAATGCCTGAAGGTGACGTGTACCCTCACCATCACCCGAAATTTGATTTTAAAGAAGAAGCCATGTTGATAGCAGCTAAAACTCTAGGTTCAGCGGCCATCCATTTTAATAAAGAATAAAAACAAAGCCCAACATCTATTTTAGATGTCGGGCTTTGTTTATTTCTTTTTATTTTTCAAAACAGTAACTGTAACAAATGAAACGGCTAAAATAATGACAAATGTCAGCAATGCTGTAACAGGTTCACCCAATATGACGAGAACTCCAGCCACTGCTAAACTTTGTAGCGATTGCAGACCAATAATTAGCTTCCAAACCGCTCCTTGCCTGCTGAATTGTGTCAGCGGAAATAAATTATCCATTCGGAAATGCTGCGTATGAGTTAGTCCTTGCCAAATTTGAATCGCTGTTGCGAATGCTAAAGCTCCTGCAAACAAGGCAACTCCGATTTGAAACGGAATAAACCAAGCACCTACCATGATAATTACAGTTAACCTCACCCATAAATAAAACAACTCATCTGAGCGGATAAAGGTTCTGCACACGAGATACAAATGAGCATTTTTCGGACCTGGTTGGATCCATCCATAAACCCAATTCAACCAAGTTCTCGCTTTTATTTTCCCTTTTAAGTGGGGCACATCTGTAAAGTAATTTGCGAATTGATAAAAACGCAACATGCGATTTTCTTCTAATCCAATAAAATGTTCATAAGCAAACGGCTTCCCTACTGCTTTACGTGTTATCCATTTCCCATAAAAAATGATGACAAACAAGATAAGGACTGCGACTACTAATAAATTTTCTATATAAAAATAAACAAACAATCCAACTAATAGAAAACGCACAAGTCGATCAAGCCAGACTTGCTCCCCTGCCCCTTGTTTACGAAAAGCAAATTCGGTCTGAACGTTCCACCATTTGATTAATAACAACAAAATCGGAAAGCCGATTAAGAACGATGACGATAAGCCATATAATGCATTAACCATTGGCAATGAAACAACAAAGACAATTACCGGCAAATACAATTGGGACAAAAATGACCATTTTAAAGCCGGTTTTA
Source organism: Planococcus sp. PAMC 21323 (assembly GCF_000785555.1). Lineage (NCBI taxonomy): Bacteria > Bacillati > Bacillota > Bacilli > Caryophanales > Caryophanaceae > Planococcus > Planococcus sp. PAMC 21323. Next base: position 889,577 of record NZ_CP009129.1, on the reverse strand, counting down.
AAAAGTCATCCAACTTACTTTCCAACGGTAAAAAATACACCATGTCCGCTTCTTTTAATAAAGTAGATGGCGGACTGAGCGCCAATAAAAAGCCGAAAATCACTGCTAATATAAACGCTCCAGGAAATGCCGGTGGAACGTCTTGAATCCATTCACTATAAGCAAATCCTGCTGCACCTAAAGCAAATAGCATAACAACTGCAATATGACCTGTAACAATAAACTTTAAATAGTTTTGTACTTCAACAGTGTATTTATGAAGTCTTTTTGACCAAATATCATGCAAATTCTTCATTTAACTCATCCTCGGTCATTGCAATATACAAATCATCTAGTGAAGCATTAGGCATATTAAACGCCTGTCGTAAATCAGCCATCGTTCCACTTGCTCGAACACGTCCATTATGAAGCAAAATGATTCGGTCGCAATAGCGTTCAGCTGTAGACAAAATATGCGTCGACATTAATACTGAAGCGCCTTTTTTCTTTTGTTGCTCCATTTGGTCTAATAAAGATTTAATCCCTAGTGGATCAAGGCCAACAAAAGGTTCATCGATAATGTAAAGCGCTGGATTTACTAAAAATGCACTCATGATCATCACTTTTTGACGCATCCCTTTAGAGAAATGCGATGGAAACCATTTTAAACGCTTTTCCATCCGAAATTCTTTTAATAGTTCTGCAGAACGTTTTTCAAACTGTTTCGGATCTATGTTGTAAGCCATCGCAGTGAGTTCAAGGTGCTCTCGTAAAGTAAGTTCTTCATATAATACCGGTGTTTCTGGAATATAGGAGAACGAAGAACGATAGCTATCCATATCTTCTTCAAAAGTTTTTCCATTCAAACGGATTTGTCCTGACTTTGGTTGCATCAATCCAATAATGTGTTTAATCGTAGTACTTTTTCCCGCACCATTCAAGCCAATCAATCCAACGAGCTCACCTTTACCAATCGAAAATGTCACTTCTTGCAAAACAGGCTTTCGTGTATACCCACCTGTTAATGCGTCCACTTCCAAAATAGCCATTTATTACACCTCTTTCTTTCTACTAAACTATTGTATCAAAACTAGCTGTTGAATTCTTTTTTGATATGGCAAATATGTTAAAATGGAAAAAATGGAAAGGATGATACGAATGACTAATTGTATTTTCTGCAAAATCATTGCAGGTGAGATTCCAAGCGTAAAGATTTACGAAGATGAACATGTCTTCGCCTTTATGGATATTATGCCTTTATCAAAGGGGCACACTTTACTCATTCCTAAATCACATCGTGAGTTCGTCTATGACATGACACCAGAAGAAGCAGGTAATTTATTTGCAGTGGCCCCTAAAATTGCAAAAGCGATTAACGAAACATTTCAACCTGAAGGCATGAATTTACTAAATAATAACGGTGCTAAAGCAGGACAAAGTGTATTCCACTTCCACTTGCACTTTATTCCGCGCTATGGTCAAACTGATGGCTTCGGCGCAAAATGGATGACGAAAGAAAAAGAGTTTACATCCGAACGCATTCAAGAACTTGCGGAAAGCGTAAAAATAAAACTAAACGCAGATGCTTGATTTTCTTTAGCAGACAAGATAGAATCAGAATAAGTTTTTCGCCGGCGGTCATGAGGACACGATCGGGAAAAAGAAAATAGCGTAGAGCTGAGGAGAGATGAGAAAATGAATACGAAAAATCTAGTTTTAATGGCGTTGTTAGTCAGCGTCGGAGCCACACTATATGTAATAATTCCAGGCATCAATGGTGGAATGAAACCAGACTTTATGTTAACCATGATGTTTGTTGGCATTCTTTTATTTCCAAATGTAAAAAATGTCTTTTTATTAGCAGTGACAACGGGTGTTTTATCAGGACTATTCTCAACATTCCCTGGAGGATTTTTCCCGAATATTATTGATAAGTTTATCACTGCCTTCGTTTTTCTTGCATTAGTGATGATGTTAAAGAAATTTGTTACTAAGCTACCGGTCACGATTGGTCTTGTAGCAATTGGCACTTTATTATCTGGCGCGATTTTCCTTTCAGCAGCAATATTTGTCATTGGCGCTAATATTCCTTTTACATTATTACTGGTTACTGTAGTATTGCCTGCCGTATTACTAAACGGAGTTGCTTTTGCTTTTATTTACCCAATTGTGATTACGTTAGTCAAACGTTCAAAATTCGATACTGCCGCATCACCAGCTGCATAAGACAAATGCTTTCTCCTGTTTTTAATAGGAGAAAGCATTTTTTATTGAATAGCCATTCATTAATATGTTTGAATTAGGTATAATAGAGGAAAAGAAGTACATAGAAAGAAAGGGGCGTTTCACGTATGAAAGCATCAAGATTTTTCTTAGGACTTACAACTGGATTAGCTATGGGAGCTGCAGCAGCATTATTTTCTGCACCACAATCAGGAGAGGATTTTCGCTCTAGTGTGAAAACCGCATCATCAGAATGGAAAGATTATTTAACTGAACTAAAAGACAAAGTAAATAGCTTAAAAGAATCCATCACTCATTTAACAGAAGAAGCTAAGTCGCAATTACCTGAAGCAGTTGAAGGTTTAAAAGCTTCGCTAGAAACTTGGACAGAGAGTACTGGTCCTGCCAAAGAACATTTGCAACTTGAAATTATGGCAATTCAAAATGCCATCGAAGACTTGCAAAACACGATCAGCAAAGACAAGCAGTCAAAATCCGATAATAAACCAAAATCAGAAAAAGTGGACGACGATACAGAAAGCGCATAAAACAGCTACCTTCGGGTGGCTATTTTTTTCATCCTATCTTCTCAAGAAAAGCACCATATCAGTTGTTTGTAAGTATCTCAACATAGAACTCTCCTGCTCTCTTCCATAAAATCTTTATGTTGTAAATTATTTTACTATTCTTACTTTAATTACGTTTGCTTTACTGCTATAATAAAGAAAAGATTTTGGAGGAAAGTTGGTGCCTGTGTGAACGAGAAAGAATATTCGATGAAAGAAGCCATGCTGTTTAGTCAACGCATCGGTCAATTATCAAAAGCACTTTGGAAAGCGGTAGAAAAAGACTGGCAAATGTGGATAAAACCTTATGATTTGAATATTAACGAGCACCACATTCTTTGGATCTCCTATCATTTAAAAGGAGCTTCAATTTCAGATGTGGCAAAATTTGGTGTAATGCATGTTTCAACAGCTTTTAACTTCTCCAAAAAATTAGAAGAACGTGAACTGCTTTCTTTTTCAAAACGCGATACAGATAAACGAAATACTTATGTACAGCTAACAGAAAAAGGAGAAGCTTTAATGCAAGAAATGATTGAGAACTATCATGAAACCCCTCACTCTGTTATTGATGGTTCCCTGCCTCTACGCGAATTGTACGGGAAATTCCCAGAATTTATGGATGTTATGGCTGTTATTCGAAACATTTATGGAGAAGATTTCATGGAAATTTTCGAAGCTTCTTTTAAAAATATTGAGAGTAAATTCACTGAAGAAAACCAAGTAATTACGCATCAAAAAAACCAGCAATAATAAGTATTTTGTAAATAAAAAATTATGGTTGCATTTCCTTATAATTCATTGTATTGTATGTAGCGAATCAAAAATGAATTTAGTATTAGGGGATGCACATATGCACTGCTGGAAAACAATTAACTTAAAAAAACAATATGGATTTGACCGGCTTTTTATGATTTCTGCACTTTTTGGAATCGCTGTGTTTATGACTGCCTATATCGGGCTTACAATCATTTATGCCACTCCCTTATCCGATCAGTATTTTCTATTTTTTATCTTAGCCTTACTCGGAATCTACCCAGTTCATAAGCTATTGCATTTTTTACCGTTAATCGGTTGTCATAAATCACTAAAATTTATTATTCGTAAACAAATGAAGGTCTGTCCTTCTATCTCACTTCATATCAATGAACCGGTTCCAAAAATTCGTTTTCTATTGTCACTAGCTACACCGTTCTTCGTATTAAATACTGCTCTAGTGACATTAAGTCTTACGTTTCCAGCTTTCAGCCATTATTTTGCTATGCTGCTGGCATATCATTGCGCACTATGCTTAACCGACATCATCTATCTTCGGAACCTAGCGCGTTCGCCTAAATACGCGTTAATAGAAGAAACAGAAACCGGATTTGAAATTCTTGTGCCACCAGTGATGAGCTGATATCTGCTTTTTCTTCCCTTTTTTGTTATACTAGGAAGTAAAGTTAGAGGGGAGGAAATTCATGATTATCGCGTTTATCGTTATGTTCTCCGTGTTTTATCTTTTTCAGATTAACCGGATGACATTGGCATTAGTCACTTCTAGAGAAATTCCGGAAGAAAATCACCAAAAAATATTCCGGACAATTAACATATTAATTACAATACTACTGGTATCGTTGTATGTAGGCGTAGAATTTACACCTTAAATCACTTGCCTTCTGGCAAGTGTATTTTTTTAGGAACTTTGCACATTACATTATATTTATAGTATAGTAACTACTGCACATACATAGAAAGTTGGGAGCGAATCTAATGAAAAAATCCTTTTTAACATTTACTTTAGCAGCATCTGTACTAACTTTATCGGCTTGTAGCGACAGCGGTGACGAAAAAGCTATCGTCACTTCTGATGTTGGCGATATTACAAAAAATGAACTTTATGAAGAAATGAAAACATCAATTGGCGAACAAGCGATTCAAATTTTACTAATTGAAAAGGTGCTTGCTGACAAGTATGAAGTCACAGACAAAGAAGTAGACGCTGAATACGACAGCAACAAAGAAGAACTTGGCGAAGAGTTTGATCAGTTTCTTACTCAAAACAATCAAACAGAAGAAAGCTACAAAAAAGTAATTCGCTTAAACTTGTTGCAAGAAAAAGCTTTAACTGAAGGTATAGAAGTATCTGATCAAGAAATACAGGATTACTATGACCGTCAAGGTACTGAGTTAAATGCTCGTCACATTCTTGTAGCTGATGAAGAAACTGCTACGTCACTTAAAAAGCAATTAGATGAAGGCGGCGATTTCGCGAAACTAGCTGAAGAAAACTCAACAGATACAGGTTCTGCTGCAAACGGCGGTAATGTTGATTGGTTCGGACCAGGAGCAATGGTTCCTGAGTTTGAAGAAGCAGCTTACGGACTTGAAGTCGATGAGATTAGTGAGCCTATCGCTTCAGAATACGGCTTTCATATCATTCAAGTTCTTGAGAAACGTCAAATTGAAGACCAGCCTGCTCTAGAAGATCAAAAAGAAGAGCTACGCACAGAAATCGCACTTTCAAAAGCAGATCAAACTACTTTACTTCCAAAAGTTGCTGATTTGATGAAAGAAGCCAATGTTGAAATTAAAGACAAAGATCTTGAAGGTGCATTGGATGATATTTTAAATCCAGAAACACCAAAAGTTCCAGCTGAATAAAAAAATATCCGTCTCAATAGTTATTTTCATAACTTGTTGAGGCGGTTTTTTCATGTGAAAAAGCCAAGAAGAATAGTCTATTCTTCTCGGCTTTTTCGTTAAATCCTTATTAAATTTTTGGTTTATAAAATGAACGATTGTCTAAAGCAAAAACGCGTTCCGAGAACTCGCCTTCTTTTGTTTTGCCAAGTACACGGTCCAACATCATCATCTTGGCATCTATGTTATCGATGTAATGCAGCATTTCGGCTTCTTTGAGCATTGGCTTTTTCGGGCTGCCCCACTCTTCTTTGCCATGATGTGAAAGGATAATATGTTGTAAGAGCATGACTTCTTCCCCTTCAATCTCTAGCTCTTCAGCTGCTTTTGCAACTTCCGTAACCATAATCGAGATATGTCCTATTAAATTGCCTTCAACCGTATAAGTTGTGGCGATAGGTCCAGAAAGTTCGATGACTTTTCCGATATCGTGTAAGATGATTCCTGCAAATAATAAATCTTTGTTAAGCCCTGGATAAATCTCAGTTAAGGCCTTTCCTAATTTCAGCATTGATACAACGTGATCTGCTAGTCCTGACACATAATCATGGTGATTACGTGTTGCTGCTGGATACGTTAAAAATTGTTGTTGGTATTTTTTTAGCATAAAGCGAGTGATTCGCTGAATTTGAGGGTTTTCCATTTCAAACAAATACTTCATAACTTCTTCAAGCAATTCATCTGCTGATTTTTCGGAAGAAGGCAACAAATCAGAGATTGATTGATTTTCTTCTGGTTTTGCTGGGCGAATGCTTTTTATACGCAATTGGTTTTTCCCACGGTAGTTGTGAATTTCTCCACCAACACGGACAATGGTTTCTGCAGCGAATATTTTTTCCTGCTCATCTTTTGTATCCCATAACTTCGCTTCAATATCTCCACTCTTATCTTGTAACACGAGCGAGATAAATGGATTTCCAGTAGTTGTGACTCCTTTAACTGATTGCTTGATCAGCAAGAAAACATCGACCGTTTCTCCAACTGCGTACTGTGTAATTTCTTTGGTCATGAATGAACGCTCCTTTCGGTATTAGCCAATTGAATGATTTGTACATTTGGCCAAGCCTGTTGCATATCTTCGTGGCATGTAAAGTAAATAAATTGATGCTCTACCTGCAACTCTTTCACTAAGTTTATCATTTGCTGCAACCGACTGCGATCAAAATGAACAAAAGCATCGTCCATAATGATTGGAAACGGATGACTTTTTTTCATTGAAACGGCTAACGACAATCTTAAAGCCAAATAGGCTTGTTCTTTTGTCGCTTGACTTAGTTCCGAAATCGGGAAATAAGTGCCATCGTGGCGCTTCGCTTCAAAATAACCTACTTGATTCATATTCAGTCCATGGTAAGCACCATTTGTTAATTTAGTAAAATAACGTTGGGCGTTGGCCAATACAGTAGGAAGCTTTTTCTCTTTAAGTTCATTCATTGTTTGGTTGATTGCCTCGACAACCGCTTTGTTGACTGACCACTGTTTCGCTAAATTAACAAAACTTGCTTTTTTTTCTTCAAATTGTTGCAGCTCTTCTTCATACGAAGTATCAGTCACTAACATTTGTGTTAATTGCTGCTTGTCTGCTTGTTCTTTCAACAGCTCATTTCGCTCCGCTTTTAACTGGTTTAACTCTACTTGAATTTGTTCGATCGCTTGCTGTGCATCTTCAGGCTCCCAGGTTGGACGGAGTTCCACGTTCCCAATCGCGTGTAATTGTTCTTGTGTCAATTCGAGTGCTCGTTCCATTTCCTGCTTTTTGTCCCACTCATCAGCCAACCGGTAAAAATCAAAAACTTCTTCCGCCTGAGCATATTTCATTAAAGTTTGTTGTTCTTTTTCAAGTTGATTTTGGAATGCTACCAGCTGCTCATATTTTTCTTGCAAATTAGATTGTTCATTTTTTACTTTGTGCCAGTGTTCTTGTTGTTGCTTTCGATTCGATAGCTCTGAACGCAATGAAGCAATCAAACCTTCATTTGCGATTTCTTTTTTACATGCTTGTTGTGCTTTGTCTACCCACTCTTGCTGTCGAGATTTGATTTGCTCTATTTCGTCATTAATGCGTACTAGACGTGAAGAAGATGCATGAACTTTGCGCAACTTCTCAAAAAGCTCCATTGCCATCGTACGTCGAACAGTTGGGCTTAAACCAATTTCAAGTAAAAGTTGCTGATACGCTTTTTCAGCTTGAGAACTTGACTTGATGGATGAGTATCTAGCTATATTCTTTTTGCTTGTCTCAATATTGTTCATTAGTACATCTAGTTGCAAGTCAAACTCCGCAACTTTTTTTACTATCCTTTCATACTCTGGTTCTTTGCCCTCATATTTTTTTAGAACCTCAGAATAATCGTTTGACAACTCACTGGATTTTGTCGTTTTCATGAAAATCCATAGACCTGCGCCCATTGCTACTAATCCAACTACAATAAGTAAAATAGCAGATTGCATAAAGCCGTAAGCTGCAACGGTTAATCCAATACCTACTAACGCGAATTTAACAAGTCGGTCTTGATCTGAACTACCTTTTTGAAAGGTAGATGCGGCTTTTGCTTCTGCTAGCTGAGCGGAAGCTTTCAGCCACTCTTCTGCAGCCAATCGTTCTTTCTCGGTTGGTTCCTGCGCTAGAAAGTTAGCTAGATTTTGTTCTGCACGTAACAGATTATCTTTTTCTTCTTGTAAACTTCGCTGATTAAACCGTTGATTTTCTTCTTCTATATCTAACTCTTTTAAGCGCTCTGCTAGCTGCTCTTCTTGGCTTAACGAAACATCTATATCCATCGCTTGTTGTTCAGTAAGTCCGAGAAGTGATAATAATTCTTCACATTCTTCAGTTAACTCGATTGCTTCATTTTGTTTCTGCAGCAATTGAACGTTTAATTGATGCCAATCAGATTCACGATTCAATAAATTTTCAATAAAATCCATAGAATCCACACGGGCAGGATCTGTTAAACGATCAAGCTGCTTCGTCAAATAATCCATATCTGCTTTGCTTTGTGTCAGCTTGTCTTCTAAACGGTCCATCTGTCGTCTGCCTTCTGCAGGAAATTGGGTGATTGCCAATTTGTTTAATTGCTCAATCAATGTCGATTGATTTGCTAGTAATGGAGCGGCTTGTTGCCATTTACTGATTTCTTTCAGCCGCTGGTCCATTTGTATTTCTTTTTCTTCAATAGCCTGTAAGCGTTTCTCAATAGCCTGTAAACGCTCGATTGATGGACTATAAAGTTCGGCGCGTTGCCTATAGTCTTTTAGCCGAACTTCCATTTCACGAAGTTCTTCTGCCAAAGCATTTAATTGCGGCTTGCGTCCGCTTTTTTTAAACAGTTCAGCCATTTGCTTTTCTAGCTGACTTTCTAAATGTGTTAATGCATCAATCCCCGTTGTCCCTGAAGCAAGCAGCGTACGACTCAGTTCAGTTTCACTAAGCTGATCAAGTCCTTGCAATTCATGTATCGAAAACGAAAAAACCGCTTCAAAAGAAGCCCGGTCGTAATTTCGCACGATTTGCTTTAGCTCAGCTTCGCCACCTCTTCGCCCGTCTTCAAAAGTCACCGTCACATCCCCAGCCGACTTTCCTTGTATCCGCTCAATGACTAGCTTACCGTATTGCGGGTCAGTTAAATAAATTTGACCACCATATTTACCACCATTTTTTGGCTCATAGCGCAATTGCGTTTGATTGCGTGCTGGAAACCCAAAAAGAACTTGAATAATAAATTGCTGAACTGTCGTTTTTCCAGCTTCATTCGGTCCATAAAACAAAATCATTTGTTTTCCTAATTCGATGGTACGATTTTCATGCTTTCCAAATCCATAGATTACTAATTTTTCGATTTTCATGCCATCACTCTCCCTCCTGCATCGTGCGCCGGATTTTTTGGGCAGCTGCTAGTTGAAGCTCTTGAATCGTTTGCTCTTCTACTGCTTCTAAAAAACGGCTACTTTTTGGATGTCGATACAAATCCTGAAGCACTACTTTCCAATCGTCTGTTCTCCAGCTTTCCATTGTATCGATCAATGTTACACCTAACGGAGAGAGCTCAGCATCTTGCTCGATTTGCTGCAAATGCACCCCTTGTATCCAAACAAATGAATCTAAATCCTCTAAGGACTCCCGAAGCATCTCCAATAATTCACTTTCTGGAATTTCAGCAAGTAGCGCGAAACTATCTTGGTCTAATTCTGTGAATACCAATTCAATAATCATCGCTCCAGCAGTGTCACTCAATAAGTTTAGTTGTTTTTGACAAAGCTCAATCAATTCGTTCATATGAACAACGCCTTGACCAGAGATCGCAACTTGATCGAATTGAACAACAGAAGTCGGAACAAAATCCAAATGTGTCGCTTCTTTTGATAATGTAACTTCGTAAAAGCCTTTTTCACCGGATTCTTTCCGATGGCGCCCTTGAATGTTTCCAGGGTAAACCATGGCTGGCTCTAAAGAGAGCTCTTGACGCTTGTGGATATGCCCTAACGCCCAATAATCATATTGCTTGCTAACTAGCTGTTCTTTTTTAAAAGGCGCATAAACAGCGTGTGTCGCGTCTCCTTCAAGACTGCCATGAAGAAGGCCGACGTGATAGCATTCTAGTTTTTGTGCGACTGGATAATGTTCTACCATGGATTCGCTCACATGACGCTTACCATAACTAAAGCCAGTAAAAATAACTGGACCCGCAGTTGTATTTAGAGTGAACTGAGAAACCGCTTTATCAAACACATGCACGTTTTTCGGAAGTTCAAAGCGCGTCCAATTACCGCTCAAATGATCATGGTTGCCGAAGCATATAACGACGGGAATATTTCTCTCTGCGAGTTGTTCCATTCCTTTTTGAAAACGAGCTTGAGCCCGAATATTACGATCTTCTCCATCATAAATATCGCCCACAATACAGACAAAATCCGGATTGGTTTTTAAAGCATATTGAATCAATCGATCAAATGCTGCTAATGTGCTATCTTTTAATTTTTTCCATTGCTCTTTTTGCAAATCCTTCATACCGATAAAAGGGCTTCCCAAATGCAAATCTGCTGTGTGGATAAATCGAATCGACTCCATAAATAATCCCCTTCTAACTACCGAATATTTGTTCCTATTTTACCATGAGCGTGCCTTTTAAAAAACTGTTTGCAGAAAGTTTCCTGCAAACAGTTGAATAGTTCGAACGAATTTTTTTATTTTTTATTGCCTAAATGAATGGCTTTACGAATATCTTTTAATGATTGTGAAGAACCGTACATTAATACGCCTCCACGGTAAACCCTTGCACCGAACCAGCCCAGAATACCAATGGTCACGAGCATAATCCCAATTGACAATAGCGGCTCCCATAATGGCAAATCGAGCATGCCTACCCGCAAAAACATCACTAATGGGGCAAAAAACGGAATGTAGGATGAAATGGTGACGTAACTAGCTTCTGGCACGGATATTCCTGAGAAAGCGATCAATGATCCAATAATAATTAAAATCATCATAGGTAACATGAGTTGCTGCACATCTTCTGTGCGACTTACCAACGATCCGAGCAATGCCGCGAGTACCGCATAGAGGAAATAACCGAGTAAGAAAAAGAGTATCGCAAACAAGAATGTACTAATTTTCACTTCAGAAAAACCCATGACGCTAAATACCCCTTCAGTCAAATCCGTACCGGCTGATTGAATGGCAAAATAACCCGCCATTCCGAAAATCATCATCTGCAAAATACCTAGACTGCCGATGCCTGCAATTTTAGCAAACATATGCTTAACAGGTGACACACTTGATATTAAAATTTCCATAACGCGAGATGATTTTTCCGTTGCTACTTCCATGGCGATCATGTTCGGATAATAAATTACCGCGACATAAATTAACATAATCAATACATATACAAGCCCTCTTGCCTGACTCAGCTCTTCTTGTGATTTAGAAGATTCGGAAATAGCTTGCCGTTCAAATTCAACGGGCTTAAATAACTGCACCACCTGGTTGTCATCTAGTCCGAGTGATTCGGCAGTAATAGCTGTATGTATTGCTTGGACAGCATTTTCAATTTCAGCCCCTCCGCCCATTTCATTGGCAGATTCGGATACGTAGCGAGCGGTTAATTGTTCGTCCAGCATTAACACTAAATAATCATCAATAGAGCCTTCTGTAATACTTTTTTGTAATTCTGCTTCTGTTAAATATGTTGGCACAGCTTCTATTTCACTATTCGTCAATGCTAATTGCGCTTGTAAATTTTCCAGCAACGCGGGATTTTCACTAACTACATGCAAGGTGTTTTCTTCATTTTCATCTCCATCAAAAATTGCGATGATATTCGAAATATTTGCTAGTAAGAAAAAGGCGGCGACAACAATACTCGTTGTAATAAGAAATGATTTTGTTCTGGCCTTAGTTATAAACGCTTGCTTAAAAATAATCCAAAAACTATGCATGTCGTCTCCCTACCTTTGCGATGAAAATTTCTTCTAATGAAGGTTCTTCTACTGCAAAGTGACGAAGTGTCCCGAGTTTCATTGCCCTAGTCAATAATAGTTGTGCAACCTGTTCATCACTTATCTGAAAAACAGCGCCATCTTTTGTTTTCGTAAAGGTATCAACTCCTGTAATTCCACTTAAATGACTAAGATCTGCGTCCATATTTATACGAACATTTTGTTTACCAAAAGAGCGTTTCACATCTTTTATCGATCCACCAACCACTACTTTTCCACGGTCCAAAATGCTCATGTCATCACATAATTCTTCTACGTGATCCATACGGTGGCTAGAAAAAACAATGGTTGCTCCTTGCTTTTGAAAGTCTAGAATAGCTTCCTTTAACATTTCAACGTTGACTGGATCTAGTCCCGAAAATGGTTCATCAAGTATTAATAAAGATGGCTTATGTAAAAGCGATGCAATCAATTGTATTTTTTGTTGATTGCCTTTTGATAACTCTTCTACTTTTTTCTGTCCGTAATGAGGCACTTCAAAACGCTCTAGCCAAGCGGCCGCTTCACGTTTCGCATCTCCTTTAGACATTTTTCGCAATTGTGCTAAATAAACCAATTGCTCTTCGACTTTCATTTTCGGATAAAGTCCTCGTTCTTCTGGTAAGTAACCTATTTCTGGACTACTTGCATATGTAATGGGCTTTCCTTTCCAACGGACTGAACCTTCTGTCGGGTCTAATAAACCTAAAATCATTCGAAATGTAGTCGTTTTCCCAGCTCCGTTTGCTCCAAGAAACCCGTGCATTCCCCCTTCTTCAATCGACAGCGAAAGATTGTCCACTGCTGTGAAATCACCAAATCTTTTTGTTACTTGTTCAACATGCAAAGCCATTTCATTCGCCCCTTTCTTTCTACTACTACGAAACATCTGTTTAAATGTTTCAAAATGACAGGACTTTTTAAAAGAAACCCTTTATACTTGAAATGAATATCCATTCAGAAAGGATTGACTCAATTTGAGAACTTACAAACTGACTGTATTTGAAAAGACAGGTAAACAGCTATTGGACGAAACATTTACCGCTGAAACAGATGAAGAAGCACGCGATAAGGGACAGGCGATGCTAGAAGAAAAAGAAATGATTAACCTCACTCACCGTTTAGCATCACCTGCTGGCAAACTTCTACTTTTTCATTCATAGACAGTCAAAAGCATGGCGGAAAACTCCCGCCATGCTTTTTATTGCCCTTTAAAGTCAGGCTTTCTTTTTTCGACAAAAGCTTGAATACCTTCTAAATGATCTGCTGATTTTCTCATTGCAGATTGTGCAGCGGCTTCCATTTCTAATACTTGCACGAGTTCATCAACTTTTGTTTGATGAAGAATATGTTTAGTTGCGAGTTTAGCTTTTAGTGGCGACGCAATGGTGACTGCAGCATATATTTCAGCATGCTCTAGTCCACGTCCTTCAGCTGTTACCTCTTCGATCAAGCCTTTTGAAAGTGCATCGTGTGCTTTTAAAGTTTGACCAGCCCAAATGATTTGTTTTGCTTTTGGTACTCCTACACGCTCTTTCATAAAGAAATGTCCTCCGCCATCCGGCACTAAACCGATGCCGATAAAGTTCATCGCTAATTTGCTATTTTCTTCAGCTATTACATGATCGCATGCTAATGCCATGCTAAAAGCAAGGCCTGCTGATGCGCCATGAATGACAGCAATCGTAATTTGAGGCAATGTGTACAACGCTTTTGCCAAACGACTAACATCCTTCATCACCAAATCAATGTCCATTGGGTTTTCCGGATCCATCATTTCTTTAATGTCCCCACCCGCTGAAAATGCTCTTCCTTCGCCTCTAATGATTAGCACTTGTATCGTACTATCTTGCTGTAGCGACTCAAAGCAATCTGCCAACTCTTTCATCATTTTTCCATTCATGGCATTCATTGAGTTTGGACGATTTAAAAGCAACTCGCCAATTCGCCCTCGCTTAGTTAATTCGATTGTTTCATACATAAAAAGAGACACCCCTTCGTAAAAATGAATTGTAATTCATCTTTAACGTATTCGGCATCTCTCTTTATTATTCCTTTATTTTTGTAAAATTACATGCTTTCGTATAAAGATTGTACAGGTTTGATCAAGACACGGTTTACTTCTTCGATCATTTGGCTCAAGCCCATTTCAGCTTCTAACATTGCTAAAATCTTTTCGTTTTGTTGAGCTTCTTGTGCTGTGCTTTGAGCATTCATCATTTCTTCTTCAGTAATTTCTTCACCTTGTGTTTGTTTTTGCTGAAGCGTGATTTGCAAATCACGGAAAGTCTTGAACAATTCGTTTGCTTCTTGGTCCGCAGTTACTTGTGCAACAGCTTCCTCTAATTTCTTAAACTCGTCTGTTGAACGGAATGTGCTTTCCAATTTGTTAATGTCGTCATAAATGTTTACTGTCATGTTCATCCATCTCCTCTAATGTTAGTTTAGTATCATGACGATAATTCCTTGGAAGACGCCAATAAAGCCTCCGAGAAATGCGCCCAATACGGTAATCATTTTAAATTCTCTCCGTGAAATCCCAAGCACCAGTTCTTCTAGGCGGCTGAGCGGCAGAGAATCGACTTGCTCTTTTACCATACCTTCCATATCGATCTTCAATATGGTTTCTTCCAGTTTATGCTCACCTTGTTCGAAGACAAAGTCTATGACAAGTGGCGTAATATTGACACTTGTCCATTCTAACCCTCCAGGCCAAGTCTCTGCAAGTGTTGTGTTTAAACGCGTAGAAATCGCCGCTTTTTCACGAACATATTGTTTTACTGAACCAATTGCTGTTTCAAAATCAAACTCTTTTAACAGTTCATCGACTCTGCGGTCTTGAACTTTATCCCATTCACTATACGCTAGCGTTCCCACTAGTTCAAAGGTTTTGGGAGAGTTAAGAAACTTAATGATTTCTGGTTGAATACGGTCGACCAAAGGTTTTGATTCGCCGAGCAAGGAGTGCAGCATATGACCAAAACGACCACGTGATTCTAAAAACTCATCCAGCAATGATTTGATTGTTTCTCTACCGTGTGAGGATTCAAAATAACCAATTCCTTGATCTAATGCATATTGAACACCTTCAAACAATTTCGTCTCCGCTTCGGCTTTCCAATTGTCTGGCATCAATTCACGGATCGTTTTACCGGCGATATAGTTTTGCAAAGACTCTTTTTGAAGTTCCACAAGTTCATCTAGTTTAGCTTCAATTTTTTCGTCCATTCCAATTTGACCTGCTGCTTGCAGCCAATCATTAAATGTTTTTGGTGAATCAAACAAATGCTTATTTAGCTGACGGTTAATCCATTTTTCGGATTTCGACCGCATTTCCTGATTGAAAAATCGCTTTTTAAATGTTTCTGGTGTTAATAAATGCTCAACTACGGTCCTACCAAGTTGTCGCGATAATTCGTCACGTCGCTTTGGTATAAGTCCAGGTGTCAACGGCACTCGCCATTGCCCAATGTATTTAGGCTCATAAGGCCAAAAGAGCATTTTAATCGCCAAGTGATTGGTTACTCCACCAATTAGCGCACCAACGATTGCCATAAAAATTAACGTTACTAGTATATTCACTTTAGTCACTCTTTTCTTTTCTGCTTTGTCTATTCCTTGTAATCCCCTATAATGATAAGAAGAACGCAAAGGAGGATTTACATGCTTCAGCATTTTAAATTTAAGCCGATGTTTGAAAATGATCAACTACCAGGGTGGGATATTTCCTTCTTTTATAAAAACGAACGCATCGCAGGAGAATACCATCCCGATGGCAGCATCGTTTGGAAGTCTAAGACTCCTCAAGACGAAGAAACCATTAAAACAATGATACATGAGCTCATGCTCTACCATGTATACGATTAAAGCGCTGGAATGTTCCAGTGCTTTTTTTCCGCTCTTTTAATTATAAGGAAGGCTAGCTGAATTTAACAGTGATAGCTTCTTTCACCCATAAAAAAAGAATGCCCTATTACCCAATAGATTGGGTAATAGACATTCCTGATTGAATTTTATACATTTGATAATAGGTACCGCCAAGCTTCATCAATTCTTCGTGACTACCTGCCTCAGCGATTTCCCCTTTTTCCATCACAAGAATACGATCGGCATTTTTTATCGTCGATAGACGGTGTGCAATAATAAACGTTGTTCTTCCTTTTTTCAATACGTTCATTGCGTGTTGGATAATCTCTTCTGTTTCCGTATCAATATTCGATGTGGCTTCATCCAATATTAAAATTGCCGGGTCAAACGCCAATGCTCGTGCAAATGATACCAATTGACGCTGCCCAGAAGATAATGTGCTGCCTTTTTCCACTACCGGCTCATCTATTCCTTTTGGTAAATGGTTTAGTACACGCTCGCCACCGACGGCAGACAAGGCGTCGATTACCATTTCCCTCGTAATTCGCTCATCACCCAACGTGATATTGGATTCGATGGTCCCGCTAAATAAATAAGGATCTTGTAAAACAATTCCCATATGCTCCCTAACCGATTGTCTCGGCATGTCGTTAACATTCACACCATCAATCGTAATATTGCCTTTTGTTACGTCGTAAAAGCGAAATAGCAAGTTCATAATCGAACTTTTTCCTGATCCCGTATGACCAACCAATGCTACTGTTTCTCCTTGTTTTGCTGTAAAGGAAATGTCTTTTAACACATATTCTTTTTCTTTATAAGCAAACCACACTTTCTCAAAACTCACATTGCCTTGATAGCGCGTTATTTTTTGATCAACGACAGGTTCTCCTTGTTGATCTAGCAAGTTAAATACTCTTTCTGCTGCTACTAGTGCTTGCTCTAATCGTCCAAACTGATTGACGATCCCGCTAATTGGATTAAACAAACGAATAATATAGTCAACAAACGCATACAGCACACCAACTGTAACAACCGTACCTCCTGATATCGATGCACTCCCAAAATACCAAACAAAAAGAATAAATGTCATCGAACGTAGTACACCAACCAAATTGTAAGAAGCTGCGCCTTCGAGTATGAGCAATTTTTTCTGGTATTTATAATGCTCATCATTTAGTTGTTCAAACTCATCCTTCATTTTGCGTTCACGTCGGAATGCTTGAATAATCGTCATTCCTTGAATCGACTCATTTATCATGGCATTCATTTCACTGACTTTTTCACGAACAATGTGGTTGTAGCGAGCTGCATACTTTCGGTAAACCAACATCCAAATGTATAACAGTGGAATCAGCACAAGTGTCATTGCAGCCATTTTCCAGTCGAGATAAAACAGCGCGATAAAAATTCCACCCATATACATAAAGCTAGTGGCAAACTGCGATAGTACAGTTACAAACAAATCTCGGATTGCTTCAGTATCATTCGTAATGCGTGCAACCACTTTGCCTGCTGGTAAATTATCGAAATAACGTATTGGCAAAGTTTGTGTATGTTCGTAAACGTCGTTTCGCATTTTGCGAATAATGCCATTGGCTCCTCGCTGCAAAAAAACAGACTGCCAATAGCGAAAAATTGCTGTAATGATGGCCAATATGAAAAACAAAGTTAATAAATAAGCAATCGGTTCAAAGTCTACTGCATTTCCCGATATCGCTATATGATTGTCAATAATTTCTTTAGCTATTAACGGAGCTGCTAAATCGGCAGCCACCGCGATAGCTAACATGATTAACCCGGTTATTAATACTTTTTTAAAATTTAATGCGTATTCTAGCAATCGTTTTCCTGTTCCCATGCTTACACCTCCTCGATTTGCTGACGGAGGAATTGTTCGTTATACCACCCGTTTTTCTCTAGCAAACCATCATGAGTTCCTTCTTCTATAATTTTGCCGTCGTCCAACACAACAATCCAATCAGCATGTTTGACCGCTGACAATCGATGCGTTGTAATAATTGTTGTTTTTCCAGCACGTTCTGCTTGGATGTTTTCAATAATCTTCGCCTCAGTTTTTGCATCGACTGCTGATAACGAATCATCTAAGATCAAAATTTCTGGATTTTTAATCAATGCGCGCGCAATCGAAATCCGCTGCTTTTGACCACCTGAAAGTGCCACTCCTTTTTCACCAACAAGCGTTTCAAGCCCACTTGGTAACAATGCTAAGTCTTTTTCAAAATAAGACAAACGTAGCGCTTCGATTAACTCTTCTTCACTAGCAGTAGATTTACCAAATAAAATATTTTCCCGAATTGTCCTTGAAAACAATACATGGTCTTGTGGTACATAACCAATCCAACTGCGTAATTGATCTTTTGTTAATTTTTTTAACTCAATACCGTTTATTAAAATTGAGCCGTCACCAGCTGGGTACTCTCTCATTAATTGCTTAATGAAGGTAGTTTTCCCGCTACCGGTCTTCCCGACAACACCTAAGGTTTGACCACTGTTCATAGACAAGTTGATCCCTTGAAGATTGATTGAACTCGATTGTGGATAAGTAAAGTTAAAGTCTTTAAAGCCAATTTTCTCAAGTTGCCCAGACACGATTGGCTTTTCTGGATCTGTCACATCTTCAGGGTAATCTAAAGTTTTATTGACGCGATCTATTGATGCATTGCCGCGCTGCAAAATATTAATCATTTCACCGATAGCAAACATTGGCCAAACAATCATGCCCAAATATACATTGAAAGCGACTAAATCGCCTAATGTCATTTTGCCGTCCGCAACTAAAAATGCACCATAGCCAAGTCCAATCATGTAACTGAGCGATGTCAGTACTTTAGTTACTGGTGCAAAAAGTGCATCTATTCGTTCTACTGCCATGTTTTTTTCGAAAACATCATCAGTCATTTCTGCAAAATTTCTTTCTGAGGCTCGCTCTTGAACATAAGCTCGGATGACTCGTACGCCGCCCACTGATTCTAATACGCTATCATTTAAATCGCCGAATGCTTCTTGTGCTTCCATATAACGCATATGAATTTTCCTACCTAACACTTGAACAATAATTGCTAGTATGGGCAATGGCAACATCGCAAAGAAAGTCAATTCCCACGAAACAAGCACTCCCATTGCTACGATGATTGTTGCCATATACAAGGTAGAATCGATTAACGTTAAAATACCAAATCCAGCTGTTTCTGAAATGGCCTTTAAGTCATTAGTTGAACGCGCCATCAGATCGCCTGTCCGGTTTTTCTCGTAAAAAGTTGGAGACATTTTTAAAAATTGCCCCATCAAACTAGAACGAAGTTGACGTTCGATTACATACGCGCCTCCAAACAACTGATATTGCCAAACAAAGTTGATCAAATATGCTAGTACAAGTGCAATACCAAGAACGATTATATACTGCCACATTAAAGACGAAGTTAATTGTCCTTGCGCAATTGAATCGATCGCCTTACCAATAAGCCAAGGCGGAATAATTTCTAAAATATTTGCAACAAATAATAAAACTACTGCCGTCGCATAACGAATCCAATTTTCTTTAAAAAACCATTTTAATTTCCATAATACGTCAAACATTGCTTCCACCTGCTTTCTACTTCCCTAAACTTTATTTCCTAGTTAGTTTTTCTATCGACTTTATTTTTTAGAATAAACATAAAAAAAAACGCGCGCCTAGTTTATGGGCGCACGCTCATGAAAACAGGACAATTTTACAGACTTGTCCTGAATATTTCTATTCTCGAAATAAAGTCAGAGAAAAAATATAGGAAGGTCTGATGTTGATATAAAATTGGTTTGAATGTTCATTCCCATTTTTTCCATCATCATTACCTCCATTCCCATTTATTAGTTAATATTAGAATATCAAAAACTATTTTGAATTGTCAACATTTTTTGAAAATATTTCTCTTAAAGAATAACAGAGGTTTTATTTTAGGCTTGGAGGGTAATTTATAACTAATAGTATTTTAGATGAGGTGAAAGGGATGTTTACAAATATCGCAATGGCTTATGATGGATCTGATGGCAGCAGAATGGCTTTTGATAAAGCAATTGAACTAACAAAAGTTTTACCAGATGCCAAACTTTCAGTTATTTATGTTAACGAAGATTATCGGGAAAGTGTTGGATATATGGATGCAGGCAGTGCTTCAGCCCCTATTGTATCAGCAAATGTCGATAGCAATTATGCACAGTATATGCCTTACGGAATTGGGGATGAAAAGATTTCTCACGAAAAAAACTACGACGGTGCAGCAGCCGAATATTCGAAGCATGTTCAGCAATCCATCCAAAGACAGCTCGATACTCATAACTCAAAAGCTTCTGTACTTGCTTTAGAAGGACATGCAGCCAAAACGATTACAGCTTTTATCGAAGAACAAAATATCGATTTACTGATTATCGGCAATAGTGGTAAATCAGGTTTGCAAAAATTCTTTATTGGATCTGTTAGTAAAAAACTAATTCAAGATTCTTCGTGCTCAATATTAGTAGTGAAATAAAAAATCCGGAGTTGCAGACTAGTGTACTGAAGTCTGCATCTCCGGATTTTACACACAATGAGCGAAATTCACAATTCCGTCACAAATTTACTAGTTTTATTTTGTTGACAGTGGGTAAACATTACTAATAGAAGAAACGGTTTGATTATAGGAAGAAGGGATTTCCCATGTCAAGACAAACAGTATACTTTATCTCATCACATCAACATCGTGGATTGATGGCTGAAATTTGGGCTAATCGACTAATGCTTCCTGATTGGGAGATACGTAGTGCCGCTTGGACGCAGGATTCTCAATCCGATTTCAACGAGATGCCTTTGGAGATAATGAAAGAAATTATTTTGGATTTACCTACAGTTGAAGCACGCTCGTATAATCCGCAGGAGGTAGGCGATGCAGATTTAATCATCGCGTTACATGACGGTGAATTAGAAGATGGCGATATTCCATCAGACTTGCCAAGCCAAAAATTACTGCGTTGGAATATCCGTAATCCAGAATTACGAACTAATGATAGTACGGAACAATGGGCGCTTTATCAAGAAATTTGCGATGAAATTGCTATGAATATCAAGGACATGGAACCTTACTTCCGTGCAGACTACGTATAAAACCTTCACCTGAAAAACAGGTGAAGGTTTTATTTGTCTTTGAAAATATTTACTAGACTAGGTATTTTCACTTATAAAGAATTGCCCGTACTGGACTACCTTCTCCATCTTTTATCTTTAACGGCAATGCCACTAATTGGTAAACGCCTTCTGAGACATCATCCAATACGATACCTTCTAATATAAATCGTTGGTATTGATTCATCGCTTGGTGCATTGGCAACTCTTTACTTGTTTCAGGATCAACAGATGGCACGTCTACCCCGAGCAATCTGATTCCATTATCAGTCATCCATTTAGCAATCGACTCATCAAAAACAGGCCATTTCTCAGGGAATTTGTTGCGATCTTGCCAAGAAACTGTTTTCAGTAACACGGCTTCAACATTCTTTTCGAGCGGTTTTAAATTCAGAATCTCAATTTTTTCTAAACCGCTAACATCCATTACTTGCGCTTGAGTTAAGTAAACATCTAGCGGTAGCTCGTGCGTCTTAAGTCCTTGATCATTATAATGAAAAGGAGCATCGATATGCGTACCTATATGTGTGCTAGTTTGCAGCTTCCCAATATTAACTGATCCACTTTGCTCTATTGTCACAGATAGTTCGTAGTCGAACGGAGTATCTCCTGGCCATTCAGGTGTATAACTGTTTAACTCCATCGAAATATCGATAATGGTCTTGTGATTCACTTATGCCACCACATTTCGTTCATTGCTAAAGTTTTTATACGTTTCATTTTCCATGATCTCTTGAAGCGTGTTGGCAACTTTTTCTACGTCGCTAAAAGATGTATAAAAAGCAATTGGCGCTAGTCGAATAATATTGGGAGCTCGAAAATCCGGAACAATTTTTGCTTCTTTTAACGCTTTACAAATCCGTGCAGCTTCTGGGTGTGCAAATGCAATATGTCCGCCCCGACTTTTATCATCTATCGGCGTTACATCATTTAACTCTGGAATTTGTTTAGCAACCAATTGTCGTAATAGCGATGTCAGTTGAAGCGATTTTTGACGAACAGCGCTAATTCCCGCTTCCTCGAATAATTCTAAACTTCCAAGTAAAGGTGCCATACTAAAAATATGTGGCGTACCGATTTGATAAGCTCCTGCTCCTGGTGCTTTCGAGAATTCATGATCCATATCAAATTGACGTGATTTATCAGAACCAAACCAACCAGCATTGCCTGGCAGCAAATTATGATGACGTTCATGAATATACAGTCCGCCTGTTCCTCCTGGACCTGAATTCATGTACTTATAATGACACCATACGGCAAAATCCACTCCGTCATCGTGCAGTTGATGTGGCATGGCACCAATCGAGTGCGCTAAGTCAAAACCGACCAAAATGCCTTTTTGATGCGCAGCCTCGGTAATGTCTTTAATTTGTAAGAGTTGACCACTTCTATACAAAACTGATGGCAATAATAATACAGCTACGTCGTCAGTTAATTGTTCAATAATATCTTCTAATTCAAGTGTATAACCATCACGACTAGCAATTTTTTTCATTGCTTTAGCTGGTTCTAATCCGCGCAGGCGAAGATGACTTTCTACCGCATAAATATCTGATGGAAAATTCAACTCATCGACAAGAATTGAAAAACGATCAGACGTCGGTTGAAATAATGTGGATAGCATTTGATGGATGTTAGAAGTAATCGATCCTGTCACCATCACTTCATGCGCCCTAGCACCTACTATCGGAGCAATTCGAGCGCTCATTTCTTCTGCTAATGTAAACCACGGATGTTCTCCTTCAGTCCAACCATCTATCCCAAAAGTTTTCCAACTGTCCATTAAGCTATGTAGTTTTGCTTCAGACCGTTTAGACATTAACCCAAGAGAATTTCCGTCCATATAAACGGTCTCTTTTTCCACAAAAAACTCTTGTTTGTATTTTGCCAGCACATCTTGTTGATCCAATTGTTTACTCGTCATTCAATCCATCCCCCTTAGTTATAAAACCGCATAAGCGAATGCGCCAAGAATCGTCGTCATTAACACAACAAGCCAAGGAGCTAGTTTAAAATAGACTAACATTGTAAAGGCAGTTATCGCAATTGCAAAATCGACAGGTCCACGAATTCCCGACGTAAAAACAGGGTCGTATAAGGCTGCTAGTAATATTCCAACGACACTTGCATTAACTCCTTTTAATGCTGCTTGGACCCCAGACTTTGTACGAATGATGCTCCAAAAAGGCAGCGTACCTATAATTAATAAAAAGGATGGTAAAAACATTGCAACGACAGCAATAAGTACGCCCCATCCACCATTCATTAATTGACCTAGATATCCAGCTAAAGTAAATAATGGACCAGGAACAGCTTGAGCCGCTCCATAACCTGCGATAAAGCTATCTGCAGTCATCCAGTTAGGCACGATTTCTCTCTCTAACATCGGTAACACAACATGCCCACCGCCGAAAACAATTGAACCTACTCGATAAAACACGTCAAAAATAGCAAAAGACGTAGACTCTATAAATGGACGCACAAGTGGCAGCCCAATTAACAACGTAGCAAAAACTGCCCAAGCGGCCATTCCTGTTTTTTTGCCAAAACTTAGTACTAAGTTTACAGGTTTAGGTGCATCTTCTTTTCGATAAATCAAATAGCCAAGAATACCGGATAAGATAATTACCCCAATTTGACCCCAAGTCGTAGGTATTAATAAAATTAAGATTGCAGCTCCTACTGCTATCGCAATACGCTGACGATCCGGTGCTAAACTTTTTCCCATCCCCAACAAAGCATGTGCCACAACTGCAACTGCAACAATTTTTAATCCTTGAATCCAACCACTATCAAAATTACCATTAGTAACAATAAGTGCGAATAATAATAGCAAAATAACAGACGGCATCGTAAAACCAAACCAAGATAAAAAACCGCCGACTATGCCACCACGTAACATGCCAATCGAAATCCCAACTTGAGAACTCGCCGGTCCCGGAAGAAATTGGCATAGCGCTACAATATCTGCGTAAGCTTTATCATCTAGCCACTTTCTTTTTGTTACGTATTCATCTCTAAAATACCCAATATGGGCAGCCGGTCCTCCAAAAGACGTCAAACCTAGTTTTGTAGAAGCCTTTAAAATTTCGATATAATTACTTTTTTTAGTCATAGCCCTCTCCTTTATAAAACTCATTACCTATAAGCATAACCTTTCACTTATATGTTTCAACATTAAAATTGTGTAAAATTTAATACGAATACTTCGAAAACTTCTTCATTGTTGACAACACTCTAAAAGAGATTGATACTAATAAAAGAGCAATTTTAAATCTATTGGATCATTTTATCTACCGAATATATATCCAGATTTTATGCATTATGTATGAGGTTTGCTATTTTAAATTTGATATTTCAATAACTTAACTATAAATAATATTAGTGAAACGACCCTCATGAGAGGGTCGTTTCACTTTGTTTCAGCGACTTGGAGGTGGGAAACATTATGGACCTGTATACAAACTTACGCAAAGGGGAAAAAGGTGCTTGGATCAGCATTGGTGCCTATATTTTTCTCAGTTCAATAAAGTTAGCCTTTGGTTTTGGGGGCTCTTCTGAAGCGTTAAAGGCGGATGGATTTAATAACTTGACTGATATTCTCGCATCTATTGCCGTTTTAGTTGGACTAAAAATTTCCCAAAAGCCTCCTGATGAAAATCATCATTATGGTCATTTGCGTGCCGAAACTATCGCCTCACTTTTAGCTTCTTTCATTATGGCCGTCATTGGCTTACAGGTGATAACAAATGCATTTCGTTCAATTTTTGAACCCGTTGCTGAAACGCCTTCACTAATTACTGCTTGGGTTTCTTTTTTCTCTGCAATTATTATGTACGCTGTTTATCGTTATAATTTGAAACTTAGTAAAGAGATCAAAAGTTCAGCTGTCCGTGCCGCTGCCTACGATAATCGTTCCGATGCGCTCGTTAGTGTAGGTGCTGGTATTGGGATTATTGGTGCAATCTTTGGTGCACCCATACTAGATGTTGTTACAGCTTTTATAATAGGCTTGATCATTATTAAAACTGCATTGGATATTTTCAAAGAATCTGTTATGACTTTAACAGATGGCTTTGACGAAGACGAAGTCGAAACTTTATCTGTTCTAGTTCGTAAAGTTCCTGGAGTTATTACGTTGCGCGATTTTAAAGGACGCAATCATGGCAATGTTATGTTTATTGATTTAACAGTTAGCGTTGCACCCAATTTAAACGTAGTTGAAAGTCATTGGATTACCGAAGAAATCGAGAAGAAAATACAAAAGGTAAAGCCGAGCTGCGTAATTCTCGTCCACATTGAACCAGACTCCTCGTATACTGATAGTCCAGAGTAATAAATAAAATAGCAAAAGGCGATGGTAACTACCATCGCCTTTTGCTATTTCTCCAAGGTTTCTTCAGCTAATTTCACATTATTTTGGACAAAAGCTTCCGCAATAGCATGACGAATGCGGCTTTCAAGATTTTCTTTCATTTCTACATCGACAACTTGTACCTCCACTTGAAAATCTAAGGCTGAATTTCGAAAATCAATAAATTGAACTTCTACATTTTTCTCTGGAATTTCTTCCATTAAACTTATTGTCTTTAACGCTGATTCGTTTAAAAGTCTTTCAATTTTCTTCGTATCACTGCCATATTGTACACTAACCATGACTCTTGCATACAATTGAGCGCTTGAACGATTTCTAACGATCTGCTCGATAAAATATTGATTCGGCACAACGAGTGTCCCTTCTTTCAATGTCTCAATCACCGTCGATCTTAATTTAATTTTCGTGATGCGTCCGATTTTCCCATCGATTTCTACCATTTCACCAACTTCCATCGGCCGCTCAAATAAGATGATAATCCCTGATACAAAGTTGGCGGCGATATTGCGGACACCAAATCCGATACCGATACCAAGAACACTAAAAACAACACCTAGTGCTGTTAAATCTAACCCGACTGTTGTAAAACTGATAGCCAAAGCCAGAAACATGACCAAATAATACAATAACCGATTGATGGTATAGCTCATTCCAATATCAACATCAAATTGCTCGTAAACAAAAGGCATGACATAACGAGTAAGTGCTTTTGTGATACGGCTTGCAAAAGTCACAATCAACACGGCGACAATAATAAGCAATACGGATATTTCCACGCCTTCTGTTTCGTAAAAAGCAAAAGTTAACCACTTTTCTTTAGAAAAATAAAACACAAAGAATAGTATGCTCCCATAAAGCACAAGCCAATTTGAAATATCCTCAATTACCGGATAAATGCGCGTTTTGAAATCTTTTGAAGATATCAGCTTTCTCAACAGCATTAAAACTATAAACTTCACAACAAATATGATGGCCAAATAAACAAAAAACAGCAAAAAATCTGAAACGGATATTTCCTTTAGAAAACCAACCCCTTCAAACAACTGATTATCCTGCATAGAATACCTCCTTTTCAGCTAAGTAGCTCAAGAAGCTAGGCATCTCCTTCTACTAAGCGCAAATTATACGAATGTTGGTCTGTGGCCAACGCCAATAAATCAATTTTTTCTTGAAGCGCTTCTTGATCAAATGCTTTTAACCCTGGAACATCTACACCTTCTAAAACGTAACTGTGAATTTCCCAAAGCTCTATATAGTGCCGCTTAGGAACTACTTCTGCTGCAACTTTTAGTGATTCTAAAATAGAGATTAAAACTGAAATATCTTCTTTCCCATAATGGGATAACTGATAAAACGTTTTATACAACGCTTTTCTATATGAAGGAAAACGATACAGTACATGTTTGTCTCCTAACAAAATCGTGCCCGTTTTCAAACAGCCCAATTGACCGAGCAGCCGCCCTAACCGGATAATGATATCGTTTGCTGTATTTGGATCGTTAATTCCTGGAGATATCGCACGAAGCGCTACTTCGACCATTTTTTGAATAGCAAAATCCAAATCCTGCTCTGAAGTTCTAGAATTTCCCAGCGAGTAAAATTTACCAACGGCTAGTTCTGCTTCACCAACTTTATGAATATGGAAAATTTCCTTTCCTTCATAAATATAGTCACCAGGATTTACAAGAATTTCAATTTTTAGTTCCTGTTCTTTCGCATAATCCACTAATCGATCAAATGAAATATAGTGAACATAGCCTTCTTGTTCAGCTCGATGCGTTTCTTTAATACCAATAGGATGCCAAGCAGTTTCTTCTGTAGTCGCTTCTTCTTCTTCTTGCAAGTTCTTTAGTCTAGAAATAGCTTTTTCTGCATCTGCAATCAACTGGTTAACTAATTGCCCAACTTGAACATTTGTTGCAATATAATGGATAAAATAGGCAAAAGTAGATAGACAGAAAAAAGCGATTACAATCCCAACAAACGGTGTAATCACGTCCGTTTTATACAAGTCTTCTCTCATAAATAGCAATGATAAAGTATTGTAAATAAAACCACTAAGAAAAATCCCTAATACCCGCCAAATAACCTTATCATGCACAAAATTCTTCAATGTTCTTGGTGAAAATTGAGATGAGTACATCGTCAGTACAACAAGAATTGTTGAAAAAGTAAAGATGGTCATCGTTAACAAAGCACCTGATAAACTTCCCATGATGGTTTTAGCTAAATCAACATTTGTTAGAAAAATTGATGGGATAAATGCCTTTAATTTTCCCATATATAGTAGATCGACATAGTAAAAAGCTATTGATAGTAAGATGGAAATCGCGATGTAAATTGCCGGAGTAATCCATAGTTTTTCTTTCAGCCATATTGTTAGTTTTTGCATTTATTTGTTCCCCCTCCTTGTCAACATCTATGTCGTTCTTTTCCCTCAAAGACCACTCAACAAACTAAAACCCGGTTGTTAAGTGGTACTTTTTACACATTTAATCTAGGAATACAATTTATATATGATAATGGAATATTATTATAACGACAGTTTTCTTGTGTCTTTGTAATCACAGTAGTTACACATATACATCATCCTTTTAGTGCAGTAGATAATGCATGTGCCATCAAACTCGCTACATATTGATCAAAATGTGCGAATCTTGGATCTTGTGTCTGTCCTTTTTTATAACGATAATAAATTTGCTGAACAATTACCGCCAACTTGAAATAAGCAAACGTTAAATAGAAATTCATATCCGATACATCTCGTCCACTTTTTTCACTGTAACTTGCGATAAATTCTTCCCGACTGTAAAAGCCATCCATTACTGTAACGGGTGCCTTCCCTAAGCCCTCTTTTAAAAGCTTTGGATCATCAGACTGAATCCAATAACTCATAGCCGCTCCTAAGTCTGCTAATGGATCCCCAACTGTGGTCATTTCCCAATCAAACAGCCCAGTTATTTCTGAAAAATCTGCTGAAAACAAGGCATTATTCAATTTAAAATCATAATGTATGATTGCTGGTTCTTGTGATATTGGGATATTGCCTTGCAGCCATTCCATTAATTGTTTTACTCCTGTAAGTTGATCTGTTTGCGCACGTTCATAGCGACCAATCCACCCTTCAACTTGTCGCTGCATAAAGCCTTGTGGTTTTGCCATATCTGCTAAATCAGTTTTTTGATAGTCGAGTGAATGGAGTTCAACTAGCAATTCGACCATTTTCTCTGAAATTTTGCGTCCTAACTCTGGAGTTGGGTTTACTCCTTCAGGAAAATCGCTATCCAATACAAAACCATATCGCCTCTCCATCACAAAAAAAGGACTTCCAACAATTGATAGATCGTCAGAAAAAACAAAAGGTTTTGGAGCTGTGTTAAAAAGCGGATGCAAAGCAGATAAAATTTTGTATTCACGTTCCATATCATGTGCTCTAGGTGCAACAGGTCCAAGTGGCGGTCTTCTTAGAACGGCATCCCAATCCCCTATTTGTAATGCGTACGTTAAATTTGAATGTCCTGTTCCAAATTGGCGAACTACGAGCTGTTCTTTTGGTAACCCATTTATTTCCTGGCGTAAAAATTGCTCAAGACGTTGTTTATTGAGTTCTTCTCCTGCTCTTACTGAAATAATCCCATTTTGGTGTTTCTCCATTGTTTCACCTCTTCTAATATCAGTAGGTATTGCCACTTTTATCTAGTTAGAGTAGTTACTTAATGTTAGCGTTGTCATTTATTGAATGCAAGTTGAAGTAAAATATTTTGTAATTATCTAATTTTTATCTTGACGAAAAATGGAAACTGATTTATCGTTAACTTAACTTGACGAAAGAGGTGAGGCATTATGGCTATTTTATTTTTGAATACGCAATTCCAGTTTATAGTGTCTCCTTCTGTGTATCGTTAACGATACGCTTCTTCCATTATGCCTGGAGACCATGGACTGCGAATTGCGCACATCCGTGGTTTTTTATTTTGCATAATTAGGAGGAAATAACATTGACGAAAATTGAACAATATGGCTGGAATTCTAGGTGGCAAGAAAAAATAACAACTTTTAGTACGCCAGGCCGTGTCACACTTGAACATAAAAATATATACCGTGTCGTAACAAATCACGGCGAATGGCTTTGTTCGTTATCAGGAAAATACAGACATCAGCATAGTGGAATCGAATTTCCTTGTGTTGGCGATTGGGTCGTAGTTGAACAAATGCCCGGTGAAGAAAAAGGCATTATCCACCAAGTCCTCCCTCGCACTTCACAGTTTTCTAGAAAAGGAGCGGGCGAAACAGCAGATATCCAATTGATTGCAGTCAACGTTGACTTGGTCTTTCTGGTCATGTCGCTAAACGACGATTTTAATATTCGCCGTTTGGAACGTTATTTATTGGCAGCATGGGATTCAGGTGCTAACCCGATCATTGTCTTAACTAAAAAAGATCAATGCCTAGAGATGGAGCCGTTTATGCAACAAGTGGAAAGCGTCGCTTTTGGAGTTCCAGTTGTTGCAGTGTCTGCCGTTACGAAAGAAGGAATTAACGAGTTACAAAATCATTTGTCCGGTTCAAAAACAGGTGCTTTATTGGGTTCTTCTGGTGTTGGAAAGTCATCACTAATCAATGCTTTGTCTGGCAGTAACAAGATGATGGTACAAACTATAAGAGAAGATGACAGCAAAGGCCGTCATACGACTACTCATCGTGAATTGATTTTACTGCCTGAAGGCGGATTGATGATTGATACACCGGGAATGCGTGAATTTCAGCTTGGTGATTACTCAGAAGGAGTAGAGGTCGGTTTTAATGATGTAGTAGAGTTGGCTCTTTCATGTCGTTTTCGCGATTGTTCTCACCATGATGAACCAGACTGTCGCGTTCAAGAAGCCCTCCGAGATGGAGAATTAGACACAGCACGTTACCAAAGTTATTTAAAACTCAAACGAGAACTCGCTCATATCGAACGAAAAAGCGATGCCGCTGCCCAAAAAGCAGAACGAAATAAATGGAAGCAATTAACCAAAGATTACCGTAAACGTCCTGTGAAAAAACGTTAAAAAAGAGTGCGACGGAAAATTCCGTTGCACTCTTTTTAATTGCGCCCCACTTCTGTGAGTCCGTGTTTTACTGCATACAATGCTGCTTGCGTCCGGTCTTGTACAGCTAATTTGATAAAGATGTTGGAAATATGGGTCTTCACTGTTTTTTCCGTTACAAACAATGCAGATGCGATCTCACGGTTACTTTTACCTTTTGTCAATTCAGCTAGTACTTCTTGTTCTCGTGGAGTCAGCTGATTAATGGTATGTGGAGCTGGTTCAGTTGGAGCTTTTAGAAGTTCTGATGAAGCTTTCGGATGAAGCGTGTTTTCGCCACGCATCAAGCTGCGTAAAGAGGCCACCAACTCATCGGGCTCGATGTCTTTTAATTGGTAACCTGCTGCGCCTGCTTCTATTGCTGGCACTACGTGGTCTTGATCAGAAAAACTAGTCAACATCAACACAATTATATGCGGAAATTGGTTTTTGATCATTCGTGTAGCTTCGATACCATCCATAACAGGCATTACCAAATCCATTAACACAATATCTGGCTGAAGAGTCGCTGCCATTTCCACAGCTTCTTTCCCATTTACCGCTTCTCCTACTACTTCAATATCTTTTTGTGTTTTTAAAAAGAACAGCAACCCTCTTCTGACGACGTGATGGTCGTCTGCAATTAACACTTTCACCATGATCTACACCTCTCTATCAATACGGAATCCGCACTAAAATTTCTGTTCCTTTGCCAATTTCACTCGACCAATCAGCTGTACCACCTTCTGCTTTTGCTCGGTCTTGTATACTTTGAATTCCGATAGAAGGCAAATTTATACTAAGATCAAATGCAAATCCCCGACCTTCATCTTTTAAAACCAATAATACATCGGTTGCTGTCACTGATAAATACAACTCAACTTTGTTGACACCTGCATGTTTGCGAACATTGTTTAAAGACTCTTGTGCAATACGAAATAGGGTTTCTTCAATACGAGAAGGCAATTGAATTACTCCCGTCACTTTTGTTTCTACTGTTATCCCAAGCATTTCTCCGTATCCTTTAATCGCCTCAAGCAAGCCACTTTCAAGTCCTTTTGGACGCAACTGCCAAATCAATGCCCTCATTTCATTTAAAGCTTCCTGCGTTAAATGTTGAATATCACGAAACGTACTTTGAACAGCCACATCTTCAGACATCTCAACTCCGCCACGTGCAGTCAAGGTTACAGAAAACAGCAATTGATTGACCGAGTCATGAAGATCTCTCGCTAGTCGGTTGCGCTCTTTTACTAGTGCCAATTCTTGTTCTTGCTTAGTTAAACCAATTCGCTTGATCGCCGAACCGATTTGAAAAGCGACCGACTCCAATAAAGCCAGTTCATCTTTTGAAAAACCGATGGTATCTGGTGCTGCAATATTCAATAGCCCGAACTTTTCTTCACCTGATTGTAAAGGTACTGTCGCATGATGTGTGATATTGCCTTCAGGACGTGTATTTTCTGGCATAGCATTTTCAATTCGTTGGCACGCGATAATATTGGATGCCTTTTCAAGATCACCGTCATGGTAACGTTTGACGCACCAGCACCCACCTTTTTGCAAATGTCGACAATCATTATCTTCCAACGCTGTTGGCAAATTTGCATGCGCCACCAATTGATGTTTTCCTTTTTCATTAATAAAGAAAATCCAAGCCGTTTCAAAAGTAGAGCCACTTAGTAATTTTCGTATAGCCCCATCAAGCATACGAGACATATCCATTTCTTCGTTCAATAATTCTGCAATTTCTTTTAATAACGTTACATTAGAAGGTTCTTCCACAACTGTTCACCTCACTCAACCTAATTTAACCATACACGTTACCACAAAAAAGCTCACTCGTACTTTTGTCTTAGAAAAGCGCAAGCAGCCATGTAGATTCGACGGGCATAAGACGCACTGGCGAAGTGGCGTTCTTTGCCACACAGCCAGAGTGGCTTATGACCCTAGAATCTGGCTGCTGGAGCCTGGACAAAGAAAATCGGTAGCGCCCGTGTAGCTCTGCCGGGCATAAGGCAGACCGGCGAAGCGGCGTCTTTTGCCGCACAGTCGGACTGACTTATGACCCAAAGAGCTGGGCGCTAG
This sequence comes from Planococcus sp. PAMC 21323, assembly GCF_000785555.1. Lineage (NCBI taxonomy): Bacteria > Bacillati > Bacillota > Bacilli > Caryophanales > Caryophanaceae > Planococcus > Planococcus sp. PAMC 21323. Next base: position 857,093 of record NZ_CP009129.1, on the reverse strand, counting down.
AGTCTAGACATAGAAAAGCGCAAGCAGCCGGATCGATTCGATGGGCACAAGACAGACTGGTGATAACGATGTAAACAAGAAAACAAAAGCCCCCTTTATGAGGGGGCTTTGCTCTTTAACGATTATTGACTTCTTCGACAAATGATTCTTTCAGCAACTCCATTTTTTCATCGCTTTCTTGTTGCGTTTCGGCAGTAATACCGAAATAATATTTTACTTTCGGTTCCGTACCACTTGGACGTACACAAACCCACGAGCCATCTTCTAAGAAATACTTGATTACGTTAGATTGAGGTAATTCGATTTTTTCATTAGTGCCTAACGCAACAAAGCTGCGGTTTTGTGTTTCATAATCTTCTATAGAAACAACTGGAATTCCAGCAATTGCTTCTACTGGCTGTTTACGCAAGTTTTCAAGCAATGCGGAAATTTCGCGTGCTCCATCGATGCCTTTTTTTGTAATAGATACGAGTGATTCACGGTACCATCCGAATTTATTATACAATTCGATTAAGACGTCATGCAGATTTTTACCTTGCTTTTTGTAAAACGCTGCAGCTTCAACAAGCAGTAACACGGATTGTACTGCGTCTTTATCCCGTGCGAAATCACGGATCAAATAGCCGTAACTTTCTTCATAGCCGAATAAAAACTTGAATTTTGGATTCTCATCATTATGTTTTAATTTTTCCCCAATAAATTTAAAGCCGGTTAAAACATCCTCAGAACTTACGCCGTAAGACTCTGCGACGACGCGACCAAATTCCGACGTAACGATGGTTTTAAAAATACGACCGTTTTCAGGAAGTGTACCTTTTTGTTGTTTTTGGCTTAATAAGTACTCGATTAAAATAGCGCCAGTTTGGTTTCCACTCAATAATTCATAATGGCTACCACTCCAAACAGCAATTCCAACGCGGTCTCCATCCGGATCAACTGCAATCAGCAAGTCTGCTCCTGATTTCTTGCCATATTCTTTGGCTAATTCAAAGGCAGAACCTTCTTCGGGATTTGGAGAAGTGACCGTTGGGAATTCTCCATCTGGTTGCATTTGTTCTGTTACATAAGTAATTTGGTCATAACCTGCTTTGTCGAGTAGGCGTTTGACCGTTGCACCCGATGCACCATGAAGTGGTGTAAAGACGGCTTGAATCGGACTTGCTGAATGTTCTTGCACTGTTAATGCATTGCTAAGATAGGCTTCATCTAATTTTTCATCAATTCGAACAAGTAATGAATTGTCGAATTGATTGTTCACAATAGATAATTCATCTTCAACACGGCCTACATAGTCAATAACACGATCTGCATCTTCAAGATTTAATTGAGCACCATCTTCACCGTATACTTTATAGCCATTGTATTCCGGTGGATTGTGACTTGCGGTAATAACAATTCCCATAAATGCATTTAAATAACGAACACTAAACGACAACTGTGGCGTTGTTCGAGGCCCACTATATAAATACGTGTGAATGCCATTTACTGCAAAGGTTCGTGCTGCTTCTTCTGCAAACTCTGGAGACATACGGCGACTGTCATAAGCAATAACCATCCCGCGAGACATTGCCAGTTCTCCATTTTCTTTTATGTAATCAGCGATTCCTTGCGAAGCTTTTCGGACCGTATAAACATTCATTCGGTTTGTACCAGGTCCAATTTCACCACGCATTCCTCCAGTACCGAAAACTAAGTCTTGATAAAAGGCATCTTCTGCTGTTTTTTCATCTTCTTTTAAAACATTCAAAGATTGACGTGTTTCTTCATCAAGAGATGTATGGTCTAACCAACGTTGAATACGTTCTTTCCATGACATAACTATTCCTCCATTCATATTGTTAGTCGTTGGACTAATCTTTCTGGCTTATTACTAACATTCTACATAAAGCATGTACTTTCCTTCATAAACCGGACGGTAAACGGCTCGATTAAGGTGTAAAAGTGCTTTTTTAAGATAAACTCTAGTTTATCAAATTTCCCACAGAAAAACCGCTCCCATTTCTGGGAGCGGATGTTTTAGTCCTTTTTGTATTCTACACGATAAACATCATGGCGACGGTCTTTTAATTGCTTAACCGTACCGTTTTGACGTTGACGACGCAAGATTTCTAAATCGACATCGCCAATTAACACCATTTCCAGATTTGGATTGGTTTCCCCAACAATGCCATCACGTGCAAATTCAAAATCTGATGGTGCAAAAATACCGGACTGAGCATATTGAATATCCATATTTTCAGTTTGTGGCAAGTTTCCGACCGTACCAGAAATGACTGTGTAAATTTGATTTTCCACAGCACGTGCTTGTGCACAATAACGAACACGTAAATAGCCTTGACGATCTTCTGTACAGAATGGCGTAAAAATAATGTTGGCGCCCATATCTGTCGCAATGCGTGCTAGTTCTGGGAATTCAATATCATAGCAAATTTGAATGGCGATTTTCCCGCAATCTGTATCGAATACGCGAACCGAATCTCCTGCAGAAATGCCCCACCATTTACGTTCGTTTGGCGTAATATGAATTTTGTATTGCTTGTCAATCGAACCGTCGCGACGGAATAAATAAGCAATGTTGTAAATTTCATCGTCTTCTTCTTTAACAAAATGAGAACCGCCGATAATATTGATATTATAGCGAACTGCTAAGTCAGTAAACAACTCGATATATTGTGGTGTATACTCTGTTAGTTTACGAACAGCTTGACTTGGTGATGGCTCGTTTAAGAACGACATTAACTGCGTAGTAAAAATTTCAGGGAATACAACAAAGTCTGAATGTGCATCTGATGCAACATCTACAAAATATTCTACCTGGTTAGCTAAGTCATCGAATGACGTAATCGCACGCATTAAATACTGCACGACACAAATACGAACCGGCAAACTCGTTTTAAAGTGACGCTTGGAAATCGGTTTGTAATCAACGTTGTTCCATTCCATTAAGGTCGCATATTTGCCTGATGCTACATCGTCCTGTAAATAGTTCGGGTTAATGCGCATCAATTGGAAGTTATTCATTAATTGGAAGGTTAAAACAGGATCGTAAATCTTATGCCGGGAAACAGAATCTACATATTCACGTGGAGACATTTCATCTGCATGTTTATGATAATTTGGAATGCGCCCACCAATAATAATCGATTTTAAGTTTAACTCGCGCGCTAGCTCTTTACGGGCTTCGTATAAACGCTGTCCGACTTTCATCCGGCGATATTCTGGATGCACCATTACTTCAATTCCGTACATATTGTAACCATCGGGATTGTGATTTGTTATGTAACCAGCATCTGTCACATCGTCCCATGTATGGCGGTCATCGTATTCATCAAAGTTAATAAGCAAACTCGAACATGAACCAATAACTGTTCCATCTAACTCAGCTACGAGCTGACCTTGTGGAAAGACGCCTAAATGGCTTCTTAATTGTTCTTCTTTCCATGGATCCATACCGGGAAAGCATAATCGCTGCATTTCCAAGATGGGGTTTATATCGGCATAAGTCATTTCACGAATGATCATGCTTTTTTCAAAATGGGATAGATCAAATTGTTCTGACACAGCACAGCTCTCCTTCACAAAAGTTTCATACTTTATTATATCGGATAGTCGCTCAGGTTGATATTATTTTACATGTCTCTTGATTACAATTATAATTCTATGGAAACAATTTTTGAAAAGAGGGACTACAAAATGACCAAACGCCAGGAAAATATTTTGCTGTCCATGTGGATTGTAGCGCTCGTTGCTACGGCAGGTTCACTTTATTTTTCTGAAATTCGCGATTATGCTCCATGTGAACTTTGCTGGATTCAACGTATTTTCATGTATCCACTAGTTATTGTTCTAGGTATCGCTTTTGTACAGAAAAATGTTCGAATTGCAACGACTGCATTGGTTTTTTCAGTTATTGGTGGCGGAATTTCCATTTACCACTATAGCTTGCAAAAGCTCGATTTTTTAGCAGATGCTGCACCTTCTTGCGGACTTGTTCCGTGCACTGGAGAATACATCAATGTCTTCGGCTTTATTACCATTCCTTTACTAGCGCTTACCGCATTTATTTTAATCGCAGGAATGAGCATTTATTTATTGAAAACCCTTAAGGAGGAAAAGTAAAAATGAAGAAATTATTAATCATCGCTGGAATCGTCGTAATCGTTTTCGTCGGAATTATTTTATTAACTAACCAAGCAAACGATGAAAAATTGGCGAATAATCCTTATGATACAGAAGATTTGAACCAAGCAACTATTGATCAACTAGATGACGAGAATTATCAAAACATTGTCTTACCAGCGGACTTAGAAAAAGAAATTGCAAGCGGCGAGCCGACAACTGTGTATTTTTACAGCCCATTATGTAGCTATTGCCAGCAAACGACGCCTATTTTAATGCCAGTGGCAGAAGACATGGATGTAGACGTTTTGCAGTATAATCTGTTAGAGTATGAAGAAGAAGCTGCACCATACCAGATTGAAGCAACGCCAACTTTGGTTCATTATGAAGATGGTAAAGAAGTTTCGCGTTGGGTCGGCGCACAGCCGAAAGAAAATATTGAACTATTTTTCAATGATGTAGTTAAAAAATAACTGACAAAAGGATCATGTGCCTTGCGCATGATCCTTTTTTTTGGAGGAAACCGAATGACGTGGAGTTACGAAATTAAAGACGAAGGTATGACCGTAGAAGAATTACTAAGAACTGAATGGGGCCTTGGAAAAAAAGTAGTTCACCAAATGCGTATGGCCAAAAGCGTAAAAAATGACAAATTCCAAGAAGTCATTTGGAAAGAACCATTGCCAAAAGGAACTGTCTTGCAATTTGACTTGCCACCCGCAGATTCACCTTACGAACCTAAACACGATGTCGAGCTACCGGTACTTTTTGAAGACGATCATTTTATCGTGGCTCGTAAACCAAAAGGTATGGCGACACACCCGAACGAAGTCGGCCAAACAGATACGTTTATCAATGCCGTTCTTGGCCACATTATCCGCAATGGTGGATCATATGGCGAGCATGTACACCGCTTAGATCAAGGAACTTCTGGTTTATTGATGGTTGCTAAACACCCTGTTGCAAAAAATGTATTGGATCGCATGTTAGAACAAAAACAATTGGTTCGTGATTATGAAGCTGTCGTTAAAGGTAAAGTTCATAATAAATCTGGCACAATTGATTTTGCAATTGGCCGCGATCGTCATCACCCGACACGTCGCATGGTTTCACAAACGGGCCAAAGCGCTGTCACGCATTACCGCGTGTTAAAGTTAATGGAAGGCAAATCTTTGCTTCACTTAACACTTGAAACAGGTCGCACTCACCAAATTCGTACACATCTTTCTCATATCGGACACCCGATTGTTGGAGACACATTATACGATGGACCGCCTACACAAGATGGTGCCTATCACTTACATGCATTCCGTATGTCATTCATCCACCCGTTCACTAATGAAAAAGTAGTGGTTGAAGATACTGCAAGATAATAAAAAGAACGAAGAAAAGGATTTCCTTTTCTTCGTTCTTTTTGATTTCAGCTACCTAAGTAGCTTATCTTTTATACCTTAATGTCATCCGGATTTGTTCCGCTTCGCCAATCTTGGTTTAACTCATCAATCATTTTCATTTCTTCTTGCGATAATGAAAAATCAAATACGTGCGCATTTTCTTGAATACGTGAAGGTTTTACAGATTTTGGAATAACAATTAAACCACTTTGTAAATGCCAACGAATAATCACTTGTGCAATTGATTTATTGTGTTGTTTGGCAATTTCTGATATCACTGGGTCTTCTAATAGACGACCTCTTGCAAGTGGTGACCATGAAGTAATAGCAATGTCATTTTCCTCACAAAAATTACGTAACGGAACTTGCGTTAATTGTGGATGCAACTCAATTTGATTGACCATTGGTTTTGTATTAGCCGTTGCTAAAATTTTCTCTAGATGATGCTCATGGTGATTTGAGACTCCGATTGAACGAACTAGTTTTTCATCATAAAGTCGTTGTATCGCGCGATACGTATCGACATACTTCCCTTCGATTGCCCAATGTGTCAAATAAAGGTCTAAATAATCAAAGTCAAGACGCTTTAATGATGCTTCAAATGCTCTCAATGTTTCGTCATAACCTTGATCGGTATTCCAAACTTTTGACGTGATAAATAAGTCTTCGCGCTCTACACCAGAATTTCGAACGGCCTCTCCTACTTCGGCTTCGTTATCGTAAATTGTCGCGGTATCAATTGCTTTATAACCTTCTCCGATAGCTGCAATCATCGCTTCTACTGCGGCTTCTTTGTCAGTCATTTTGTAGACACCTAATCCAAAGCGCGGCATTTCGACTCCATTATGTAATTGTTTTGTTGAATTGATTGTTAGGTCCATTCATCATCATCCTTTCTCCTTTCTATTGTACAAATAATATTAGATTAATTCGACTTTTAGGATTTCGTTGGAAGTTCTTGCACTCTTTGAATAGAACGAATAATATATATCATGTTGTTTAAAATTGTTCGTGTTTTAGGAGGAGCTACATATGTTTCATTTAAAAGAAAATAATACTACGATAAAGACGGAAATCACTGCTGGTATGACGACTTTTCTGACGATGGCTTATATCGTCATCGTCAATCCTGTCATTTTAGGTGCAGCGGGCGTACCATTTGATCAAGTTTTTTTAGCAACGATTATCGCCGCTGTAATCGGAACTTTATGGATGGCGTTAGCTGCCAATTACCCTATCGCCATTGCACCTGGTATGGGTTTAAATGCTTATTTCACTTCAATGGTACTCGGTTCAGGTGGTGCAATCGACTATGTAACTGCCTTTGCAGCAGTTTTTGTTGCGGGCCTCATTTTCATCCTATTGTCGTTAACTTCTTTAAGAAAAGTGTTAATCCAAGCCATTCCTGAAAACTTAAAACATGCAATCACAGCAGGAATTGGTCTATTTATCGCTTTTATCGGTATGAGACTGAGCGGTTTAATAGTTGCTAATGATGCTAACTTGGTTGGATTAGGTGATTTAACGTCCCCGTTAGTCGCATTAACACTACTCGGCTTACTAATTACCGTAATCTTTATGTCCTTAAATATTCACGGCGGTATTTTTTACGGCATGATTATTACCGGAATAGTTGCCTTTTTTACAGGTCAATTAAAATTTGATGCTGGATTAATAAAGCTTCCTTCTTTACCGGAAGGAATCCTTATTTGGAATCCTGTAGAGGCCATTCAATTAGTTATTGAGTTCGGCCTATACGGTGTCGTTTTCTCATTTCTACTCGTTACGTTATTTGACACCACAGGTACGATGATCGGAGTTGCTAAGCAAGCAGGTCTCATGAAAGACAATAAAATGCCAAGAATGCGCCAAGCTTTGTTAGCCGATTCAATCGCAGCTACAGCTGGTGCAATGGTTGGTACAAGCCCAACTTCTGCTTATGTTGAATCTTCTGCAGGTGTTGCAGCTGGTGGGCGCACAGGTTTGACAAGTTTAACAGTCGCTATATTGTTTATTGTCGCAGCATTTTTCGGACCTTTAGTTGGCTCTTTATCAAGTGTCGCCGCTATCACAGCACCCGCTTTAATCATTGTTGGTAGTTTAATGATCGACTCTGTTAAACACATTGAATGGGAAAAATTCGACGAAGCGTTTCCTGCATTTCTGATTGTCCTTGCGATGCCTTTAACATCGAGTATTGCAACGGGCATCGCTTTCGGATTTATATCTTATCCGTTGATGAAAGTTTTCAAAGGACAAGGAAAATCAGTGCATCCTATTCTTTATATCTTTGCCATTTTGTTTACCATTCAACTATTGATTGCTCCTCATTGATTAGTAGACATAAAAAAACCGCCATTTGGCGGTTTTTTTGGTTATACTCTGTTTCTAGTAAATGTTGCTGACAGCAATAACACTGCTGCCGTAATCAAATGGAATACCCAACCTACGCCTGGTATCCATGCAATTGTACTTGTAATGACTCCAAGAATTGAACCTGCTTTTGGTGAATATTCGCGGAAGCAAAAGAATAAAGTAATGGCATGAAGTACAAACATCACGCCTAAAGCTGTATAGCCTGTACTAATGACAAAGCCCCCGCCTATTAATGGAATCGCTAGAAATGCTTCAGCTAAACCTGTAAACCAAAGCAATGCGACAGAAATTTTCATTTTCATATTATTTCATCCCTTCTATAACTGTTGTTGTCTTCTTTATACGATTGAATACGAAATAAGTTTCATTTTTAACAGACCGTCAGAAATTATCCACATTTCAATCCATGTTGTATATTTCATTTTTCCCGCTTGTAAGCTATACTAAACAAAGATGCACATTTCAAGGAGGTCATACTTATGAACTTAATCCTTATTTTAGGTATTTGTGTTTCGTTCTTAGTAGCTATTTTTACTGCTGGATACGATGACAAGCCTGGAACAAACGAAAGAGAATAGTGTAAAAGGACAGCGAAATTCGCTGTCCTTTTTTTTATTCTAAGCCAGGGTAATCTTGTTGGCGTAACGCTTCATACATTAAAATGGATGCCGTATTTGATAAATTGAGCGAACGGATATTGTCATTCATCGGAATACGTAAACAATGATCTGGGTTTTGTTCAATCAATTCTTTAGGCAATCCTTTTGTTTCTTGTCCAAAAACAAAGAAATGGTCTTTTTCTCTATCAGAATAATCATAAGACGTATGTGTTTTTGCACCAAATTTCGTAATATAATAAAATGCTCCGTCTTTGTAACGATCAAACAACTCCTGCAATCCATCGTAATAATGAATATCGACATGCTCCCAATAATCAAGTCCGGCACGTTTCAACATTTTATCGTCTGTTGAAAAACCTAGTGGACGTATTAAATGTAACTTTACACCTGTCCCTGCGCATGAACGCGCGATATTTCCTGTATTCGCTGGTATTAGCGGTTGGTACAACACAATATGAATAGCCAAATCTGTCACTTATCCTTTCGATCTTTCAGCAAAAAATGCCAATCCTTTTTGAATTTCTTCTTGTACTTCTCTATCTTTTTCATTTTCCTCTGCTTGTTGTAAAGCAACTAACCCTTCGGATGTTCCGATTTTGCCAATTGCCCATGCTGCAGTTCCTCGAATAACGGGTCTCTCATCACTGTCGAGCAATTGAATCAAAACAGGTATAGCAGCTGTTTCTTTAAAATGTGCTAACGCCAAAATAGCATTTCGCTGAATCGGTTTTTTGCCTCGCCACGATCCGGACACATAACCAAACTTATCTTTAAACTCACGATTAGAGATTGTTAACAATGGCAGCAATAAGGGTTTCGCAATTTCTGGATCTGGCTCAAACTCTGCATGAATTTGATTGGCTTTACGCTTGTTTTTTGGACAAACCGTCTGACACGTATCGCAGCCATACAATCGGTTGCCGATTTTGCCACGAAATTCATCTGGTAAAAATCCTTTCGTTTGCGTTAAAAACGAAATGCAGCGCTGAGCGTTTAATTGACCCGCTTCAACTATAGCACCTGTTGGACAGCTATCGATACAAAGACGACAATCGCCGCATTGATCTTCCATTGGCTCATCAAATCGAAATGGAATATTGGTAATCATTTCACCAAGATATACGTATGAACCAAATTCTGGCGTGATAATATTGGTGTTTTTGGCACTCCAGCCAATTCCTGCACGTTCTGCTACTGCACGGTCAGAAAGCTCACCTGTGTCCACCATTGATCGCATTCGTGCTTCTGGGTAACGTGAAGCGATAAATGCTTCTAATAGCGTTAAACGCTCTCTCAGTGCCGCATGATAGTCTTTCCCCCAAGAAGACCGGGAGAAAATTCCTCTCCGTGCACCTTTGACTCCTTGCGGTGCATCCTTCATTCGGGATGGATAGGCGATCGCGATTGCAATAATACTAACTGCTTCGTTCAATAGTAATTCCGGTCGCGTACGTTTTTCCACGTCTGACTCTTCAAATCCAGACTGATAATTTAATTGTTGCTGACGAATCAATTGATGCTTCAAGCTATAAAAAGGTTCTGCTGAGGCAAAACCGATTTTATCAATTCCGATATCCGAGGCATACGCAACAAGCTCTTTTTGAAATTGATCAAGATTCATGTCGTAACCCCTCACTCAATTCTATGATACGATAATAAAAACCCCTAATGAAAGGAAGATTGCAATGAAGCTGACAATCGATCCTCAAATAAACGAAATTCTAGGCGATTTTAAAATTGGTGTCATTCATTATAACAATATCACCGTTTCCGATTCACCTCAAATGTTAAAAGGCCGTTTGCAACTTTTTCAGGAACAATTATTTTTTGAGTTGGAAGATAAAGAATTCACAGATTTTCCTGGACTGCTCGAATGGCAACTAATTTGGAAAGCATTAGGTGCCGACCCTAGCCGTTACCGACCATCTGCTGAAGCATTATATCGTCGTATTAAAAAGCAAAATTATTTATCAGTCGTCGATTCTGCTGTCGACATGAATAGTTTTTTGTCGCTACAATACGAAATCCCACTAGGTCTTTACGATGCTGATAAAATTTCAGGTGATATTGAAATCACGGTTGGAACTAGCACAGACCGCTTTGAGGGCTTAAATAACCGCACCAATACATTGACTGGCATTCTCGTATCCAAAGACGATGAAGGTGCGTTCGGTAGCCCTTATGTCGATTCTAAACGGACGGCTGTTACAGAACAGACAAAAAATGCAGTACATATTTTTTATCTGCGTCCTTCTATGGAAAAAGATACAGCTTTGCAGCTGCTAACCGCTGCTTCAAATATGTTTACCGGCATTAACGGCGGAGACGCTGAGATTTATGTAGTTTAATTTACTCAACAAAAAGACGGGTGCTTACATATAAGCATTCGTCTTTTTATGCTATTTTCCCAAGAACTCTTATGTATAACTTCAATGACTTTGCCGTTTAGGCATATTCTTTTCTATTTACTCAAAAATGCAGTAAACTCTTCTTACATTAATTAGTAAAAGAGGGGTCCATACATGAAACGAGTACACAGTGATATTGTCCAGTTTCGTGGAAGCCATTACGATTTTGGTCGGATGCAAGGAGAATTATTAAAAGAATCATTGATTCTACCCAATCGCCAAAAACAACGACAAGCTTCTAACCGCCATTTGATTATAGACGAACAACGTGCCAAAAATATATTAGTCACATTAGCCCCCCGAGTATGGGAAGAAATCACCGGCTTAGCAGACGCTCTTGACTGGTCGATGCATGAGGCGATTCGAGAATTCGGAGGCTATTATTTGGAATATACACGGAGCGGCTGCTCAATTTATACCGAGTCCGAATTTATGGTACGCAATTACGATAGTTCACCTCAAGGCTATGAGGGTCGACTTGCATTGTATCAACCAACTGATGGAGGATTTGCGACCATTGGACCTACTATGCAAATTACCGGACGTACCGATGGGATGAATGAAAAAGGCCTGGTCATGGGCTATAATTTCATTAACCGCCGCAACTCAGAAGATGGGTTCATCTGCAATATGATCGGCCGTTTGATATTAGAAAACTGCGCTACCATTGACGACGCAGTAGCATTGCTAGAAGAACTCCCTCACCGCCGCTCTTTTAGTTATGTCCTATTAGACCGTACAGGAAAATCAGTTGTAGTCGAAGCATCGCCACGTTCTGTCGTCGTGCGTGAATCTGCTATTTCCACCAACCATTTTGAGTTACTAGTTGAAGAAAACCGCTACCAAACTGATGATTCTAGAAGAAGAGAACAGATGATGTTGCAGCAACATAAAAAAATCGATGCTTATAATGCTTTCCGCCTGTTAAATGACTCTGACAAAGGGGTCTTTTCAAAAAAATACAGTACAGCTTCAGGCACTCTTCATACCGCTTCTTACTTCCAGCACAGCTTAAAAGTTGGATTTGCTATCGGACCAGATCGCTTACCGCTCATGCTAGATTTTGAGAAATGGCTGCAAGGCGAGCGCTTATATGCAAAACGAATTAACGGAAAAATAGATACCCATCTGCCATTTGTTCATATGGCCGAACTATAAAAAACAAGAGTCAGCAAATTGCTGGCTCTTGTTTTTATTCTATACAAACTGTTTATCCACATGTGCAAAACCAATATCTGTATCTACCGCTCCATGTATCGATTGAATAGCCAAATTTTCTCCTTGTAACCACTTATCAAAATCTAAAATAACCGGCTGTTGATTTCCACCTAATGCAAACCAGATCTTTTTTTCTTTTGGTAAATAAGCAGAGGTATGAATCGTTCCAGCCCAACTTTTATAAAGAGTTGAAAATACACCTTTGTCCGTATCATTAAATAAACGAAAAGCACTACCAACATCTTTTGTTTGTTGTTCTTGAGTTTGAACCGCTTCTAATCGATCAAACGAGTCTTTCAAGTAATTGCGATTTTCGAGCTGTTGAATTTCGAAATGATTGGTACAAATATTAGCTATACGAATATCCACTGCCCGTGGGCTTGCTTCGACAATACGTGTTTCGCCACTAGTATCCGTCACAATATAACTAAACGATCCACGATGAGGTATTTTTTTCAGAAGTTCTACAGCTTCATTTACCGTAGCACACGTTTCTAAAATAATACGTCCAATTAAATAACAAACAAAGCCATCTCCTGGCTTTTTCCGATGTGTAAAATTATATCCCATAGCCAAGCCTTTCTCATTCATCCCATCCATTCGTCCAATAATCCGTGACGTAGGTCCGATTATGGCATAACCCCCATCAGTCGGTTGGAACAAACTAAAGCGTCCTTCATAAGTTTGCGGGTGAAAGTCATAATTCCTAACCATAAAATCTTTCCCAGTCACAATCGAACAACCCGATGGCATTGCATCAATACGGTAACCACCAAAGTCACGAATCACTTCTTCCATCGGTAAATCAAGACTTTTTTGCAATCCAAGTAGTTCATCCCATATTCTTGGTGCAAACTCACGAAAAACCTCTTCTGTTTCTTGCACACTTATTTCAAACCTCGGCCTTTTTGCTTTCCACTGCTTTCTCCGATTTTCTAATATCACGCTGTCTTTTAAAAGTTCCCCTTGCCTAACTCCAAAATCATAATGGCTTCCTCTAAATTCTAAAATATCACTATGGATTTTCCTCATCGAATACTCCTTTTTACTGAAAATTATCTATTGTAGTTCAGCATACACAATTTCACTTAAACTTTCAAAAGTCAAAGCGAGCGTGGAATGTGTTAAGAATAGTAAAGTATGGATGGCAGTCTTTTTAATAATTGGAAATTATCTTGGCTATGACATCTTCCCATTATCCCCATTCCCGGTATAACCATCTTGATAGAAATCAGTTTTTCTAGATTAGTTATTCACGGCCTGTTGCCGTTCTATTTGGAGTTTTTCTTAGTTTTGCAGTTAATGTAGAAATCATATAACTTTATCAACAAAAAGAAAAAAGCCCTAACAATTAAGTCAGGACTTTTATTCTTTACTTGCATTATACCGGCGGTCGGGGTCGAACCGACACTCCCGTGAAGGAACGGGATTTTGAGTCCCGCGCGTCTGCCAATTCCGCCACGCCGGCAAGTATTGATTTAGCGGACAAGATTTATTATAGCACACCCTACTTTTCTCGCCAATACTTTCTTGATGTATTAAATAGTTTCAAATGGCAAAGTATAAGATTGAGATAGCATAATAGACATTAAGAGCAAAACTCGCAGCAGGTTCGAGACATTCTCTCTTAAACAAAAAGACGTTTCTCATAACAATGTTCTTTAAAGAATGGCCATCGTAATCCACTACCCTTCTATTATCCATCGGTCATATTGAAACTAATTTCATCAATAGTGATCTAATCTCGACTTTATAAATGACAATACAACAAAAAACCTCTTAACTATGAATACTCACAGTTAAGAGGTTTTGGAAAGAACAGGCAGGTTCTTTCATGATACCGGCGGTCGGGGTCGAACCGACACTCCCGTGAAGGAACGGGATTTTGAGTCCCGCGCGTCTGCCAATTCCGCCACGCCGGCAAATTATTATGGAGGCGGCAACCGGACTCGAACCGGTGATAAGGGTGTTGCAGACCCATGCCTTACCACTTGGCTATGCCGCCAAATAATGGAGCGGAAGACGAGGTTCGAACTCGCGACCTCCACCTTGGCAAGGTGGCGTTCTACCACTGAACTACTTCCGCAATAAAGCTGGGGTACCTGGATTCGAACCAGGGCATGACGGGATCAAAACCCGTTGCCTTACCGCTTGGCTATACCCCATTAATAAAAGATGGGGCGGACGAGGGGAATTGAACCCCCGAGTGCCGGAATCACAATCCGGTGCGTTAACCACTTCGCCACGACCGCCACTTTACTATTTTATAAGTTTACTTAATTAAATTAAAACATGGGGCGGACGAGGGGAATTGAACCCCCGAGTGCCGGAATCACAATCCGGTGCGTTAACCACTTCGCCACGACCGCCATCATATAAATTTTAAAATTGGCAGGGGCAGTAGGAATCGAACCCACATCGGAGGTGTTGGAGACCTCTGTTCTACCGTTAAACTATGCCCCTAAAAACTGGTGGTGGGGGGCAGATTCGAACTGCCGAACCCGAAGGAGCGGATTTACAGTCCGCCGCGTTTAGCCACTTCGCTACCCCACCTAGTGGTGCCGGAGAAAGGAGTCGAACCCTCGACCTACTGATTACAAGTCAGTTGCTCTACCAACTGAGCTACTCCGGCATAAATATTAATAAAAATGGTGGGTCAGGACGGAATCGAACCGCCGACACTTAGAGCTTCAATCTAATGCTCTACCGACTGAGCTACTGACCCACTTTTAAAAATTAAAATGGCGGTCCCGACCGGGATCGAACCGGCGATCTCCTGCGTGACAGGCAGGCATGTTAACCGCTACACCACGGGACCATTTGGTTGCGGGGGCAGGATTTGAACCTGCGACCTTTGGGTTATGAGCCCAACGAGCTACCGAACTGCTCCACCCCGCGATAATGTTATTTCATATACTTCACAATACTTACGTATTTAAGAAATGGTGGAGGATGACGGGATCGAACCGCCGACCCTCTGCTTGTAAGGCAGATGCTCTCCCAGCTGAGCTAATCCTCCATGTAATTGGTGACCCCTACGGGATTCGAACCCGTGTTACCGCCGTGAAAGGGCGGTGTCTTAACCGCTTGACCAAGGGGCCGTACTTATATTTTTGAAAACGATCTTCTGGCGGAGAGCAAGGGATTCGAACCCTTGAGACGGTTGCCCGCCTACATGATTTCCAATCATGCTCCTTCGGCCACTCGGACAGCTCTCCATAATTGGCTCCGAAGGTAGGACTCGAACCTACGACCATCGCATTAACAGTGCGGTGCTCTACCACTGAGCTACTTCGGAATAATTGATCAGCCTGGCAACGTCCTACTCTCACAGGGGGAAACCCCCAACTACCATCGGCGCAAAAGAGCTTAACTACCGTGTTCGGGATGGGAACGGGTGTGGCCTCTTTGCCATCATTACCAGACTGAATTTATTTTGAAAGACAAGATTTATTATACCAATATCACAGGCATTTTCAAGCTTTTTTTCAAAAACTTTTTCTTATTCTTTCAAAACTGGATAAACGACATTGGAACGTGCAAGATTTTCGCCTACAATTTGTTGGTTAAGTCCTCGATCGATTAGTATTCGTCAGCTGCACGTGTCGCCACGCTTCCACCTCGAACCTATCTACCTCATCGTCTTTGAGGGATCTTACTTGCTTGCGCAATGGGAAATCTCATCTTGAGGGGGGCTTCGTGCTTAGATGCTTTCAGCACTTATCCCGGCCACACATAGCTACCCAGCGATGCCCTTGGCAGAACAACTGGTACACCAGCGGTGTGTCCATCCCGGTCCTCTCGTACTAAGGACAGCTCCTCTCAAATTTCCTGCGCCCGCGACGGATAGGGACCGAACTGTCTCACGACGTTCTGAACCCAGCTCGCGTACCGCTTTAATGGGCGAACAGCCCAACCCTTGGGACCGACTACAGCCCCAGGATGCGATGAGCCGACATCGAGGTGCCAAACCTCCCCGTCGATGTGGACTCTTGGGGGAGATAAGCCTGTTATCCCCGGGGTAGCTTTTATCCGTTGAGCGATGGCCCTTCCATGCGGAACCACCGGATCACTAAGCCCGTCTTTCGACCCTGCTCGACATGTACGTCTCGCAGTCAAGCTCCCTTCTGCCTTTACACTCTACGAATGATTTCCAACCATTCTGAGGGAACCTTTGGGCGCCTCCGTTACTCTTTAGGAGGCGACCGCCCCAGTCAAACTGCCCGCCTGACACTGTCTCCCAAGCCGATCAGGCTTGTGGGTTAGAATTTCAATACAACCAGGGTAGTATCCCACTGACGCCTCCTCCGAAGCTGGCGCTCCGGAATCTCAGGCTCCTACCTATCCTGTACAAGTTGCACCAAAATTCAATATCAGGCTACAGTAAAGCTCCACGGGGTCTTTCCGTCCTGTCGCGGGTAACCTGCATCTTCACAGGTACTATAATTTCACCGAGTCTCTCGTTGAGACAGTGCCCAGATCGTTACGCCTTTCGTGCGGGTCGGAACTTACCCGACAAGGAATTTCGCTACCTTAGGACCGTTATAGTTACGGCCGCCGTTTACTGGGGCTTCAATTCGCACCTTCGCTTGCGCTAAGCACTCCTCTTAACCTTCCAGCACCGGGCAGGCGTCAGCCCCTATACGTCACCTTACGGTTTTGCAGAGACCTGTGTTTTTGCTAAACAGTCGCCTGGGCCTATTCACTGCGGCTCTCTCGGGCTATTCACCCTACCAGAGCACCCCTTCTCCCGAAGTTACGGGGTCATTTTGCCGAGTTCCTTAACGAGAGTTCACTCGCTCACCTTAGAATTCTCTTCTCGCCTACCTGTGTCGGTTTGCGGTACGGGCACCTCCCGCCTCGCTAGAGGCTTTTCTTGGCAGTGTGAAATCAGGGACTCTAAGGGTAAACCCTCTTGCCATCACAGCTCAACGTATCAGGAATGGGATTTGCCTCATTCCACGCCTCACTGCTTGGACGTGCACAACCAACGGCACGCTCTCCTTATCCTTCTGCGTCCCCCCATTGCTCAAACGGCGGGGAGGTGGTACAGGAATATCAACCTGTTGTCCATCGTCTACGCCTATCGGCCTCGACTTAGGTCCCGACTAACCCTGAGCGGACGAGCCTTCCTCAGGAAACCTTAGGCATTCGGTGGACGGGATTCTCACCCGTCTTTCGTTACTCATACCGGCATTCTCACTTCTAAGCGCTCCACCAGTCCTTCCGGTCTGACTTCTACGCCCTTAGAACGCTCTCCTACCACGGATCTCTTACGAGATCCATCCACAGCTTCGGTAATCCGTTTAGCCCCGGTACATTTTCGGCGCAGTGTCACTCGACCAGTGAGCTATTACGCACTCTTTAAATGATGGCTGCTTCTAAGCCAACATCCTGGTTGTCTAAGCAACGCCACATCCTTTTCCACTTAACGGATATTTGGGGACCTTAGCTGGTGGTCTGGGCTGTTTCCCTCTTGACTACGGATCTTATCACTCGCAGTCTGACTCCCAAGCATAAATCACTGGCATTCGGAGTTTGTCTGAATTCGGTAACCCGGGATGGGCCCCTAGTCCAAACAGTGCTCTACCTCCAGGATTCTCTATCTTGAGGCTAGCCCTAAAGCTATTTCGGAGAGAACCAGCTATCTCCAGGTTCGATTGGAATTTCTCCGCTACCCACACCTCATCCCCGCACTTTTCAACGTGCGTGGGTTCGGGCCTCCAGTAAGTGTTACCTTACCTTCACCCTGGACATGGGTAGATCACCTGGTTTCGGGTCTACAACTACATACTCTGTCGCCCTATTCAGACTCGCTTTCGCTGCGGCTCCGCCTTCTCAGCTTAACCTTGCATGTAATCGTAACTCGCCGGTTCATTCTACAAAAGGCACGCCATCACCCATTAACGGGCTTTGACTACTTGTAGGCACACGGTTTCAGGATCTATTTCACTCCCCTTCCGGGGTGCTTTTCACCTTTCCCTCACGGTACTGGTTCACTATCGGTCACTAGGAAGTATTTAGCCTTGGGAGATGGTCCTCCCAGATTCCGACGGAATTTCACGTGTTCCGCCGTACTCAGGATCCACTCTGGAGGGGTAGGGTTTTCGGCTACGGGGCTGTTACCCGCTGTGGCGGACCGTTCCAGGTCGCTTCGCCTAATCCTACCTTTTGTAACTCCGTATAGAGTGTCCTACAACCCCAAGAGGCAAGCCTCTTGGTTTGGGCTGATCCCGTTTCGCTCGCCGCTACTCAGGGAATCGCATTTGCTTTCTCTTCCTCCAGGTACTTAGATGTTTCAGTTCCCTGGGTCTGCCTTCTCATGTGCTATAGATTCACACATGGATACTACCCGATTAAAGGTAGTGGGTTCCCCCATTCGGAAATCTCCGGATCATCGCTCACTTACAGCTCCCCGAAGCATATCGGTGTTAGTGCCGTCCTTCTTCGGCTCCTAGTGCCAAGGCATCCACCGTGCGCCCTTTCTAACTTAACCAATGGTTAATTAAAAAGTTGTGACCAATGGTCACGCGTACTTGAATTTCTTGCATTTGTTTCAATGTCGTTTTATCCAGTTTTCAAAGAACAAGGTTGAAAGTCACAAAAAAAGGCGTTGCCGCCTGAAGGTGAACCTTCAAAACTGAACGCAAAACGTCAACCCCGAGAAAACTCGGTTCCGAATTTATCCTTAGAAAGGAGGTGATCCAGCCGCACCTTCCGATACGGCTACCTTGTTACGACTTCACCCCAATCATCTGTCCCACCTTCGGCGGCTGGCTCCACAAGGGTTACCTCACCGACTTCGGGTGTTACAAACTCTCGTGGTGTGACGGGCGGTGTGTACAAGGCCCGGGAACGTATTCACCGTGGCATGCTGATCCACGATTACTAGCGATTCCGGCTTCATGCAGGCGAGTTGCAGCCTACAATCCGAACTGAGAACGGTTTTATGGGATTGGCTCCCCCTCGCGGGTTGGCAACCCTTTGTACCGTCCATTGTAGCACGTGTGTAGCCCAGGTCATAAGGGGCATGATGATTTGACGTCATCCCCACCTTCCTCCGGTTTGTCACCGGCAGTCACCTTAGAGTGCCCAACTAAATGCTGGCAACTAAGATCAAGGGTTGCGCTCGTTGCGGGACTTAACCCAACATCTCACGACACGAGCTGACGACAACCATGCACCACCTGTCACCACTGTCCCCGAAGGGAAAAGTGTATCTCTACACCGGGCAGTGGGATGTCAAGACCTGGTAAGGTTCTTCGCGTTGCTTCGAATTAAACCACATGCTCCACCGCTTGTGCGGGCCCCCGTCAATTCCTTTGAGTTTCAGCCTTGCGGCCGTACTCCCCAGGCGGAGTGCTTAATGCGTTAGCTGCAGCACTAAGGGGCGGAAACCCCCTAACACTTAGCACTCATCGTTTACGGCGTGGACTACCAGGGTATCTAATCCTGTTTGCTCCCCACGCTTTCGCGCCTCAGCGTCAGTTACAGACCAGAAAGTCGCCTTCGCCACTGGTGTTCCTCCACATCTCTACGCATTTCACCGCTACACATGGAATTCCACTTTCCTCTTCTGCACTCAAGTTCTCCAGTTTCCAATGACCCTCCACGGTTGAGCCGTGGGCTTTCACATCAGACTTAAAGAACCGCCTGCGCGCGCTTTACGCCCAATAATTCCGGACAACGCTTGCCACCTACGTATTACCGCGGCTGCTGGCACGTAGTTAGCCGTGGCTTTCTGGTGAGGTACCGTCAAGGTACCAGTAGTTAGTTGGTACTTGTTCTTCCCTCACAACAGAGTTTTACGATCCGAAAACCTTCGTCACTCACGCGGCGTTGCTCCGTCAGACTTTCGTCCATTGCGGAAGATTCCCTACTGCTGCCTCCCGTAGGAGTCTGGGCCGTGTCTCAGTCCCAGTGTGGCCGATCACCCTCTCAGGTCGGCTACGCATCGTCGCCTTGGTAGGCCATTACCCCACCAACTAGCTAATGCGCCGCGGGCCCATCCTGCAGTGACAGCCGAAACCGTCTTTCCGTGCAGCCTCAGGAGAGGCCGCAAACTATTCGGTATTAGCACCGGTTTCCCGGAGTTATCCCGATCTGCAGGGCAGGTTGCCCACGTGTTACTCACCCGTCCGCCGCTAAACAATGGGAGCAAGCTCCCAATGTTCCGCTCGACTTGCATGTATTAGGCACGCCGCCAGCGTTCGTCCTGAGCCAGGATCAAACTCTCCATTATAGAGTAGTGTTGATTGCTCAATACTGCTGGCGTATCGCCGTCCGAAGACGCACGATTCGCTTTGATCTGCGTAATGCTGATCAGTAAGTTTTGCGCGGGCCGTTTTGCGCGACCGTTGCTGTTTGTTGACGTTTTGCTGTTCAGTTTTCAAGGTTCAGTATGCGTTCTGTAAAAGCAACTTCTCTAAGTTATCATCGTTCGATGAAAGAGTCAAGCTTTTTTATTATTGTAAAAAACTTAATTCCCCTTAGCGACATGTATTATCATAATACACCCCCCTCATAGATGTCAACGATTAAAGCGAAAAAGTTCTTAAAAACTTTACCACCTAATTTAACAAGCTTTGAAATCATTATCCTTCAACGTCTTTTCTAGCATTTACACAGATAATAAGCTGTTGCCAAAAGTCTTATAAGCCGACTTTTGGCAACAGCTCTTCACGTTTTTTAAAATCTATTCATTGAAAAGACTCACTGTTAAATCAAATTCTTCTATATAATGCTTCTTTCCATCATTTACGTCGTGTTTAATTTTTAACATAATAGTATCGATGAAAGACGCCTTCACTCTTGGTCGTAACGCCATTAATAGATATGAGGTCTTTTTCTACAAGAAACTCGATGAAAACCTCCAGATCAGAAGAATAGTTTTTTAACTCTTCCTGTTCGTGTAATTCTTGGATGGTCCAACTACTTTGTTTTTCCATAACTTCTCTTATGTGAAGAGCTCCATCTTTTGTCCGTGAATGAATATAAAATTCACTTGCCAAAAATAATAATTCCAAACGTTTATCAATCGGTTCATCACTCGATATTAACTCTTCGTATAGTTTATATATCGCTGGCTCCATCTGCTTTACTTGAGACCACACGGTTACTTCTGGAGGTAGTCCGTTTTCGAGTACTGCTAACCGAGCTAAATGATGCAATGACTCTACCATATGATGATAGGCATCCATATAGTTTTTTTCTTCAAAAAATGATTTTCCTTCCATATAGCGTCGAATCAACTTAGCGAATTCCATACCCATTTTAATTTTCCGACCATAGAAAGGATAGTCTTTGAGTTCGGTCTTTAGCTTTTCCATAAATTCGTTTCGGTCGTAAATTACACGGCCATAAAAAAGCCAGTCGACAATTTTCCGATTTGTGCCAAGCAACAACCATTTATGTAATTGCTTTTCCGTAACAATATGCATAGCAGCTTTTCTATCCATATACGTGTAATGCTTTGTAAACACTGGTGTTTCATTTTCTTTCGTGATAATCAATAAAATCGAATCAAAAGTATCCGTTATTTGACTAACTTTCTCTCTTTTTTCTACTAAAATCACTCCAAGTGTACTTTCCTGACTGGCGCGTTCTTGATAAATAGGGCGTAGTATTTGTTCCACCATTCTCACTCCTTGCTGTCTCTACCGCATTCCTTCTTAGGATTAAGAGGTATGCCTAGCTGTAAACTCCAGCTTGTTTTCATTTCCCATTTGTTTGCCGGGATTCCCCGTCCTCTTTAGCTCAAACTTCTATGCTAATCAAACTAACTTCCGCTTTTCTCTATTTCGACATATTTACTGCGGATTCCTTCATTTTAAAACCGATATCACTTTTTAAGGGTATTTATGATATAGTATGATGGATGCAAGGAGGAAATAAACCATGAAACCTTATAAAAATAAAATCAATCGCATTCGGACGTTTGCGTTGGCATTAATCTTTATTGGGATCGTAATTATGTATGTTGGTATCTATTTCAGAAATCAGCCCGTTATAATGGTGATTCTAATGTTGCTTGGTGTACTCGCAATTATCGGAAGTACAGGTGTTTATGCTTGGATTGGCTTGTTATCCATGAAAACCGTACCAGTAGAATGTCCGAATTGTGGAAAACATACAAAAATGCTCGGTCGTGTTGATATATGCATGCACTGCAACGAGCCTTTAACAATGGATCGCTCTCTTGAAGGTAAAGAGTTTGACCAAGACTACAATAAAAAAAGCTCACAATAAAAAAATAAGCTTACTGCCTAAAAGCAGTAAGCTTATTTTTTTTTGAAAATTCTATTGAGCTTTCGCCGTATTGCTTAAGCAGTCCTGACATGTCCCGTAAATTTCAAGTCGATGGTAATCAACTTCAAATCCAGTGACATGGGAAGCCAAATGTTCCACTTCATCGAGTCCTGGGTAATGGAAATCAACAATTTTACCGCAATCATTGCAGATAATATGATAATGGTCATGTGTAACAAAATCGAAACGGCTTGAAGAATCTCCATAAGTTAATTCTTTCACCAATCCTGCTTTTCTGAACACACGTAAGTTATTATAAACAGTTGCGACACTCATATTAGGAAACGTTTTTTCAAGCGCGCGATAAATGTCATCCGCTGTTGGGTGATTTGTAGAATGAATCATATACTCCAAAATCGCGTGACGTTGGGGTGTGATTCTTACACCTGTTGACTTCAAAGCATCAAGCGCGTCTTTTAATTGTACTTCAGACATCGCCGTGCACCTCACTTCATAGATATTCTTACATTGTAATTGTTATAAACAGTGTACCTAATAAAAGAGTCAGATGTCAAGAAATCACTATATTACCGCCGGTTGTCACGCATTTCCACTTTAATTATCGTGCAAACCTCTCTCTACTCGACCAAGCCGCTGATTGACGAGGCGAGCTGCGACGAACAAAAAATCCGACAATCGGTTTAAATATGCTAAAACATTTGGCGAAACATCGTTTCCAATAGACAGCACTGTACGCTCAGCTCGTCTAACTACAGTTCTCGCCACATGGAATGTCGCCCCAGCCGGATGTCCTCCAGGCAAAATGAAATTACTCAGCGTTGGAACTGCATCGTCATAGTGATCAATCCATTGTTCAAGCTTTGAAATATCTTGTTCCGTCAGTTTCCATTTCACTTCTTTATCTTTAGGTGTAGCAAGTTCAGCTCCTACATGGAATAACGTGGTCTGAATTTCGTGAAAGACTTTCAGAAGCTCTTCTTTCTCCTGGAAAAACTCCGCATAAAGATGTCCAATTGCTAAACCAATTAATGTATTTGCTTCGTCACACGTTCCATACGCCTCTACTACTACATCATTTTTTGCTACACGAGTTCCGTAGACGAGTGAAGTCGTGCCTTTATCGCCAGTTTTAGTGTAAATCTTCATGCTCAATACCCCTTTTCCATATCAACTAGATTGGTTGGAACAGATTGATCAATAAGCCATTTTTCCAAATTCGGTATAAATATGTCGAGTGTACGGTCTACATATTTTCCTGATTTGCTAGAAATATGTGGTGAGACAATTACATTGTCCATTAACCAGTATGGGTGATCTGCAGGAAGCGGTTCCTGTTCGAACACATCTAAAACGGCATACGCAATTTCATTTTGTTGTAGAGCATTTACTAAAGTTGCGTCTGTGACTAAATCACCTCTACCGAAGTTCATAAAGATCGCTGTGTCCTTCATAGCCTTGAAGTGCTCTTCTTTTAAAAGTTCTTTCGTTTCATCTGTACTTGGCAAAACAGAGATTACGTAATCTGCCTCTGGTAACTTATCAAGAACCTTTTCGAAAGAAATCATTTCATCCATATTTGGAGCTTGTCTGCCAGAGCGATTACAACCAATCGTCTGAACACCAAATGCTTGTAGCAATCGACCGATTTCCGATCCAATTGCTCCTGGTCCGAGAATCAGTGCTGTCGTCCCACTTAACTCTGAAGAGCTTATTTTCCTTACCCATTGTTGTTTATGTTGATTTTCGTAAATTACTGGTAGCGATCGCTTAATAGCCAATAAATGTGCTAATGCAGACTCCGCCATTGGTGTTTTATGAATTCCTTTAACATTCGATACGGTAATGCCACGTGACTCAATCGCTTGATGCGGTAGCTTTTCAATCCCCGCACTAGCAACCATAATCCACTTTACTTTTTCAGCTGTTCCAATATCTTCCGCGGTCAAATCTTCTCCATAAGTAACGATAATGTCTGCCGTTGATAATCGAGTCTTATCTCGATAAAGGAAATGAAAATCGACTTCTGGAAATTCTTCTTGAATTCTTTGTTGTTGATCTTCTCTTGGAACAAATGTAAATAAAACTTCCATAATTGCCCCCCTCTTACTGCTTTCTAATTGTTTTTAAAGTTTCTAAAACATCCTGAATATGATTTGGTACTTTTACTTTCCGCCACACTTTGGCAACAGTACCTGTAGGGTCGATTAAAAAAGTAGAACGCTCAATGCCCATGAATTTTTTGCCATACATATTCTTCTCTACCCAGACGCCATAGTCTTCAGACATTTGGTGGTTTTCATCTACTAAAAGTGAAAATGGCAATCCATGTTTTTCGATAAATTTAGTATGTCGGTCTTCTGAATCTGCACTTACGCCTAAAATTACCGCATTTAGTTTAGAGAAGTCAGCTTCGGCATCTCTAAAATCACATGCTTGTGTCGTACAACCTGGAGTCATATCTTTCGGATAAAAGTAAAGAACTACGTATTTATCGCCTGTGAAATCATTCAGTGAAACAATTTCTCCTATTTCATTTTTCAGTGAAAATGTTGGCGCTTGCATGCCTTCTACTACCGTCATCTTACCCACTCCTTTTCTTTCTTCTATCGTACCGAACACTGAGCTTAGTTTCAATTTCTTTGGCGTTTCAGAACAAGGTTGTCTACAATAAAGAAGAGTTTAATCAATAGGAGGCAATCATCTAATGAATCATTCGACATCAGAAGAGTTACACAAAGAAGCATTACAACACATCGTCGGTGGTGTTAATAGTCCATCAAGATCGTTTAAAGCAGTAGGTGGCGGATCCCCTATCGCTATGGAACGAGGTAAAGGCGCTTACTTTTGGGATGTTGACGGCAATAAATACATAGACTATTTAGCAGCGTACGGGCCAATCATTACAGGTCACGCCCATCCACATATAACAAAAGCAATTACATATGCAGCAGAAACTGGCCTGCTTTACGGCACACCCACACGACATGAAATTACTTTCGCTAAAATGCTAAAAAAAGCAATGCCAAACATGGATCGAGTTCGCTTTGTAAACAGTGGCACAGAAGCAGTTATGACCACAATTCGCGTATCGCGTGCCTATACGGGACGAACTAAAATTATGAAGTTTGCAGGTTGCTATCACGGCCATTCAGATTTGGTGCTTGTTGCTGCTGGATCTGGTCCTGCGACACTCGGTACCCCTGACTCAGCAGGTGTCCCAAAATCTATCGCTGAAGAAGTGATCACCGTTCCATTTAATGACATAGATGCTTTTTCAGAAGCAATGGATCATTGGGGAGAAGAAATTGCTTGTCTTTTGGTTGAACCCATTGTTGGTAACTTCGGAATTGTTGAACCAAAAGAAGGATACTTGAAGGAAGTTCATCGCATTGCCCATGAAAAAGGGGCACTCATTGTTTATGATGAAGTTATTACCGCTTTCCGTTTCCATTATGGTGGCGCTCAAGATATGCTTGGGTTGACACCTGACCTTACCGCTCTTGGTAAAATCATTGGTGGTGGGTTACCAATTGGAGCTTATGGTGGTAAAAAAGAAATAATGGAAACAGTAGCTCCTTTAGGCCCTGCTTATCAAGCTGGTACCATGGCTGGAAATCCCGCTTCCATACAAGCTGGAATCGCTTGTTTAGAAGTTCTGGGTCAAGAAGGCGTTTATGAAAAAATGGATAAACTCGGAGAAAAACTAGAAAAAGGGATTTTGGCAGCGGCTAAAGAATTTGATATTACAATCACTGTCAACCGATTAAAAGGTGCATTGACTATTTACTTTACTGATACAATAGTAGAAAACTACGAGCAAGCAGAAGAATCAAATGGTGAAATTTTTGGTCGCTTCTTTAAATTGATGCTCGCTCAAGGCATCAATTTAGCGCCATCAAAATACGAAGCTTGGTTTTTAACGACGGAACATACAGAAGAAGATATAGAATTTTCTATTCAAGCGGTACGTAAGGCGTTTAAACAGTTATAATTAACGTAAATCGTTTTTGAGGAAGGAGTCCCTAAGTACATGAAATTAGGTGCACGTATCTTTAAAACTGGCGTGGCCATTTCAATGGCCTTGTATCTGGCCAACTTATTGGATTTGCCTTCCCCTGTTTTTGCAGGGGTAGCGGCGATTTTCGCTATCCAGCCATCTATTTACCGCTCTTATTTAACGTTACTTGATCAAATTTATGGAAATTTGATCGGTGCTACCATAGCGATTGTTTTTGTGTTAACGCTCGGCAGCAATTATTTAACCATTGGAGCCGCAGCAATATTAGCAATTATCGTCATGTTGAAGCTAAAGCTAGAAAATACTGTTCCATTAACTTTAGTAACGATTATTATCATCATGGACTCTCATTCTACAAACTTTTTAACTTTTGCGTCATTGAGAATTTCCACCGTTATGCTTGGGATAATTTCTGCATTTATCGTGAATATGATATTTCTTCCACCTAAATATGAAACTCGTTTGTTCAAATCCATCCATTCTGTTAGCGAAGAAGTGATTCGTTGGATTCGCGTTTCCATTCGACATGCATCTGATCATGTCTCGGTAAAAGAAGATATTGATAAATTAACAGAAAACCTAGTAAAAGTTGATCAATGGTACTCGTTTTATAAAGAAGAACGCAGCTACACGAAAAAGCAACAATATGCGAAAGCACGTAAACTGGTACTTTACCGTCAAATGATTGCGACATCGAAGAAAAGTTTAGAGGTATTAAGACGCTTGAACCGTTTCGAAAATGAGTTGATGGAACTTCCTCAACACTTTCATATGATGGTTCAAGAGAGATTGGAAAGTTTAGCAAGTTACCACGAGCAACTTTATATGAAATATGTTGGCAAATTGCGCCCCGAACATAGCGAAGGTTCTGGTACAGACGCTGTTATGAGACGTAACGAAGTGATGACGATTTTTGTAAAAGAGATTAATTTGGCACATGAAGAAAATGAAGGCGAATTTTCAGTTTATCATTTAATGCACGTATTATCGGCTATTTTAGATTATGAAGAGCAACTAGAACATTTGGACTTACTCATCATTGCTTATTTGAATTACCATTCAGAAGAAGTAGACACAGAACTTGAAAATTCCATATAAAAAAGTGTGAGGCAAATGCCTCACACTTTTTTTATGATTTCATTCGTGGATCTAATGCGTCACGTAAACCGTCACCCATTAAGTTAAAGCCGAGTACTGTCAACATGATCGCTACCCCTGGAAAAATCATGGTCCATGGTGCATTTGTTAAATACGAACGCGAGTCTGCTAACATTTTGCCCCATTCTGGAGACGGAGCTTGAGCACCTAATCCTAAAAATCCAAGTGCCGCAGCTTCAATAATTGCTGTCGCAATAGCCAATGTTCCTTGAACAATTACTGGTGCCATAGAGTTCGGTAGAATATGAGAAACAAGAATACGATTGTCTTTCATACCAATTGCTTTTGCTGACATAATGTATTCATCTTCTTTAATACTCAACACTTTCGAGCGAATTAAACGACCAAAGTTAGGTACGTTGATGATGGCAATGGCAATTAACGCATTTCGTAAAGAAGGTCCTAGAACCGATACAACCGCGATTGCTAGCAAAATACTTGGAAAAGCTAGCATGATATCAAAGATACGTGAAATAATTGTGTCTACCCAACGTCCGTAATAACCGGCTAAAATCCCTAAAATACTCCCTACAACAACAGATCCAATAACTGCTAAAAAACCAACCCATAAAGAAATTCGAGCACCATATACAACGCGCGATAAAATATCTCGACCAAAGTCATCTGTACCCATCCAATGAGTAGAAGAAGGAGGCATAAGCCGTTGAGACAGATTTTGTTCATTAATGCCTTGTAATGTAATGAGTGGTCCGAAAATTGCTAACAAAATAAAGAAGATAACAATACCCATACCAACAACCGCTACTTTACTTTTGCGGAAACCTCGCCAAGCCTCTTTCCAAGGACCAGCGACTTTCTGCAACTCTTCTTTTTCTTGATTGTTTACTGTTTCAGCCATAATACGTCTCCTCCTTCCTAATCATATTTGATGCGTGGATCGACCAAACCGTATAGCAAATCGACAACTAAATTAATCATAACAAATATAAACGCGACAATTAGGATACCTGACTGAATAACCGGATAATCACGGAAACCAATTGCTTCATAGATATAACGTCCGATTCCTGGCCATCCGAAAATGGTTTCTGTCAAAATGGCACCACCTAGCAGAAGCCCCATCTGAAGTCCGATAATCGTTAGCACTGGAATAATTGCATTTTTGAGCGCATGTTTGTATACAACCCAAAACATCGATAAACCTTTCGAGCGAGCTGTTCGAACAAAATCAGAACGCATAACTTCTAGCATGCTTGAACGAGTCATTCTTGCAATAATGGCCATCGGAATTGTCGCTAAAGCTGTTCCTGGTAAAACGAGGTGTTTAAGTACAGTAGATAATTGGTTAAAATCCCCTGCTATCAATGTATCTAGTACATAGAAACCAGTTATGACATCGACAGGATCTCGGACATTTTCTCGACCAGTAGTCGGTAAAATCCCAAGTTCAATAGAGAAAATCCATTGGTTCATTAACCCAAGCCAGAAGATTGGCATCGATACCCCAATCAATGCAATGATCATAGCCAAGTAGTCAAACCAAGAATTTTGGAACCAAGCTGAAATAATACCTGCATTAATTCCGATTACTACCGCAATAATAATAGCGAATAAAGAGAGTTCAATCGTAGCAGCCAAATATGGCCATACTTCATCTACTACAGGAGTACGTGTACGAAGTGATTCTCCTAAATCGCCAGTAATCAATCCTTTTAGGTAGTCAAAATACTGAATATACCAAGGATTATCTAATCCTAGATTTGTTCGTAATGCTTTTATTGCTTCTTCGGATGCTTGCTGACCAAGAATAACTTGTGCAGGATCGCCAGGAATGGCACGGATGATCATAAAGACGATAAATGTCATACCAAGTAAAACTGGGATTAACTGTAAAAGTCTTCTTCCAATATAGTGAAGCATCTTCTTCACCTCTCCATCTCTTGCAATATGTATAGCAGTAAAAAAAAGGGGGAGGAAATCATCCCGACTCCCTCCCGTGAATTGCCTACTCCAAATCTACTGAAGCCAATTTGTCAGAACCTGTTGGATGTGCTTTGAAATTCATTACGTTTTTCCCACCAGCTAATAGCGGTGTAGAGTGTGCAAGTGGAACCCAAGGAGCATCTTCATGGATGATTTCTTGAGCTTGCATGTATAATTCGTTTCTTGCATCTTCATCAACTTCTGATTGAGCTTTGATCAAAAGATCATGCAATTCTTGGTTTTTATAGTACGTGTAGTTGTTTGTGCCGACATTATCTTGATCAAGCAAAGCGTATAGGAAGTTATCTGCATCGCCGTTATCGCCAGTCCATCCAAGTAAGAATGCATCAGCTTCTCCGTTTGCAGCTTTTTCTAAATACGTTGCCCATTCAAATGATACAATCTTAGCGTTAATGCCAACATCAGCTAAGTTTTTCTGAATTGCTTCTGCAACTTTTTGGCCATCTGGCATATATGGACGTGGAACTGGCATTGCGTAAAGTTCCATATCAAAGCCGTCTTTAAGACCTGCTTCTTCTAACAACTCTTTAGCTTTTTCAGGGCTGTATTCGTAACCTTCAATGCTATCGTTATATCCGCTAATTACTGGCGGAATTGGGTTTTTCGCTACTTCTGCGCGTCCTTCGAAAAATGCATCTACAATCGCTTGTTTGTCGATTGCATGGTTTACTGCTTGACGAACTTTAGGATCATCAAATGGTTCACGCGTTACAGTCATTCCAAGGTAGCCAACGTTCATAGATGGACGTTCAAACAATTGAAGGTTATCATCGCCTTCGATTGTTCCTGCATCAGATGGTGTAATCCCGTCTGCCAAATCAATTTCTCCTGATAATAAAGCATTTAAACGAGCTGAGTTATCTGGAATTGCGCGGAATACGACTTGATCCAATTTCGGCTCGCCTTCCACCCAGTAATCATCAAATTTTTCAATTGTAATCGTATCGTTACGTTTCCATTCAACAAACTTAAATGGACCTGTTCCCACTGGGTTATCTCCGAAAGAGTCTCCAGCTTCTTCAACTGCTGTTGGTGAAGCAATCGCGAACGGACTCATAGCTAAGTTTTTAAGGAATGGTGCTTGTGGACGGTTTAATGTAAAGACAACTTCGTAATCGCCTGTTGCTTCAACAGAATCAATTACATGTCCTTCTTCATCTCCGTAACCACCGAACATCGAACCATAGTAAGGGAATTTCTCGCCGTCTCCAGCTGCCCAGCGTTCAAAGTTTTTCACTACAGCTTCTGCATTAAAATCAGCGCCATCGTGGAACTTAACGCCTTCCTGCAATTTGAACGTATACGTTAATCCATCTTCAGATGGTGTCCATTCAGACGCCAATCCAGCTTCGATTTCTGTATCTTGTTCACCAAAGTTTACTAAAGTATCAAAAATGTTTTTAGTTACTTTAAATGATTCTCCATCTGTAATCGAAATTGGATCAAGAGAAACAGAGTCGCCTCCACGTCCAAAGATCAATGTTTTCTCTTCAGTGGATCCTCCGTCACTACCTCCGTCTTCGTCTGAGCTGTCGTCAGAACTACAGCCAAAAAGTGCTGTTGATACTAATAAAAGCAATAATAATGACCACGTTAAGAACTTTTTCTTCCCCAAATTAACCCCTCCATTTTTTCTATTTATTATCATTGCGGCCTGGACTCTTCGTAAAGATGACAGGCAACAGAATGACCTACCTCAACTTCTGCAAAAACAGGTACAACTTCTGAACAAATGTCCATTTTAAATGGACAGCGTGTATGGAACCTGCAACCACTTGGTGGATTTGCTGGGCTTGGAACATCACCCGTGATAATCACTTCTTCCCGAACAAAGTCTGGGTCCGGTACCGGAACTGCAGCCAATAAGGCTTGCGTATACGGATGTAGTGGTTTTTCGTACAAATCCTCTGTGTTAGCAAGTTCTGCCATTTGTCCAAGATACATAACACCCACACGATCGCTTATGTGTCGAACCACCCCTAAGTCATGGGCAATAAATATATAAGTAAGTTTCAACTCTTTTTGCAAATCTTGCATCAAATTCAGTACTTGTGCCTGAATAGATACATCAAGTGCTGAAACAGGCTCATCTGCAATAATTAGTTTTGGGTTAGTCATTAATGCACGCGCAATACCAATACGCTGACGCTGACCACCACTAAATTGATGTGGATAGCGTTTTGCATGATAACTACTCAATCCCACAATCTCTAAAAACTCATGTACTTTCTTTTTGCGGTCTTTTGGATCGCCTATATTATGAACATTTAGCGGTTCCATTAAAATTTTCTCAATCGTATGACGCGGATTTAATGACGCATATGGGTCTTGAAAAACCATTTGAATATCACGACGCGCTTTCCGCATATCGCTATTTGATAAACTCGTTAATTCTTGACCGTCGAAAGTCACAACCCCTTCAGTCGGTTCTAAAAGTCGCATTAACATACGACCTGTTGTGGATTTCCC
Organism: Planococcus sp. PAMC 21323; assembly: GCF_000785555.1. NCBI lineage: Bacteria > Bacillati > Bacillota > Bacilli > Caryophanales > Caryophanaceae > Planococcus > Planococcus sp. PAMC 21323. The sequence goes on along the minus strand of NZ_CP009129.1, from coordinate 825,079 downwards.
ACAGCCCGATTCACCAACAATACCTAGTGTCTCACCTTCTTGAACTGTGAAGGATACGTCATCTACTGCTTTAACATGATTGCTTACTTTACCTAAAATCCCAGACTTAATCGGAAAATATTTTTTTAACCCTTCAACTTTCAACAACGGTTCTGTCATGCGACTGTACCTCCTTCGGATCAAATAGGAAACAGCGGGTTTGATGATCTTCCGCCGTTTGATACAGCTCCGGGCTTTCAGTTAGACAGCGATCAAACGCAAATTCGCAGCGCGCCGCGAACTTGCACCCTGTTTTAATCGATCCTGGTTTAGGAACGTTTCCAGGAATCGAATAAAGTCGTTCTTTTTTAAAACGCATATCAGGAACTGACTCGAGCAAGCCTTTTGTATAAGGATGTTGTGGATCGTTGAAGATTGTATGAACAGGACCTTCTTCAACTACTTTTCCTGAATACATCACAACTACTCGCTCACAAGTTTCAGCTACTACTCCTAAATCGTGAGTAATCAATAATACGGCCGTATTTAATCGTTCGTTAAGATTTTTTATCAGTTTTAAAATTTGAGACTGTATGGTAACGTCAAGTGCTGTGGTTGGTTCGTCTGCAATCAACACTTTCGGGTCACACAACAAAGCCATCGCAATCATGACACGTTGGCGCATTCCGCCTGATAATTGGTGTGGATATTCTTTCATTAAGCCTTCCGGTCTTGGCAGGCCAACTAGTTTCATCATTTCAATCGCGCGTTCTTGAACTTGTTCTTTCGACCAATCTTTTTTGTGAATTTTAATAGCTTCGCGAAGCTGATTGCCAATTGTGAACAATGGATTTAACGAAGTCATCGGCTCTTGGAAAATCATTGCGATATCATTACCTCTGATTTCCCGCATTTTTTTCTCAGATAATTTTGTTAAATCTTTATCCTGAAATAAAATTTCTCCACTTGTAATTTTTCCAGGAGGACTTGGAACAAGTCCCATTATTGAAAGTGAAGTTACACTTTTACCGCATCCCGATTCACCGACAATGCCAAGCACTTCTCCTTCTCGTATGTGAAAATTTACATTATCTACTGCTGGTATCTCTCCATCATCTGTGAAAAAGGATGTTTGTAAACCTTTAACGTCTAAGATGGTTTTACGCTCAGTCATGATGCTCCCCCTTTTACACAAAAAAATTATTCAGAACATTCTCCTTCTTTCAATTATACGTAATATTATTATTAATGCAATACCTTCTTAGTATAAAATGGTAACCCTTACATTTAAAAAGAGCCTCCAGAAAACCTGGAGGCTCTTAACTAGTTTAATTAAAATGCTGCACTTGGAATAAATTATGGTACACACCTTGCTGCTTCATTAGGTCATTATGTGTTCCTTTTTCAGCAAGTTTACCGTGATCGATTACAAGAATTTGGTCTGCATGCGTAATTGTTGAAAGACGATGGGCCACAATTAAAGTAGTCCGGTCATGCGCTAATCGTTCCAACGAATCTTGTATTAATGCTTCACTTTCAAGATCAAGCGCTGAAGTAGCTTCGTCCAAAATTAGAATCGGTGGATTTTTCAAGAACACACGTGCAATTGCTACACGTTGCTTTTGTCCTCCTGATAATTTAACACCGCGCTCGCCAACTTTTGTGTCATAGCCTTCAGGCAATTGCGAGATAAACTCATCTGCATTAGCAGCTTTTGCGGCCGCTACTACTTCTTCATCAGTCGCGCCTGGTTTCCCCATAAGGATGTTTGCTTTTACTGAGTCGCTAAAGAGAATCGAATCTTGTAATACTAAACCAATTTGGTCACGCAATGTATGAGTGGTCACGTCGCGCAAATCATGGTCGTCCATATAAATGGCGCCACTCGTTACATCATAAAATCGTGGGATTAGCGACACGATTGTCGACTTTCCGCCGCCGCTCATGCCAACAAAAGCGACTGTTTCTCCAGGCTTTACAGTGAAATTTAAATTCGACAGCACTTCAGTTCCTCCATCATTGTAATGAAAAGAAACATCGCGAAATTCCAATTTACCATCCACGACTTTTAAATCATGTGCTTTTTCTTTATCGGTTACGTCATAGTCTTCATCTATTAACTCAAAAACACGGTCCATCGAAGCTAATGATTGAACCAAAGTTGTTGAAGAATTGACTAAACGACGCAGTGGACTATAGAGCCGCTCAATATAAGCGATAAACGCCACCATGGTACCAAGGGTTAAATCTCCTTGAATAACTTGGTAACCCGCGTAGCCAATCACCATTAACGGGGCAACATCCGTTATGGTATTAACTACTGCAAATGCTTTAGCATTCCATTTTGTGTGATCAATCGCCTTTTCCAAAAATTGATCATTAGTATCGTTAAAAATTTTCTGTTCATGTTTTTCTAACGCGAAACTTTTAATAATGCTCATGCCTTGTACGCGCTCATGCAAGTAACTTTGAACATTTGCTAAAGCTTGTGACCGTGCTCGCGTTAAATCACGTAGACGACCAAAAAAGTATTTCACACTAAACGCATAAAACGGAAACGCTAGCAACGCCACTACAGTTAATGAAACATCCATCGTCAACATAATAATAATGGCAATGATGATTGTCGCAAGATCTAACCAGACGTTCATTAAACCGATCATGACAAAGTTTTTTGTTTGCTCGACGTCATTGATCATACGAGAAATGATTTCGCCCGCTCGCGTGTTTGCATAATAACGTAAACTCAAACGTTGCAAATGACCATATAAATAGCCACGAATATCGTAAAGGATTTTGTTGCTAACATATTGTGCATAATATTGGCGGAAATATTCAATTGGTGGTCTCAATAAGAAGAAAACAATTGCGGTTCCACCTAGCCATAAATACAACTGCCTTAACTTTTCTGCATTAGACAGCGCATCCGCTCCAATAATATCATCAATGACAATTTTGATAAGCAGTGGGATGAATAGCGGGATTGCGAACTTGAATATGCCAATGACAATTGTCAATGCAATTTGCCAATAATACGGTTTGACAAATTGCATATAGCGTTTCATACTACTCAAACTTCTCACTCCTTTCTATACAAAACGAAAAACCTGTCGGCAAGCAACAGGTTTTCATTTTGATCACGAATCCGGTTTTACCTATGAAATTCATAGCGGTTCGTCCATACTTCGATAAAGTCTTGGGCAAACGGGCCTTTGCGCTGCTTAATCCAGCCGATCAGTTTTTCTACATTTCGGTGAAGTATTTGATCAATCACTTCAGGATATCCCATTTGCCGCTTGTGGTCTTCGTATTCGTCTTCATCCAATAACGTGTACGACATGTCTGGAAACACTTTTACGTCCAAGTCATAATCGATGTACTTTAACGAGCCATTATTATATACGAATGGAGAACTAACATTACAGTAATAATAAACCCCGTCTTCTCGGAGCATGCAGATGATGTTAAACCAATGCTCTGCGTGAAAATAACATATTGATGGTTCACGCGTTAACCAAGTTCGTCCATCGGATTCTGTCACTAGCGTCCGTTCATTTGCACCAATTACAATATTATTCGTACCTTTCAGTACAGTTGTTTCCTGCCAGACACGGTGGATGCGACCGTTGTGTTTGTAACTGTGGATTTGGATTGTTTCACCCTCCGCAGGAATCGCCATGTACTACCCCACCTTTTTGTCTAAGCCTTATTTATCTGCTATTTCCGTATTATATCAATCAATTCTGAAAACATACAGCAATAAGGCATAAGGACCAAAGGATTACATAACGACCGAACGTCCACCGTCTACAATTATAGTCTGGCCGCGGATCATATCCGAATCAGAAGAAATCAAGAACAATGCCGCTTTTACCATGTCGTCTACTTCTACCATACGACCAGCTGGCGTATTGACGCGAGCGTCTTCTAGTAAATCGTCGCGGTTTGGGAAATGTTTTAATGCATCTGTATCAAGCGCTCCACCAGACACTGTATTCACAGCAATTCCGAGCGGCGCCATTTCTACAGCTAAATAACGGGTAATCGATTCTACCGCTGCTTTTGAAACACCGATTGTTGTGTAGTTTTCCAAATAACGAATTGAACCTAATGAACTAATACCAATTATTTTACCGCCTTTATCCATTAATTTCGCAGCTTCTTGAGCTCCGAAAAGCATGGCTTTGGCATTAATATTCATCGTCCAATCCCAATGCGATTCTTCTAATTCCATAATCGGGCGCAATACACCAGATGCTGCATTAGAAACAAAAACATCTAGACGACCAAATTCTTCTTTAATCGTCTCGAACATGCCGCGTAGTTTTTCAACATCTCCAACGTTCGCTCGGACTAATAATGCTTTTTGGCCTCGAGCTTCGATTTCTTTTACAGTATCAAGTGCAGCTGTTTTACTGCGTGCGTAGTTGACAACAATATCGTATCCTTGGTCTGCAAGCGCGATGGCAAGTGCCTTGCCAAGTCCTTTACTACTTCCTGTTACTAATGCCACTTTTTGTTCTGTCATCATCAAACATCTCCTCTTTGTTGTAAAGCTGTTTTCATCTTTTGAACAGGTCCAGCAATTGGCAATAACTCTAACTCTTCCGCTGTTACCCATTTCATATGAGCAGGCACAACAATATTTTCACTCTCGGCTATAAAGCCATCCACGTTCCATGTTAAATGAGAAAAGACATGTTTGAAAGAAGTAATTTTTTCAACTTTGTCAACAACGCCTTGTAAGCTTTCCGACAGCTGCTCTTCAATTTCTAGAGGCAACACATCTGCTATTGTTTCAAGCATCGGAAATTGCCACATATTGGCGAGCAGTCCGGTACTAGGTCGTTGTTCCATTAGCAATCGATCGTTATTACGTATGGCCACCATTGCATATTGCAGTAATTTTGTTTTTTTAGCTTTTGTTTTAATAGGTAATTTATTTTGTTTACCTTCGTGAAATGCAGCACAATGTTCACGTACAGGACATAACAAACATTTGGGTGAGGTTGGCGTACAAATTAACGCGCCTAACTCCATCAATCCTTGATTGAATGAAGATGGATCTTCGTGGCTAATAATCTCAGTTACTGCTTCTTCAAAAATTTTGCGCGTTTTTGGTTTGGCAATATCCTCTTCTATCAATAAAATACGCGACAACACACGCATCACGTTGCCATCTACTGCATGTTCTGGAATGCCATAAGCAATACTTAAGACCGCTCCGGCTGTATATGGACCCACACCTTTTAACGAAGAGATTTCTTTTCGGTTATTGGGAACGATTCCTCCATAATTTTCAGCTACCTCTTTGACTCCTGCCTGTAAATTTCGCGCACGAGAATAATAACCAAGTCCTTCCCACTGCTTTAGTAGAACTTGTTCGTCAGCTTCTGCTAAGTCATTCAATGTGGGAAATTTTTCGACAAAGCGTTTATAATAAGGAATAACCGTATCAACTCGAGTTTGCTGCAACATAATTTCTGAAATCCAGATTTGATAAGGATCTGCTGTACGTCTCCAAGGCAAATCTCTTTTCTCTGCTGCAAACCAATTGATCAAGTCATTTTGAAATTGGTTTTTATTAAGTGTAATGGTTGCAACCTCCGTTCATGTTGATTATTCCAGTTCCATTTCGGGTATATTAAAATGAGGAATACGTTTATTTTAACAAATCTATTCAATTCTATATAAAGATTAACTTCTAAGAAAGGGGATAAGACAATGGATACAGGTACGCACATTGTCATGGGCATTGCCCTTGGCGGATTTGCAATGGCCGACCCGGCTGTCGCTAGCCATCCCGTCACCATGACCGCTGTTGTTTCAGGTGTAATTATCGGTTCTTTAGCTCCAGATGTTGATACCGTTTTAAAATTGCGGGACAACGCTGTTTATATTCGGCATCATAGAGGTGCGACTCATTCTATTCCCGCTGTGTTATTATGGCCATTATTAATTGCAGGTGGATTATACTCTTTTTTCCCTGAAGCCAATTTACTGCATTTATGGTTGTGGTCTTTTCTAGCCGTATTTATGCATGTCTTTGTCGACATCTTCAATTCATATGGTACCCAAGCACTGAGGCCGATTTCTAATCGGTGGATTGCTCTCGGTGTCATAAATACATTCGATCCGATCATCTTTGGCGCACATATACTGGCTCTGATTATCTGGGCTTTCGGCGCAAATCCGGTATGGACAATGACCATTCTTTATATTACGTTATTCTTCTACTATATTGCGCGTTTTGCGCTACAGGCAGCTATCAAACGCGCTGTGCTGAATACCATTCCAGGTGCTACTAAAGTTTTCGTGGCCCCAACAATGCGCTTTCTACACTGGCGCATTGCTGCTGATACAGATCGCCACCATTATGTAGGACGAGCATATGGACGAACGATTAACATTTATGATAAGTTCATGAAAAAAGAAATGCCTGAAAACAATTTGATCCAAGCAGCTATGAAAGATAAAAATATCTCCGCGTTTATTTCATTTTCTCCATTATATCGCTGGGAAATCAATGAGTACGGTAACATTTTTGAAGTTCGATTAATTGATCTCCGGTATCGCAGTAATGACTATTATCCATTTGTTGCTGTTGCCCACTTAGACAAAGATTGCAATATCATCAATTCTTATACTGGATGGATTTTCAGTGAAGACAAACTAAGAAAAAAACTAGACTATAGTCATAACTAGAAAACGCACACCCCAGGGTGCGCGTTTTTTGTTTTCCCAATATCAATTAGTCTTTTAGTAAGTGTGCGTATTTCGGATTAGTCCCAGCAAATTCATGGATTTTGTCTCCGTAGCTATCGATCCACTGACGCATTACTTTTTCAACTACTGCTGTACCTTGATAATCATATCCTGCTTTTGCATAAGAGGATTCAAAGTCAGATGCCAAAAGTTCAATCCACGTACGTGCTTTTTCTTCAGAGAGATTTGGATTTTTTTCTAATAACTCAATCGTTAGTTGCTCAAGAATTTCTTTCATATGTTTATTTCCCTTCTTTCAACGGGCGCAGCATCGAAATCGGCAACGCTTCCGTATGTTTTTCTCCACCCATTCGGTATCCCCAAGCAAATCGACCTTTTAAATAATCAATTTGGAAATAGACATTCGGGTCTCCTTCAATGCGATATACTTCCCCTGGTTTGAAATCAGCAGGATCTAGTAAGTAGGATGCTGCCATAGTTGCTTTTCGCTCCAGCACCGCAAATTCATTGATGATACCAAGTTGTTCAGCTTTTCTCGCTTTTTCTCTTAACCGGGCAATTTCCCCGTGGAGTTCGTGCTCTGTCATGTCACTATATGGCTTTTGTTCAGTCATCTTCAAGCTCCTTTTTCTCTAAATAATCACTGATTACTTCACTCGGAAAACCTTTTTGATAAAGTCCTTGTTTTACTTTGGACTTTAAATCGTAGCCTGTCAGTTTAGAACTATGTTTACGCCACAATTTATCCCCTTGCTCTGTTACCATATCGGACCATTGATCTTCGTCTTTCTCAAGATCTAAATCTTCGATTGCTAATTTAATCAGTGCATAATTATAGCCTTTTCTCATCAATGTATCGCTGATTTTTTGATTGATTTGACTCGGAGTTTTCGTTTTTTCTTTAAGCGCAATTTTTTCAGCGAGACCTTTAGCAACTTCTAATTGTTCTTCTTCTGAATAGGAATCCAAAACATCTTTTTGCATCTGTTTGTCAATTCCTCTCTTTTGCATATCTTGCTGGATCGCACGCGGACCTTTTTTACCTGATTTAATTTGTGTTCGCATCAGAGCTTCTGAAAATTGCTGGTCATCTAAAAAATTATGTGTATACAATTTTTTGATGGCTTCATCTATTACGGCGTCACCGTATTCTTTTTCTTTTAGCTTTTGACGTACTTCGCCTTCACTTCTCATCCGGAATCCGAGATAGTAAAGCGCTTTGTTATATGCTTTTCGGACTTCATCTTCGAAATTAACTTCTTCGATCGTCCATTGGTCTAGCTCTTTTCCTTTTGTGAGCTGATACCGGATAAGCACCGCTTCATCCACGCTAAAAGCATATTTATCTTCAAAAAAGACATTATACCTTTCAGGGTTTTTCTTTCCCTGTGTGATTTTTGAAATAATCGGCATCTACTGGCACCTCTCTTCTTGTTATATTATACACCTTTCAGTCAAACAATTGCATAGCATGACACCTAAAAGGGTATGCTAATAAGAAAGAAACTGGAGGCGATAGAAATGAAAATAGCAATCACAGGTGGTACTGGATTTGTAGGAAAAGAACTGATTCGATTGTTAATCGCTAGAGGCGATGAAGTATATATTTTAACAAGAAAAGCCAAAGACTCGGCCGATCACAATATTACATACGTAAAATGGTTAGCTGAAGACGCCCAACCCGAAAAGCAATTAGCTGGTGTGGATGCTTTTATTAATTTAGCTGGAGCTTCTATAAACGATGGTCGTTGGAGTGAAGAACAAAAAAAGTTGATTTACTCAAGTCGTATGGACGCAACAAATGAATTGCTGCGTATTATTCATAAGTTAGAGAAAAAACCTAAAACTTTAGTAAACGCTAGCGCTGTCGGTATTTACCCACCTTCTCAGACGGTTACTTATACAGAATCTTCTGCTGATCTTGGTTCAGATTTCTTAGCCCAAACTGTTCGTGATTGGGAAATTTTAGCTCACCGTGCAGAAGAAGATGGATTACGAGTAGCTTGTGGCCGTTTTGGTATTATTCTTGGAAAAGATGCAGGTGCTTTACCTTTAATGGCGTTACCTTATAAAATGTTTGCTGGCGGCACTGTCGGCTCTGGCAAACAATGGCTGTCGTGGATTCACATTAAAGACGTGGCACGCGCATTAGTTTTTGCGTTAGACAACGAGCAATTGACCGGTGCCTTTAATGTAACGGCTCCACACCCGAAACAAATGAAAGAGTTTGGCAAAGAAATTGCCCATACACTTGGTCGACCACATTGGATTCCAGTTCCTTCTTTTGCTATGAAGGCAGCTTTGGGAGATAAAAGTCAATTGGTTCTCGAGGGTCAGCGTGTTTTACCAACTGTCCTTGAACAACATGGTTTCCAATTCAAGTTTCCCAATTTACGATCAGCACTGGCTGATATCTATAAATAAGACTATAATGGGGAGATGATTAACTGAAGGATGTGAGATCCATGAACGATAAACCTATTATTGAAGAAGGTCAAAAAATTCCGATGACGATTAAACGACTCGGGATCAATGGAGAAGGCATTGGCTATTTTAAACGCAATGTCGTATTCGTGCCTGGAGCATTACCAGGAGAAGAAATAACTGCGCAAGTAACGGTAGTCAAACGAAATTTTGCTCAAGCACGCATTATCAACATTCGTAAAAAATCACCCCACCGCCAAACTCCACCTTGCCCAATTTACGAAGCTTGTGGTGGATGTCAATTGCAACATATGACATATGACCAGCAGCTTGTTGAAAAGCGTGATCTAGTCGTACAAGCATTGGAACGATATTTAAAAGGAACAACGGTACAAGTTGAAGACACAATTGGTATGGAAGATCCTTGGCGTTATCGTAATAAGAGTCAATTCCAGACACGTCTCAAAGGTACGAAAGTTATCGCCGGATTGTTTGCAGAAGGCTCTCATCAACTTTTAGATATTGATGAATGTATCGTTCAACATCCCGATACAACGGTTATAACAAATGCCGTTAAACGTATTTTGGAAGAATTGAAAATGCCAATATACGATGGCAAGACGATGAAAGGCATTATCCGTACTATTGTCGTACGCACCGGTGTCAATACTGGTGAAATCCAGCTGGTCTTAGTGACAACACGTTCGAAAATTCCTCAAAAAGAATTGTTATTGGAACGTCTGCAAAAAATCGATACGAACTTAGTATCGATCGTTCAGAATGTCAATAAAGAAAAAACTTCTTTGATTTTTGGAGATGAAACAATCACATTATTCGGCAAAGACACGATTCATGAAGAGCTGGGTGAATTGGCATTTGATTTGTCAGCACGTGCCTTTTTCCAACTGAATCCGACTCAAACCGTCAAACTATATGATGAAATCAAACGCGCTGCTGAACTAACTGGACAAGAAACGGTTGTCGATGCTTATTGTGGCGTTGGAACGATTGGACTTTGGCTAGCGGACAGTGCTAAAGAAGTTCGTGGAATGGACGTTTTACACGAAAGTGTTGTTGATGCTAAAGCCAATGCAAAAGCACAAGGCTATACGGCAAAATATGTTACAGGTACAGCCGAGAAATGGTTGGAGCTCTGGAGTAACGAAGGATTTGTTCCAGATGTCTTAACCGTAGATCCGCCGCGTACAGGTTTAGCAGATTCACTTTTGCAAACTATATTAAAAGTAAAACCAAAACGTTTTGTTTATACTTCTTGTAACCCTTCTACTTTAGCGAAAGACTTGCAACAATTAACGAAAATTTACCGTATTGAATATATTCAACCGGTCGATATGTTCCCACAAACTGCACAAGTAGAATCGGTTACGAAATTAGTACTGAAATAAGAAAAGCTGATGCCTAGAGGTAAACCTCTAGACATCAGCTTTTTTGTTAAGCACTATTCGTTTTAACTGGATTTTTCAGGGCAATCGGTAGTGTAATTATTAATAAAATACCGGCAATGAGCAACAGAAAACTTAATCCTCCTGAGAATTGAACAAACAATCCACCCATAGTAGGTCCTGCTAAGCTGCCAATACTAAATCCGATTCCACATAACAAGTTCCCTGTCGGCAATAACTCTTTTGGCATCAAATCTGCCATATAAGATATACCCAATGAAAATGTTGAACCAACAAACATGCCCGCTACTGCAAAAAATCCAACAGTTAACCAAGCATTCGATTCATAAAAGCTAGCTGTTGCAAAAACTAGCGCTCCGCCGGTCAATGCTAATAACAGTACTTTTTTTCGACCGATTCGATCACTCAAATTTCCAAGTGGTAATTGCGTAACAATCGCTCCTGCTGAAAAAGCGGCTAACATAATCGAAACCATTCCAACTTCAATAGACTGCCGAAGAGCATATACGGGATAAATAGCATTAAGTGAAGCTTCTAAAAAGCCATAAGCTAATGGTGGTAAAAATGCGACCCAGGCAACGAGGATGGCTGCTTTAAAGCGCCCTATTGTTCCACGCGCCGTCATAGATCCTCCAGTTACTTCAGGAAAATCATTTTTCACTAAAAATACTAAAGACCATGCCAATAAACAAAGGATTCCAGATACGATAAATGGCAAAGCCTCGAATACTTCTACCATTGGGACAAACAAAGGTCCTGCGCCAAATCCAATGCTAAAAGACATTCCGTAAATCGCAATATTACGTCCTAAGCGGTGTTGAGGTGATGTACTCGTAATCCAGGTTTGTGTCGAAAAATGAAGCGCTTGATCTCCAACGCCAATTAATATTCGCAACAAAAACCAAAATAATACGGATTTCCATAACGTAAAAAGAAAAAGGGATAGGATGACCATTCCCCCTCCTACTAAAATGAGGGGTTTATACCCAAACCGTCGCAATTGCGGTTCCATAAAAGGCGCAATCAATAGTGTACCAACATATAATCCTGTAGCGCTTAATCCATTTAAAGCGGACGAAACACCATCTTGTTCAAAAATAACCGCTATTAACGGCAATAACATGCCTTGCGAAAACCCAGAAATGGAGACGATGGCGACCAAAATCCAAAATCTTCCACGGGCACTTTGTAAATAAGACTTCATGGTGCCTCCTTATGAGCTTGTTCTTTTGTATTTGAGAAGATTTCAGATACAATTCTATCATAAGGAGGCGTTACAAGATGAATTTTTCGATGAATGAAAATGGATTTACTGGGCATTTGCCTTTTGGAGATCTTCAAATCTCTAGCAATGAAGAACACGGTTTTAGACCTTATCAATTATTGGTGTCTTCACTCGCAATTTGCAGTGGTGGCGTAATGAGAAAAGTGTTTGACAAAATGAGAATGTCTTTTGAGGATATTCAAATTGAAGTTAAAGAAGTTGTCCGTAATGACGAGAAAGCTGGCCGAGTAGAAAAAGTACATTTGCATTTTATTATAACGGGCGATATTAAAGATGAAAAAATGCCTCGTATTTTAGAGCTAACGCGCAAAAATTGCTCGATGGTTCAATCTGTTCAAGATTCGATTGAAGTTGTTGAAACCTACGAAATTCGTTAAACATCATAAAAGGCTCATTCCCTATCTGTATCAGATTGAGGATGAGCCTTTTACATTTTATATACGGTTAACTTATTTTTCATAAAATCATTCTCGGTTAAAGTACCGATGAAATGTGCGAACCGCCTCCTTCGAATTTCCTGATACTGTGATGTGGTTTCGCTGATTTCCTTCGGCCTCCCCTCTCTTTTAATTAACTTTAACTTAACATAGACTAGTCATTAAGTAAATATTCAAAATAGTAAAACTAGTAAAATAATTCGTTATACCCATAGTTTATTGAAATTATCTCTGTTTTCCGTTACGATTAACTTGCGAAATGAGGTGGATCACATGGGAAATTCCATTACGAATAAAGAACAGCAAGTTTCTTATATGAAACAACGCTTAAGTATGTTTTTAGAAGTATTAGATACGATTGAGCCTGAAAACACAGAGCTAGAAGATATTGATCGCTTAATCGCAATGGTTGATGATTTAGACGATAAGATGAAACAATTTCAAAGCCGTCCTTCTGAAGATCAATAATGTGTAAATCCGCTCTCTTTGGGAGCGGATTTTTCTTTTGATTGGTAACCTAGGCTTTCTTACGCTATTGTTTTAAAGCAATATGATAAAATACAGAATAAATAGATTCTTAATTTCCCTTACCCACATACTCCTTCTTTATTTATCTCCACTGATTAAATCGGATTCTAGAAAGCGAGGTTGCTATCATGTCATTTATTAAAATGCATATCGAATTAATTGCCTCCATATTATCAGGAATATTGATCATCATCGCTTTCACTCTTGAACTACAGCAGCAAGCTACTGTTTCAGCCATTATTTATATTCTGGCTTTTGGAATTGGCGGCTATGCCAAAGCCAAATACGGCATATTGAAAACCATCGAAGATAAACAGTTAAATGTCGAAATGTTAATGATTTTAGCTGCTGTTGGATCTTCTATTATTGGCTATTGGACTGAAGGCGCTATTTTAATTTTCATTTTTTCTTTAAGTGGCGCACTCGAAACATACACGATGAACAAAAGTAAAAATGAAATTACGTCTTTGATGAAAATCCAACCAGAAACTGCATGGGTCGTAAAAGATAATCAAACAGCTCTTGTCTCTTTAGGTGAGCTGAATACTGGAGATTCTATTGTTGTAAAGCCAGGAGAACGAGTTCCTGTAGATGGAATCTTGCAAAAAGGTCAAACCGCAGTGGACGAATCGGCGATTAGCGGTGAGGCACTTCCTGTTTCCAAATATAAAGAAGACGAGCTTTTTGCAGGTACGGTTAACTTATCTGGTACCATCACTATGGAAATGACTAAACCTAGCACTGAAACCTTATTCCAAAAAATTATCGACATGGTTCAATCTGCACAAAGCGAAAAATCACCTTCTCAGCAATTTATCGAACGGTTCGAAGGACGTTATGTAAAAGTTGTTATTTTCATTTTTATTCTTATGTTATTTTTACCTCATTATTTATTTGGCTGGGATTGGAATACAACGTTCTACCGAGCTATTGTTTTGCTAGTCGTATCATCTCCTTGTGCTCTTGTCGCTTCAATTATGCCTGCCACCCTCGCAGCTATTTCGAACGGTGCAAAAAACGGAATTATTTTTAAAGGTGGCATACATTTAGAAAATCTAAGCATGGTCCAAGCCATTGCTTTTGATAAAACCGGAACATTGACACGGGGTAAACCCGAAGTTACTGACTTTGTCATTCGCGAAGGTGCCGATCCACAACTAGCTATGGCACGAATTGCGGGAATCGAATCGCAGTCAAATCATCCTCTAGCAAAAGCAATTAATGACTTTATTGTTTCTAAAGGAATAATCCCAGTGCCTAACCTGATGATTAAAGACGTGCCAGGCAATGGGTTGAAAGCAATCATTAACAAAGAAGAATTTTTGGTAGGGAAACCAAAGTTTGTCGGCGAATCGCTAGCAGAGGATTTTGAAGACAACTTATTGGAAAAGCTAGCTAATCAAGGAAAGACTGTAACATTTGTTCTAGATAGTGAAGGAATACTCGCCGCCATGGCATTAAAAGATACAGTTCGAGACAATACAAAAGCGATAATTGATGACCTAAAAAATGTAGGCATATACTGCATCATGCTGACAGGCGATAATCGCAAAACCGCAGCAGTCATAGCTAAAGAAACCGGTGTAGATGACTATATCGCAGAATGTTTACCTGCCGATAAAGTCGACGAATTGAAAAAACTTACGAAAAAGTATGAGTACGTTGCTATGACAGGAGACGGTATAAATGATGCCCCCGCACTCGCAACTGCAACTACTGGAATTGCGATGGGACAAGGAAATGATATCGCATTAGAGACTGCTGATATCATTTTGATGAAAAATGATTTGTCTCGCATCGCATACGCGATTCGTCTTTCTAAAAAAATGCAGCGAATCGTTAAACAAAATATCTTTTTTTCAGTTGCTGTTATTGTCTTGTTGATCATCTCAAACTTTTTTCAAGCCATTACACTTCCACTCGGTGTCATTGGCCATGAAGGCAGTACGATTTTAGTTATTTTAAACGGTTTACGCATGTTAAACCGCAACGTATAAGAAAAAGCGACGTGAATTAATAACAATTCACGTCGCTTTTTTCTTTAATAAATGCCGTCGCTCTTTCATGACTGCATTGATCTGACCACCAATGATTAAAATCATCGCTGAAACGTATAACCAAAGCATTAACACAATAATGCCTCCAATACTGCCGTAGGTTGCTGAAAAGCTCCCGAAATTTTTAACATAAATTGAAAACAAATAAGAACTCAACAACCAGCCAGTTGCTGCAAATGCTGCCCCTACCAGTACACTTAATATATTAAGCTTTACATTTGGAGCCAACCAATAAATAATCGCGCATGCCACAAAAATGACAATTGCCGGTATAGTAAAGCGTACAGAATCCCAAACCGATAAAAATCCTTCTTCTAATCCTAAAAAAGAAAATATCAATCTGCCAAGTTGTTCTCCAAAAATTGGCAATGCCAATGCCACAATCAAAATAAAAATCAGCAAAAAGGTTAAGATAATCGACATTATTCTGGCCAATAAAATTGGACGGTTTTCTTTAACATTATAGGCAAGATTCAATGATTTAATCAATGCGTTCATCCCGAGACTAGCCGACCAAATAGTAGCTAACACACCAAAAGATAACAAGCCTGTATTTTGTGTCGTTAAAACTTCTGTCACTGTGCTTTCAATTAATATATAAATTGTTCCCGGTATTATTTCTTCAAGAAAGCTGAAAATCTCACCACGGGACAAAGTTAAGTACGGCAGTAAAGTTACTAAGAAAATTAGCAGCGGAAAAATTGATAAGAGGAAAAAAAACGCCAACTGTGCTCCAAGCCCTGGCACGTCGACGTCTTTAATCCGCTGAATCAATTCTTTTATAAACCCGCTGCCTTTCGTTACATCATAAGTAGTTGAATAAGCGCGTTTTTCGCTATCAGTTGGTTGCTGATGTGCGTTCTTCATCGGTCTAAACTTCCTATAACCGATTTTCTGAATTTGTATTCCCGCCAAATTGATTGTTTGAACTATTTGTTTCGTTATCTCCTAAAGAGGTATTTGGAGATGGGTTATCTTCTTTTACTGCTGAAACAACATCATCTTTCGTTTCGACAACTGCTTCTTTTGTATCCATAAACGCCTCTTTTGTTTCAAGAGCCATTTCTTTCACTTGTGGAGACATTTCTTTTAATTCATTAACTTTACTTCCAACATATGATGCATCTTCAGAAATACGAGAATATAAATTTTGCGCTCTTTCAGCCTGATGCTGGAAAGCTTGCACTAATTCCTCTCTATTTGAAGCGTAGTATTTTGCATTATCTGACGCTTTTTTAGATTTCTCTATAACATCACTTCTTGTATTGCGATCAAATAGTGAGACGATTACTCCCACCGCTGCTCCTACTAATAATCCTGTCATCAATTTGTTTTGACTCATTCTAAATTCCTCCCAATTTTATAAATAATTTCACATCTGTTAGGAATTTTCCCTAATCGATAGACAACTAAACACTTTTTTTATAAAAATAGCTTGACTATCTGAAAGAAGTTTCGGAATATTATGTTTACGGGAGGTTTTATTGATAGAAAAGGAGCGATAAAAGGGGGAGAAATAATGGCACAGGTCGAAGAATTATTGGGTACGATAAGCGGTTTTGTATGGGGACCACCTTTATTGATTTTATTAGTAGGAACAGGAATTTTCTTAACCGTTCGTCTTGGTCTCCTACAGATTCGTTTATTGCCTTATGCATTAAAATTAGTTTTCACTAAAAATACAGACACAACCTCTAAAGGAGATATTAGTCATTTCCAAGCACTTTCAACGGCGATGGCTGCAACAGTCGGTACTGGTAATATTGTCGGTGTCGCAACAGCCGTTATTCTTGGTGGACCAGGTGCTATTTTCTGGATGTGGTTTTCTGCATTCTTCGGGATGGCTACTAAATACGGGGAGGCTGTTCTCGCTGTTAAGTATCGTGTAGTTGATGCTAAAGGCCAAATGGCTGGCGGACCTATGTACTACCTTGAACATGGTCTAAAACAAAAATGGTTAGCGGTATTGTTTGCTATCTTTGGTGCCATCGCTGCTTTTGGTATTGGTAACGGGACGCAGTCAAACTCAGTTGCATCTGTTGTTCGTGATACATTTAGTGTACCTACATGGATTACTGGAATTATCCTAACAATTTTCACTGCCCTTGTTTTACTTGGCGGAATTAAGAGTATCGGACGTGTTACTGCGTTCTTCGTTCCTTTCATGGCATTATTCTACATCATCGCTGGAATTATTATTATGATTCTGAATATGGAATTGATTCCAGCTGCGTTTGGCACAATCTTTAGTGCTGCATTTACAGGTGAAGCTGCAGTCGGTGGTGCTATTGGTGCCGCTATTCGCTACGGTGTCGCACGAGGCGTATTCTCCAACGAAGCTGGACTTGGATCTGCGCCAATCGCGGCTGCGGCTGCAATCACTGATTTACCTGGACGTCAGGCGTTAGTTTCTATGACACAAGTTCTATTTGATACAATCATCATCTGTTCAATTACAGGTGTCACGATCGTAATGTCTGGTCTTTATAAAGATGAATCACTTGAAGGAGCTGCCTTAACAACAGCTGCTTTTGAACAATTTTTAGGTGGTGCTGGTCCACTTGTTGTAGCAATTGGTTTAATTTTCTTCGCATCTTCTACTATTATCGGATGGTCTTATTACGGAGAAAAATGTTTCCAGTATTTATTCAAGAGCCCCGCATTGCTCATTGTGTACCGCGTTGCTTTCGTAGCGATGGTATTCGTGGGTGCAACGGTTTCACTTGATGTTGTATGGACTTTCTCTGATGTAATGAATGGATTAATGGCGTTCCCTAACTTAATCGGACTACTCGGTTTATCAGGTGTCATTGTTCTAGAAACAAAACGCATTATTGCAAAAATCAAAGAAGAAAAAGAAGCAAAACAGGCTGGCAATTGACATTGCATTTGAATAATGAAATGATAAAGTATACCCACCTGAAAGGCAGGAACTTATCATGGACTTATCTACACCTTCTCCAGAAAATGTCAGCTTTATGATTGAAGAAATAAAAGCAAAATTGCGTATGGTCAATGTTGATGCAATGAAAGCTGAACATTTCAACGCTTCTCAATATGAGGACTTACATGACTTATACAAAATGGTTGCAACTCGCGAAAAATTTAGTACAAGTGAAATGCAAGCAATCGCTACTGAACTTGGTTCATTGCGCAAATAACACATCAAATATCCCCTAAAGGCTCTGAGCCTTCAGGGGATATTTTTGTATACCGCCTTATGCTTGTCACAGCAAAACGGTCGTTTCAGCTTTTCTTTTCATAATGAACGACGTACCAGCCGCCTTCTTTTATGACAGTTTGGATGTTTAGTAACTCTAGTCCTGCGCGGTCTCCCCATTCTGCTAACTCTTCACGTTCAGGTAACCGGTACAAATTATCAAATGATGAGAAAAAACTATTAAAAACATTTGCAAAAGGCGGACTATCCGTGTCTCCCGCAATAGGAGTGATGATTGATAACTTCCCTTTTGTTTTTAACCAACTAGCCAATTCATTAAACAGCTCTTGTCTTTTTTTGAGGTCGATATAGTGGATGACATTATTCATCATGACCATGTCTTGTGGTTGATCAGGTTTGTATTTCCAAAGATCTGCATTTTCAATCGTGATATTACTATTGTTTTTTGTCAGTTTTTTAGCGACTTTTGTTACAGAAGGACTAATTTCAATTCCAGTAAAATGCGTATTTGGGAATCGTTCAGCTAACTTTTTAATATAGCCCCCTTCTCCACACCCAATATCTAGCACCGCTTCAGCTTGTGTATCCTTTAAGCGTTTTGCCATTTTAGGCAATGCCAGCACCTCAAGTAATCGGCTTGTTTCCGCTACCGTTGGTGCATGCTTTTCTTCATCGTAGTGAAGACGGTTTTGCTTACGCATCATGTCTGGATAGCTTAACAATGTTGGAATATGTAATTCCATCATTTCCTTTAATAACACGCCTGATGAGTTATCACCTTTAGGTTTTGGCAATTTCCATGCATTCCAAGTTTTATAGCGACTTCTGTCCATTTCTTTTAAATGACCAATTGATACACCAACAGTGACCCATTGATTTAATAGGTCTTTGTCGAGCTGTAATGCATCTGCAACATCAAACTTTGTCATAGGTCGATCAAAGGCTTTAAACAAATCTAGTTCGTACCCTACATATGCATGCCAACTAAATAAAAATGGTTCGTTTCGTTTCATATACATTCTTGCTTTAAACATTTTCATCACATCTATCATTAGAGTCCCTCCGTTTTCCGTGGATAATCTTCTTGTGCTGTAAAATACTTTAATTCTTTTCGCACTTGGGGTAATTCTTTTATGCCTGGTAGTACATTATAATTCATGATTGATTGATCTTTTACTTGCAACGAGCTAGAAAGCTCAAGCATATCTAATACTTTAATTTTGTTGGACCGATTGCATACTTGCTCGTATAGACCGAGACCATTAACTATTTACATACTCTTTGGTTGAAGGAGCTCTTCTTTACAAGTAGGGGTTTTAATAGCCATCCGTTCGGCAAGCATCACATCAACTCTACGCTGCACCAATTTCAATGCTAACGTTAATACGCCAATTCCTCCGTGCCAATGAATGCATCTGTCTTCATCTGCATCATCCCCCTTTTTCTCTTTACCCTAAAGTCAAGATACCGAAAACCCCCAAAAGCCTACATAACAAAAAAAAGAAGCCCATAAATGGACTTCTTTTCATAAACTATTTAAAGTTTGTTATAAGCTACAGCTAGTTCTGCACCAACTTTTGCGTTATGCTTCACTAACTCAATATTGGCAACCAAGCTTGTTCCTTCAGTAAGTTCTTTTACTTTTCCTAAAAGGAAAGGTGTGACTTCTTTACCTGCAATACCATTTTCATTTGCTTCCTTCATTGCTTGGTCAATAATTCCATTAATGAAAGACTCTTCTAACGCATGCTCCGCTGGAATTGGGTTAGCAATTACTGCTCCGCCGTTAATTCCTAAATCCCATTTTGCTTTCAGCACTTTTGCCAATTCATTCGTGTCGTCTGTACGGAAAGTTAAATCAAACTTACTTGAACGTGTGTAGAATGCTGGCATTACATCTGTTTGATAGCCGATCACTGGTACACCTTTCGTCTCAAGATATTCCATAGTTAAACCGATATCCAAAATTGATTTTGCTCCCGCACATACAACAGCGACTCCAGTGTTTGATAGTTCTTCTAAATCTGCCGAAATATCCATCGTTGTTTCTGCGCCTCTGTGTACTCCGCCAATTCCACCTGTAGCAAAAACGCGAATGCCTGCAAGTTCTGCACAAATCATGGTTGCTGCTACAGTTGTAGCTCCGATTTGTTTAGTTGCGATTACTTGGCCAATATCTCTTCTTGATACTTTAGAAACACCCGGTGTGTTACCCAGTAATTCTAGTTCTTCTTCAGACAAACCAATTTTAATTTTGCCATCCATAATGGCGATTGTTGCAGGTACTGCACCATTATCACGGATAATTTGCTCTACGATACGAGCAGTTTCTACGTTTTGTGGGTAAGGCATACCATGAGAAATAATAGTTGACTCCAGTGCTACGATTGGTTTTTTGCCCTCTAATGCTTGTTGTACTTCAGTTGAATAAGAAATCATTGTGTTCATTGTAATTCCTCCAGTTCTTTTTGTAGTTGTACCGCTGTCAGTTCTTGACGTACGGTCAAATTGCTTTCTAATGTTTTTGCTGCATTCACCATGCCTGCGCGAATAGCCACGTCTAAATCTTGATTGTCTAATAGGCTATGGACTATAGCGCTGGAAAATGCATCTCCAGCTCCTGTGACATCGGCTACGTGGTCAATTTGTATCGAATCGTAATGTTTAGTGCCCGTGGCATTCCCGGCAATTGCACCGTCTTTCCCACCCGTAATAACAACTGATTCCGCTCCTTGTTTTACAAGTCGTTGAACGGCTTGATGCCAATCCTCTGTTGATTCAATAGACATTTTCAAATATTTGCTTGCTTCATCCCGATTTAAAATCAGCCAACTGATACCTGATAAATCATTACTCAAATGATCCATCTTTGGAGCAGAAACAGGAATTACCGCTAGCGGTATTTTGTTAGCCAAAGCTAATTTGCGCACATACTCTACCGTTTCATGAGGGCAGTTTAAATCAATCACAAGAAAAGCAGCAGATAACAAAGCACTGTCATTTTTCGATAAATAAGCAGGAGTCATGGAATCATAAATTTTCATATCTGCCATTGCCAGTATCATTTCGCCATCAGGTTCTAAAATGGCTGTATAGGTTCCAGTTGAAAGACCTTCGACCGCTTTAGTGAGTTCTGTAGACATAAACGATTTTGATGCTTCTTCAATCAAAGTCCATTCTGGATCATTGCCAACAATAGACAATAACTTAACAGAATTTCCGAGGCGACCTAAGTTTTCAGCAACATTTCGTGCAACCCCACCAACACTTCCTGATACGGATGCCGGATTTGAAGTACCCATTTGCGCTGTCTGTTCCATAAGGAATTTCCTATCGACGTTTGCCCCGCCGATACAAATAACTGTTTTTTCTTCTGGCAGTACGTATGCGCGCCCCAAAATTTTGCCTTGCCGCATTAAATTTGAGATGAAGTTGGCAAGCGAAGGCCTGGACATATTTAACCGTTCCGCCATTTCCTGTTGGGACAGATAAGGATTTCGACGGATCAATTCCAGAACTTCCACTTCTTTCTGATTCATTTCAACACCTCCACTTTAAACTTTTGTTTAACTATAAACTTTTATAACGTAAAATGCAAGGAAAATATTTAATTCGAAAGACAGATAGAAATGATTGCAGGCTGTAACTGAATATTGCTACTATAGAAGAGATGAGAGGAGAGATTTATTTGACGTCTTTTAATGAGAAATTAACTCGCTATGCTGAACTAGCTATAAAAGTGGGGGTAAATATTCAACCAGGTCAGCAATTATATATTGCTGCCGCTATCGATTCTGCACCACTCGTTCGTTTACTTACTAAAAAAGCGTATGAAACTGGTGCGAAACAAGTCTACGTGGACTGGGTAGATGATACGATTTCACGTCTGCGTTTTGAACTGGCTCCAGAAGATTCATTTTCTCAATATCCTGCTTGGAAAGTGCAAGAACGTGAGCAACTAGCAGAACAAGGTGCAGCATTTATTAGTGTGGTGTCTCAAAGCCCTGATTTATTGTCGGGAATTGATTCAAAACGAATTGCTGCTTCGCAAAAAGCCACTGGACAGGCATTGAGCAAGTATCGTCAATACGTGCAATCCGATAAAATTAGCTGGACCGTCCTTGCAGCCCCTTCAGAAGATTGGGCAGCTAAAGTATTCCCTGAGTTGCCAAAAGAACAACAAGTTGAAGCACTTTGGAATGCAATTTTTAAAGCTGTTCGTGCAGATCTTGACCAACCGATCGAGGCGTGGTCAGAGCATAACCGCTTACTGCATACAAAAGTCGATTATTTGAACGGTAAAAAGTATGCAAAGCTTCATTACACATCACCTAAAACAGATTTAGAAGTAGAACTTCCGAAAGGCCATCTATGGTGTGGTGCTGGATCGGTTAATGAAAAAGGCGATTCTTTCATGGCCAACATGCCAACTGAAGAAGTTTTTACTGTTCCATACAAACCGGGGGTTAACGGCTATGTTTCAAGCACTAAGCCTTTAAGCTATGGTGGTAATATTATTGACGACTTTAAAATTACATTTAAAGACGGCAAGATTGTTGATGCAACCGCTGCTCAAGGCGAAGAAGTTCTGAAACAACTAATTGCGACCGATGAAGGTTCACACTTCTTAGGAGAAGTTGCGTTAGTGCCTCACCAGTCACCAATTTCAGATTCGAATATTTTATTTTATAATACATTATTCGATGAAAACGCTTCAAATCATTTCGCTATCGGTAGTGCATATGCATTTTGCCTCGAAGGCGGTAAAACAATGTCACAAGAAGAATTATTGGAAAACGGCTTAAACCAAAGCATCACACATGTTGATTTCATGGTTGGTTCTTCTCAAATGGACATTGATGGGATATTAGAAGATGGTTCGCGTGAACCAATTTTCCGTGGTGGCAACTGGGCTTTTTAAGTATCGATAATTCGACACTTATTTTTTCCATTGAAATCGGGTATACTTAGTATTGATAATTACAGTTTAGAGAGGAGTTATCATTATGTTTTATGATATCACTGTTGTTCTTGGCTTTATGGTCGTCATTTTCTTGTTTTTCTTTACGCTTCTTCACTTTCTTGGGAAAGAGCTTCACTCACACGATTCTGAGCATGTAGATCCTATTCCTGAAAAAAAATACTAAGCGATAAAAACCGGCTTCTTTATTGAAGCCGGTTTTTATATTGACTATTGTTTAATCAGATTTTTTTACGTTAAGTTACTTTAAGTTCCTTGGACTCTTTCGTTTGCTGTTGTGTAATGGTAAAATCCCAACAAGACACGGTGTTTATTTATAGGAGGTATTTATATATGTTTTCTGCAACAGCTATTGGGATCGATTTAGGAACTGCAAATATATTAGTTTACACAAAAGAAAAAGGCATTATCATAAATGAACCTTCAATGGTTGCACTGGATACAAAAACGAGATCGGTTTTAGCCATCGGTAATGAAGCAAAAGCCATGCTTGGAAAAACCCCTGATTCTATTCTTATTGTCCGTCCTTTAAAAGATGGCGTCATTGCAGACTTCGATGTAACTAGAGAATTATTGACAATTATTATGCAAAGAGCTTCTAAACAATTGGGTAGTGCTTTTCGTAAACCTACCGTCATGGTTTGTACCCCTTCCGGAGCTACTAAGGTAGAACGCCGTGAAATTCATGATGCGGTCAAAAAAAGTGGCGCTAAAACTGTTCACTTGATAGAAGAAACTGTAGCAGCTGCCATTGGCGCAAATTTACCGATCAGTGAACCCATCGCAAGTGTCATTGTTGATATTGGCGGAGGCACCACAGAAGTCGGCATTATCTCTTTTGGTGGCGTAGTGTCATCAAATACTGTCAAAGTGGCTGGCGATCGTATGGACGAAGACATTATCCATTATGTTCGTAAACATTACAATGTGTTAATCGGTGAACGTACCGCTGAGAATATTAAAAAAGAAATTGGCTATGCACCCATTTCACATGAAGTTGAACAGATGGACATACGTGGCCGCGATATTTTGACAGGTTTACCTAAAACCGTCACTTTAAGTTCTCTTGAAACCCAAGATGCACTTAAAGAATCATTATCTGCCATTCTCGAATGCATTCGTGCGACATTGGAAAACTGTCCAGCTGAATTGTCAGGCGATATGGTTGACCAAGGCGTAGTTATTTCCGGCGGCGGCGCCTTATTAAAAGGAATGCAAGAATGGCTATCAAAAGAAATTTCAGTGCCTGTCCACATTGCACCAAATCCTTTAGAATCTGTCGCTATTGGAACTGGGTTATCACTCGGAATGATTAAACAATTAGAAAAAATGTCACATTAAGCAATAAAAGACAAAAGAAAAACCATTTTAACGGGTTTTCTTTTGTCTTTTTTATTCGCTCATTCCCCCTATCCCCCTTTTTATAAGCAAGATATTAGAAATCATAATTGCTAAAGATGACTATATTATTGATTTTTAAAATAATACCCGCTCCAATTCGTATTTCTTAGAAATTTAGATTAAAATAAAAGAGTAACAATCGATAAGGGGGACAACTAATGGCTTTATTAGATCAAATTTTGGAGTACAATGAAGAGTTCGTGAAAGAAAAACGGTACGAACAATATATGACGACTAAATTTCCAGATAAAAAAGTTGTTATTTTAACTTGCATGGATACACGACTTTTTGAAATGCTACCAAAAGCAATGAATTTCAAAAACGGCGATGTGAAAATTGTTAAAAGTGCCGGAGCTGTTATTAACCATCCATTCGGTGGCATTATGCGCAGCCTGATTGTAGCTGTATATGAACTAAATGCAGATGAAATTTATATTATCGGACACCACGACTGTGGCATGTCTGCGATTAAACCAAATGAAATTCTGGATAAGATGGTATCTCGAGGAATCGATCCACAAACTATAGAAATGATGGAGTATTCAGGAGTAGATTTAGAAGGTTGGCTTCGCGGATTTGATGATGTGACGGAAAGTGTTGCCCATAGTGTTAACATGGTTCGCCATCACCCACTATTAGATAAAAACGTTCCTGTTCATGGACTAGTCATTGACCCAACAACAGGGAAATTAGATGTTGTCGTCGATGGCAACGAAAACCGCTGAGAAATTCTCAGCGGTTTTCTTTTTGATAATAAATATAGTCAAGTGCGATTCCCTCTTTGCCGAATTGTCGGAGCAAAGATGTAACCTGTCCTCTGTGATAGCTTGCATGATTGACAATTGTAAATAGCATTTCTTCTCTAGTTGTAGAAAACGCATCGCCACGCATATTTTTATAGTGAAGTGTTTCTTGCCACTCTGACTCTGTTAAAGAAGCAAAAAACTCGTCCATGTTAGCATGTAGGAACATAAAGGCTTGTTTTGCTTTTTCATTAGTTTCTACATCAAAATGTTCAAATGTAGGATTTGCCACTCCAGACATTCGTAGTAACCACAATTTCTCTACCCCTAGTACATGTTCGGTCGTTTCTTGAATAGAAGAAAAAGAATTAGCTCCTTCTTTTATATAATACTCTTCTCCCAACGTTTGAACGTGTTCTAGGCATGCCTGTGACGCCCATTTGTGATATGAGAATAATTTGTCTTTATTCATCGTCATCCCACCTCCTCAGCTTGTTATTCACGTTTCAAACCAGCGATGCAAGTCATTCCACCATTTTTTATAGGTGGCCTTACCCTTTCAAAACTCTTGTTCCATCATCGCGTAATAGTAATGGTCTTTCCATTCACCATTAATATAAAGAAACTGTTTTAACATACCCTCTTGATGAAATCCAGTTTTCTCCAAAACTCGAATCGAACCGAGATTGTCTGGTGAGACATATGCCTCGATTCGGTGAAGACGCAATTGTTCAAAACCAAATATGGCCATTAGTTTAACAGCTTCAGTAGCTATCCCTTTGCCAACATATGCCTCATCGATTGAATAGCCAACTAAAGCGCTTAAAAAAGGCATCCGTTTGACACTATAAACCGAAATATGACCAATTAGTTTTTTTGTATTATGTTCAAAAATCCCTACGCTATATTCCCGATTTTCTCTCGCTTGATAAATCGACTCTCGAATTTTTTCTCGTTGAACGGCTGGTGTAAAATAGCTATCGCGGTGACTCGGTTCATAAACTGACCAATATTCTCGATTGCGTAACAGCAATTGCACCATGTCTTCTGCATCTTCTACAGTTAGGCTACGCAGGTAACAAGTCTGTCCTTCAAAAAGCAAGTTCATCTCAAGACTCAGCAGATGTTAGTGAAATGAATTCTTCGGCATCTTGAACACACAAAGCGATTCCTTTTTCCCAAAAGGCCTGTTGTGTAATATCTTCGCCTAAATGTTTCATCGCTAAATCTTCCGCAGACATGACTGCTGTATCACGAAGCAAAGCCATATACTTTTCTTCAAAGCTGCTTTCTGCTTCTAAAGCTTTAGCATACACACTTAACGAGAATAAGTATCCAAACGTATAAGGGAAGTTATAAAATGGTACTTGAGTTATATAAAAATGAAGTTTAGATGCCCAGAAATGTGGGTGTGTTGAAGCTAACCCTCCGGCAAATCCTTCTTCTTGAGCTTGTTCCATCAATTCATTTAGTCGAGCTGCAGGAACAACACCTTTTTTCCGTTCTTCATAAAATCGTGTTTCAAATAGGAAACGAGAATGGATATTCATAAAGAATGCCACGCTTCTCTGAACTTTGTCTTCTAGTAAAGCGATTTTTTCTTCCTTAGACTGCGCATTTTTCACTGCGGCATCTGCAACGATCATTTCCGCAAATGTAGAAGCTGTTTCTGCTACGTTCATGGCATACGAACGATTTAACGAATGTACAGGTCGTAGTGCATAAGAATGGAAAGCGTGACCGAGTTCGTGTGCTAACGTAGCCACGTTCGACATAGATCCGCTATAAGTCATAAAAATACGCGACTCTTCACTTAATGGCAAACCTGTGCAAAAACCACCTGGTCGTTTGTTTGGACGATCTTCCGCTTCAATCCACCCTTTTTCAAACGCTTGTTTTGCAAAATACTCTAATTCAGGACCAAACTTACCAAATTGCTTTAAGATAAATTCTGCTCCTTCTTGGTAGGAAAGTTGCTGAGTACTTTCGGTTACTGGAGCATCTACGTCATACCAGTCCAAACCATCTTTGCCAAGCAACTCAGCTTTTTTAGCTAAATAATCGACAAATGGTTGTTTATTTTTGCTGATTGCTCCCCACATAGCATCTAATGTTTCTTGCTTCATACGGTTTATATGCAAGGGTTCTTGTAAAACATTTACCCATCCGCGCTTTTTGTAAATTTCGAGTCGGAATCCTCCAATAGAATTTAGCGTTTTTGCAAAAAATTCTTCTTTTTCCGTCCAAGCTTCTTCTAGTTTTTCATAAGATTCTTGGCGAACAGCTGGATCTTTATGAGAGCTTAAATTATTCGCTTGTCCAACCGATAATGATTTTGTCTTTCCATCCACAGTTACTGTGACATTAATTTCGCCAACCAGCATATCGTATAATTGGCCCCATCCATGATACCCATCAGTACTTAACGATGTAATCAAACTTTCCTCTTTTTCAGAAAGTAGCTGTTTAGCCTCTTCTCGCCACTCATTCAATACAAATGTAAATTTTCGCAGCAATTCTTCATTTACTAACTGTGTCCATACTTCGTCTTCAGTCTTTGTTAAATCTTGCTGGATTTTTTGAAAAGAATTCTGAAAACGAGCTGATAAAGAAGCCGCTTCACTTTCTAGAATTCCAGCTTTTTTATCTTGTGTATTCTGCGCCATTAAACACCCGATAAATGCACCCGATTGACTTAGATGCCTCATCACTTCGCTTAATTTTTCTAGCAAATCAAAAACTTTTTGAGCATCTTCCTTTGCAGTAGGTACGCTAAAGCTTTGCACTAATTTTTCAAACTCAGTAAGCATCGTTTTTGCTTGGTTCATATGTAACCGCAATTCTTTAGATTCACTGCCCCCTGGAAATAGTGTATCTAAATCCCATGTTTCTGGATATTTCACTGTCATTGTAATGCCCCCTGGTAAACCAAATTTTCTAAAAACACTTATAAGTATATCATTTCTCATTCAGAAACTGGAATATTGTTCCCTTTAAATTTGCTACACTTCACCTTATCGACATTTTTAGGAATTTATTTGGAAAAGGTTAATTGTTGATTGAAACAGCGACAGGTATACTTGAGTAAGGGAGGGATTTTGTATGATCCGTGTTTTACTTATGACAATTGCATTTATTGCTGTAGTTGTTATGAATACTTTAGCAAACACCTTGCCATTAAATGGCCAAACTACAGGCGAACTGTCTAATCGACTTTCGGTCCTGTTTACGCCTGCCGGTTATGTATTTTCAATTTGGGGCATCATCTATCTTTTGTTAGCTGTTTGGATCATTGCATTCTGGGTGCGCTTACGTAAGGGACAATCTCCTTCATATACCACTGCCCTGATGTTCACATTAAGTTGTGTCTTTAATATCAGTTGGCTACTATTGTGGCATTACGAGTTTTTTGCCTCATCAATCATTGCAATGCTAGGCTATTTAATTGCCTTGATCTTCCTATATTTACAATATGGAAATTCAGAAAAATCGTTAACTGAGCGCCTACCAATTTCGATTAATTTAGGATGGATCAGCGTAGCAACTATTGCCAATATCAGTTTCGTTTTAACTTATTATAATTGGAGTGGCTGGGGTTTGAGTGATCAATTATGGACAGTCATTATGTTAACTGTCGCCACCGCACTTGCTTTGCATATTCGCTTTCATCATATGGACATTCCTTTTGCTTTAGTCTTTATTTGGGCATTTATCGGAATTGCTATCAAACATGGAACTGATGAAATGTTAGTAACAACTGCTTCTCTTTTTTTAAGTGGTGTAATTTTAACAGGTATTTTGCTCATAAAAAAACGAACATTAATGAATTAAAAACCTGCGGACAAGCTCGTATAATCGAGTTGTTCGCAGGTTTTTTAATTGGTGTAATAAAATGGGTTAGTTGTCCAATTTTGTTAGCAAAATCGGCTCACCTTTTGTGACAAGAACGGTATGCTCGATTTGTGCAACTAACGATTGATCTGGTGTAATAAATGTCCAGCCATCACCTGACTCAATAATATGTTCTGATTTTTGAGAGATAAAAGGCTCTACTGCTAGTACCATGCCTTCTTTTAATATCGTTGTTTCCCAGGCATCGTAATAATTTAGAATATGCTGAGGGGCCTCGTGAAGCGATTTACCAATGCCATGTCCCGTCAAGTTCTTGATCACGAACAAGCCTTGCTCTTTTGCTTCGCGTTCAACTGCTTTACCAATTTGGTTAAGTTTTGCTCCTGCTTTAACTTTCGTCATTGCACGATCAAAAGCAGATGCTGCTGCGGCACAAATTTTTTCTTTCTCGTCATGACCTTCACCGACTACAAACGAAATTCCTGTATCGGAAAAGTATCCTTCGTATGAACCAGAAACATCAATATTCACGATATCTCCGTCTCGGATTACACGATTCCCTGGAATGCCGTGAGCCACTTCTTCATTGACGCTGATGCATGTATATCCCGGAAAATCATATTCTGATTTCGGTCCAGATACGCCACCAAGTTCTGCAAATAATTTACCGCCCAATTCATCAATTTCTTTTGTAGTGACTCCAGCCTTTGTTGCAGCTTTCATCTTTTCTCGAATTTCAGCGACCATTTGGCCAGCTTTTTTTAACATTTCAATATCTTTTTCAGTAGTTGCAATCATTAAATACCCTTCTTTCAAGCTTTTCTATTCAAGAATTATACCACAAAATTAAAACAGAGGCTTCCGTCCTGTTTGGATTTCTTCTTGCGATAAATAGAAAAAAGACTGCCCGAAGACAGCCTTTCCTTATTAAGCTTCTGCATTCACCAATTTCGGAGCAGCTGCAAAAAGCGCTGAACACACAAAGGCTGCAAGTAAAAATACAGGAATCATATACGTGGCATTGTAAACAGCAGAGTAAATCACCACATTGCCTTCAGCAAACATGCCGAAGAACAGTATTCCTGTGACTACATGTACGATATAACGCAATACCGATGCTATGAGAACACCCGACACAATAGCGATAAGCATCTTTCTTGTTTGTTTCGATTCCGCATGGTGCAAATATTTTGCACGCATAACGCCAGCTAGTCCTACTACGCCGTATGCTAATAGATAATCTAATATCACTTGCATAACAACAAAACCAAACGATAAAGGAGTTACTGAGATAAAGCCAGAAACAATTTGTAGTAAGCCGACCAATAGGCCAGTTAAAACACCTGCTCCAACTCCTCTTCTAAAAGCGATTAAGACAATTGGAATCATTACTAAACTAACTGAACCACCTTGTGGCATCTTGAACGATATAAAATCTAAAACAAATCCAAGAGCTGCAAAAATTGCGATTTCCATCATTAATAATACTTTTTTGTTTCTCATGACTTCCTCCTTATGTGTTGTGCACATCACCAGAAGGGCCGTGAATAAAACCATATTAAAAACGACGCCAGGACAGAGCCTGGCGCCGTTGTAAGGGCCGGTTTCTATCCACATCCCTGCGCAAGTGTTAACTTACAGGTTCAAAGGGTAAGAACGGATGTTCACTCTCAGCTAAAGCTCCCCTTGTGGTGTATACAAATAGTTGACTTTCATTTGTATTGTACACAAGCAGCTACTTTTTAGCAAGGCTGTTTTAACATGCATTCGTAGGGTAAAGTAAGGATTAGAAACAAAAGTCGAAAGGTGGTGAAGGCAGCCGGGTTTTAGGTCTGCCGATTAAATAATGATTGAACTATTAAAAAATCTGATTAAAATTCAAAGCGATACGAAAGAAGGCGCAAACGAGGCTCTGCAATTTTGTGCAGACTGGCTAAAAGATAAAGGTGCAGATGTTACCATACATGACAACAATGGGTATCTAATGTTGACCGCAGCTAAAGGTCAAGGCACTGAAACAATTGTATGGAATGGACATGTGGATGTTGTGCCGGGTAACGAAGATCAATTTTTACCGGTAGAAGAACAGGATCGTTTATATGGACGAGGCTCTGCTGATATGAAAGCTGGTGTCGCCGCAATGATGCAAGCTTTTGTCGAACTCGATGGTTCAAAATTAACGTGTAACGTACAATTACATATCGTGACAGACGAAGAAATTGGTGGACGAAACACTTCAAAATGGTTAGTTGAACAAGGCTACCATGGTGATTTTGTTATTTGTGGAGAACCAACTGGATTAAAAATTGGTTTGCAATCTAAAGGTATTCTGCGAATGGACATGACTTTTAAAGGGCAACCTGCTCATGGTAGCCGGCCTTGGGAAGGTATTAATGCCATTGAATCCGCTATGAAATTTCATCAAGGGATTGCGGACTTACCTTTCCGAAAAGAGTCAACTGAATACTATGATCAACCTTCTGTAAACTTACCTATTATAAACGCAGGTGATCGTTACAATGTAGTCCCTGCAATTTGTGAAATGTCATATGACATTCGCTTTATGCCAGGACAAGATAAAGATGAAATTGTCCGCCAATTAGCCGGTGTGGCCGACACAGTTGGAGTAGATATGGAATACAAAGCTTCGGGTTCTACGCCTGCATTAACAACACCAAAAGAAAATCCATATATTCAAAGCTTACAAAAAGCAATTTTCTCAACAACCGATCAAGAAGCAATTTTATTTGGTCAGCATGGGGCTGCTGATACACGTTATTATGCTGCGATAAATGGTGGAAAAGGAGCGATTGAATTTGGTCCAACAGGAGATGACTGGCATGGCAATGCTGAGTATGTATTGATTTCAAGTGTTCATGCTTATAAAAATATTTTGCTATCTCACGCACAAAATACTAAATAGGTTTGCTTCTACTACATTTGGGGAACTAAAGAATATCAAGCTTATGAATGGAGAGATTTAAATGGCTCTAGGAAGATTATTAAAATCCGCTATTAAATACGGACCTATCGCATATCCGATAATTCGTAAAGTATTAAACAAAAGAAAACAAGGCAAAACAACGCAAACTACGTCAACACAATCTACTACTCGTAGTAAAAAACGCTAATATTAAAGCGGTCCGGTATGTTTACCGGACCGCTTTTTCATGTTTAAAGTTAAATTGAGGTTGTTAACTATAAGGCAACATTTCTCTCAATGCCAAATAATTATTTTCACTTCGATCTGATGGCCTTTGTGCTGTTTTTTCAGCATCACGACTCTCTTGACTCTCTGGACTTTCTTGGTCTTCTGCTTCCATAATTTCTTCAAAAGACAATGGATTTGGCGGTGGTAACTCAAAATCCTCTACGCTCCATGCCTCTTGGTATTCGTTGAAGAATGCATTTGCCATCGTCTGATAACCAATTAGATTCGGATGAACATCAGCAGGGTTCGGGATTTTGCTTTCAGCATCATCACCGAAAGATTCATCTACCGAAACAAAAACAGCTCCTGCTTTTTCAGCTGTTTGCTTTAAGATTTCATTTAGTCGATCCAGTTGCTTGCCCGTTCCATTTTTCTGCGTCTCACGGACATGTGGATAAGCAAAATAATATCCCATTACATAAACAGCGGCATTTGGCGATTGCTCTGAAAGCTCTGTTAAGATAGATTCCATATTCTTTCGTGCCTCATTAAGAGCAAAATCTACTTGACGTTGCTGGAAAGACAAAGACCCTTGCGTCGGATCATTTTGTACTAAGCGCAATAAGTCATTTGCGCCTGCTGATATGGTAATAAGATTTGCAGTTGCTAACATTTTCGCTGACTCATCTGTTTTGATGCTGGCTAGCACATCAGTTGTTGTGAAACCTGGAAATGCAAGATTCTTGGAATAGAATGCAACCGACTGATTACGCATAAGTTCTTGCGAGATTAAATCTGTGTAACCACTGTCTATTTCTCGCGTGGGCGTTTGTCCGGCTGCTAAAGAATCGCCGATTGCCACGTAATTTATAGGAGCATTTATCATAGCTTTTGCCTGAACTGTTCCGCTAAGAAGAAGCAATCCAGTTAAAGCTGAAATCCAATACTTCTTCATTGCTATCACCTCTTAGAATGCCCAGTTTCCGTTTCGGAAAATAGGCTCTTTTGAACCGTCTGCCTTAACGCCATCTATATCCATGCTGCTACTGCCGATCATAAAGTCTTCATGAACAATTGACGTATTTAATCCAATTGCCGCTAATTGATTGCGCTCTAAATCATGAGCACCTTCATAACAGGTTGGGTAAGAGTCGCCAATTGCTAAATGATTCGAGGCATTTTCATCAAATAACGTATTGTAAAATAATATATTTGAATCGGAAATCGGTGAATGATGCGGCACTAATGCCACTTCGCCTAAATACGCCGCTCCTTCATCTGCACTAATCATTTCGTTAAGAAGTTCTTGTCCCGTTTCTGCATGTGCATTAACTATTTTCCCTTTTTCAAAAGTCAGCGTAAAGTTATCAATAACATTGCCTTGATAGACTAAAGGCTTGGTGTTACGAACAGTCCCATCTACACCATGTTTTAAAGGCACAGTATAAACTTCTTCTGTTGGCATATTTGCGATAAATGGATTGCCTTGAGGTGTTTTTGACGCACCTGTCATCCAAATATGCTTGTCTGGAAGTTCAATCGTTAAATCCGTTCCAGGAGCACTATATTGTAATTTCACAAAACGCTTATCATTTAATTGAGCAGCACGTTTTTCCAAGAACGCAATATGATTTTTCCATGCTTCCACGGCATTGCCTTCACCAATTCTTACAGTTTTAAAAATCGCCTGCCATAAAGCTTCCATTTGTTGATCTGCAGGTAATCCTGGGAATACTTTTTGTGCCCAT
This sequence comes from Planococcus sp. PAMC 21323, assembly GCF_000785555.1. Classification (NCBI taxonomy): domain Bacteria; kingdom Bacillati; phylum Bacillota; class Bacilli; order Caryophanales; family Caryophanaceae; genus Planococcus; species Planococcus sp. PAMC 21323. Next base: position 791,162 of record NZ_CP009129.1, on the reverse strand, counting down.
TTTGGTGATGGAATTGCTACAATCGACCAAGCTATTTTATCTGTCCCCACCGCTTGACGATAACGTTCTAATGCTTTTCCAGCAGTTTTTTGCCAGTCAGCTAAACGCTTCGCAGGAATCCCGGTTAGTAAATCTGGATCTTCTGCGTCAATCCATAGGAATGAACCACCTGTGTTAATAACTTCATCTCGTTGAACAACAGACCATTGTGGAAAATCTTTAAAAGCATCTTCTGGTGCTAATTCAAAATGTGTGCGCGTCAGAACTGGATCTTCGTAGTTTACTTGAACACGCTTTGCACCCGCTTCGTATGCTTTTTTGACAACAAGTCGTGTGAATTCGAGTGTATCTGTCGTTGTATTTATGACAACAAACTGTCCTTTTTGAACATTTAATCCTACATAAACTGTTAGCTCAGCATATTGATCAAGCTTTTCTTGAAAATTCATCGTTTATTCCCCTTTGCAGCAATCGTTTTGCTCGAGCCTTCGATTAATTTTCCACCATGAATTATTTTTTGAACAGGTTTAGATGGCAATTCTTTCGTGAATTTTTTGTAATGACGTTCATCAGCATAGGCTAATAAAGTCAACACTTCACCGTCTGCTCCTGCTCTTCCTGTTCTGCCTGAACGATGCAAATATTGCTCAATTGTTTGCGGAACATCTACATGGACAACATGTGTAACTGAGTCAATATCTAATCCACGAGCTGCTACTTCGGTTGCGATTAATACCGCTACTTCTCCTTTACGGAAAGCATCTAATGCTTTTTTACGTTCGTCTTTTTTCATTTCGGAATGCAAAGTGACAATTTTTGCGTCACGGAATTTTAATTTGTTTTCTTTCATCAGCAATTGGTCTATGTTGTTTACAAACGCCAAAGCTTTCATGCCAGGAATATGTGAAATGCTACGCAATGCTTCTGTCTTGTCACGCTCGTCTACTTTAATAAACGAGTGCGTCACTTTACCAAACATCGGCAAATCTTCAGCCGTTACTTTAAGACGTGTCGGATGTTGCATTAATCGCTCTGCAACGAGTTCGATTTCTTCTGTAATTGTTGCTGAAACTAAAACCAATTGACGGTCGTTTTGTGTTTTTTCGATCAAGTCTTTCATAATGTTACGGTGCTCACGCGCCATTAACTGGTCGCCTTCATCCAATACCATCATGCGAATTTCGTGCATTTTTAGTTTTTTAGATTTTACCAGTTCGTTTAGGCGGCCTGGTGTACCAACGACAATTGTTGGCTTTTTCTTTAGCTTTTCTAATTGACGTTGCATGTTTGCTCCGCCAATCAATTGTGTAACAGTAACAGCCGTTCCTTCTGTCCATTCACGTAAGACATTAACAATTTGCATCGATAATTCTTGTGATGGTGCTACGATCATGGCTTGAATCGCGGGTTTTTCTGGATTAACACGTTCAAGAATTGGCAATACATATGCCAAGGTTTTACCCGAACCTGTTGGAGATTCTGCTACAATATCGTTGCCTGCTAACATTTCCGGAATCATCTGATCTTGAATCGGCATTGCCGCTTCAAATCCAGCATTTCCCCATTTCTCTTGCCATATCGGACTTAGTTCTTTTATAAAAGTCATTTACGATTCCACCTTTTTTTCAATGCTTTAATTGTACCATAATTGCGGTTCTATCGCCTTTTATGAACAAACAAAAGCCAGCCCATAAATGGACTGGCTCGAACAATTATTCGGTTACTTCTTTTCGTCTATAAACGATTTCTTTTTCTGCTTCAGTTACCGGTCTAACTGGTTTTTTTATAAATAATGCAAGAACTAAAGACACAAGCGCAATAAATGTTGAAACGAAAAACGAAAAGTTAATGCCATCGAGCATCGCTAAGTTTGTAATATCTTCCGGTGCTATTCCGTTTGCTGCTAAGTCTTTTGCTGTTGCTGATGTTCGTGTGTTCATAATGGTTATTAAAAACGCAGACCCAACAGCCCCTGCTACTTGTTGTAATGTGTTATTAATTGCTGTTCCATGTGGATAAGCTTTAATCGGCAATGTATTTAAACCATTTGTCATAACCGGCATCATAACCATTGAAATTCCGAACATCCGTAATGTATAAATCATCATAATATTAAAGTAACTAGTATCTAGGCTTAATTGGCTAAACATATAAGTTGTTACCACAACAATTGTGAGTCCAGGAATTGCTAATACTTTTGCACCGAATCGATCAAATAATCGACCTGTAACGGGAGACATAAAGCCCATGATCAATGCTCCGGGTAACATAAGTAGTCCAGAGTCAACTGGTGATATCCCTTTAATAGTCTGAACATAAATCGGCATTAAAATCATAGCCGAGAACATAGACATGGACAATGCGATCGAAATTGCAGAAGACAAAGCGAACATTGGGTATTTATAAATTCGAATTTCTAATAAAGGTTCGTCTAATTTTAACTGACGAAGACCGAATACAATAAGGGATACCACACCAACAGTGATCGTAACAATTACTGTTGAACTACTCCAACCTAAAGTTCCTGCTGAACTAAAGCCATATAATACACCGCCAAATCCTAAACTAGAAAGAACAAGCGAAGCTTTATCAAGCGAAATATTTCTGTCTTGGAAAGTTAAGTTTTTCAGTTTGAAAATACCTAACAAGAGTGGAATCAATGCAATCGGTAAAACAATCCAGAAAAGTACACGCCACGAATAATGTTCAACGATAAATCCAGAAAGTGTTGGACCAATTGCTGGAGCAACCACCATAACTAATCCGAATACACCCATGGCAGATCCTCGTTTTTCAACGGGAAACGCAGCAAGCATGACGTTCATTAATAATGGCATCATCAATGCTGCACCAGATGCTTGAATCATTCTGCCTATTAACAATACGCTAAATACTGGCGCAATTGCAGCGAATAACGTACCGACTGCAAATAATGACATCGCAACGATAAAAATCGAACGGTTGGAATACCGTTGGATAAAAAAGGCACTGGCCGGGATCAAGATTCCGTTGATCAACATATAGCCGGTAACAAGCCATTGTGCCGTGGAGGCATCAATATTTAAATCAATCATAATTTCAGGAAGCGCAATGTTTAATAAGGTCTGATTAAAAATCGCTACGAATGCTCCTGTAAATAAAATAGCGATAATGCCATAAGGGGTTTTTTTCTGTTCTGTCATTTTATTGTTTCCTCCGTAAATGTTACACATTTTCTATTTCTTCATTTGATTATTCTATACTGGTTGTATAATTTTTTCAAGTTTAATGTTCTATAAATTAAAAAACCTTGATATTAAAGCTTTTATAGAGTATCTTGAAATAAACTAATGGTATAAAGGTGATGTATATGAATCCAAAAAAACAACAAATTTTGACCGCTGCTTATGATCTTTTCATTAATAAAGGCTATAATCCTACCTCTATTCAAGACATACTTGATGAGGCTGGTGTCTCTAAAGGAACTTTCTATAATTATTTCAGTTCTAAATCAGAATGTTTGATGGCTATTATGGAATCGATTGGGAGTGAAATACGTCAACAACGTTTAGCAGTCGCCGTTGGAGTGCCGACGAATGATCCTGATATTTTAGCTAAGCAATTGTATATACGTATTAAACTCAATCTCGAAAAAAATCTTTTTGCTCTTTATGAAAGCATTTTCTATTCACAAGATCCCGACCTTAAAGCCTTTTCTGTTAAACAATACACATTGGAAATGGAATGGATTTCTTCACGAATTATTGATGTTTTCGGTGAAGAAGCTGCACCTTACGCTTTAGAAAATGCTGCTTTTATTCATGGGTATGTGCAACAATTGATTCATTTATGGCGACTTTCTTCTTCGGAAGAATTGCCTGCTGAAAAGCTGTCTGCTTTTGTCATTCGTCGTTTACAAGCAAGTGTTGCTCTTCAAATCGCTGCAAAAGATAGCTTTCTCAAGAATGTAAAATTGCCGGCTCCAACATCAGCTGATGCTGTCAGTATCGAAGAGCTTTCTCCTCTGCTTAAAACTTATACTGAAAAGCTAAAGCGTTATCCAGGCACACAACAACTGGTTTATTTTTTATCAACAGAAATCGTCGCAGATCACCCAAGAAAATCATTAATTGAAAGTGTCTTGACTACGTTAGCAAATGATAAAATGATTGAATCTGAATTGTCCGTACTAGTTGAACAATTGTGGAAGCATGTAGTTATTATGAAATAAAAAAGGGACTGTCCCAAAAGTCATGAAAACGACTTTTAGGGGCAGCCCTTTTTTGCATTTATGATAAATAATGGAATACTAAAAGATTTACCCGTTTGCCCATTACCAAATGGCACCGGTTGCCATTCAACATTTCTTGTTGCATTTCGGAAATTGTCATTTCATCTAATCGCATCTTTCGATAGTGATCGTTTTTTTGTCATACGTGCCTGTTCTCCTACAATTAAAATTAGTCATTAAAAAAAGCCAGCATCAGCCGGCTTGGTTTGTTTCTGTATAGGTTTTCAATAATTCATAAAGTGAAGTTTCATATAATTGTCTGCCATTAATCTTGAAAATATTTTGGTCGACCAACCCTTGGATGATAATTTCACGTTTATCAGTGAATTTTGACTCGGGTACTTGTTCCATGTTCATCGTTCTCTCCTTCTTGAAGTATTCCCTTGTCTTTACCTCTTATTAATCCTTTTAAAACCTACATTGTAGATTAACGTTCTTTCCTAAATAAAAAACACTGCGTAGATATGTAAAGCTAGGTAAGATACAATTTCACTTAAGAAGAATTACCTAATAAAACACACGGGGGCATAAATATGAAAGTTTCTACACAAATAGACATTAACAGTACCAAAGAAAAAGTATGGCAAGTCATTACAGATATTGAAAACTCAGCTAATGTGATTAGCGGAATTATTAACATTGAAATTCTACATCCAGCTGAAGGAGATTTTGTCGGTTTAAAATGGAGAGAAACTCGGAAAATGTTTGGTAAAGAAGCACAAGAAATCATGTGGATTACTGACAGTAAGGAGGTTCATTATTATCAAACGAGAGCCGAAAGTCATGGTGCCGTTTATATATCTCGTTTAGCTATTACTGAAAAAAATAATGACGTCGTTACTCTTGAAATGTCATTTGAAGGTCAGTCTATCACTTTAATGGCCAAAATTATGAGTGGCATTTTCAGTATTTTTATGAAGAAATCAATGAGAAAAGCACTTGAAATAGACCTTCAAGATATTAAGAATTATTGCGAAGCGAATTAACACTCTTAATAAGAAAAAAGTTGACTGCTCAAAGCAGATAACTTTTCTTATATTTGAGCTAAGCTCACACCAATTTCAACCATATAATAGCTCCGCAATGCGTCGACTGCAAACATAACAATTTTAGCCTAACGGAAGACTAATTCTTTCACCTTCAAATAATTCATTTAAATAATCATTCATAAATATCTTCTCCGGATCAAGTTCTTCTCTAACCGCAAGGAAATCTGATAGCTTTGGATAAAGAGTTAACAGATCTTCTGTAGTTCGAGTATGCATTTTCGCCCAATGGGGTCTGCCGTCAAATTGTTGCATAATTGATTCCATATCATGAAAGTATTCCTTATAAGGCATCCCTTTGTACATATGGAAAGCAATATAGGCAGAATCTCTCTGATAGGAAGGGCTAATCCAAATATCATCTGCCTTCACTGTCCTACATTCGATAGGAAAATGAACCTTATGTTTTTTTGTTACAATACACTCTCGTATTTTCTCCAAGGCAGGTTTTAAATTTTCTAGTGGTATGCAGTATTCCATCTCCCTAAATCGAACTAATCTCGGCGTCGCAAATAATTGATAACTGTTCGCCCTTTTAGTCGTGGTGCTCACACCTTTTGCAGACATCCTGCTTAAAAAGCGGCTACTCTTTGGAAGTATTCTACATGTTTCTGAGATGATAAAAAATAAATAGTTTTCCAGTACTAGACTTTTGAAATGATGAAACTCCATTCTCTGCGCTTTTTGTTCAACAGTATTCATAGTCTTCACTTGTACGACATCTGAGTAAGGGAATAAATAAAATTCAAAATGACGGTTTGACTTTATGAGTTGTTCAAGTTGCTGTGCTAATTGGGGATATGCGATTTTTTGACTTTTGTATTCATAGACTGGAGAAGGAATAATTTTTATAGTAACTTTTACGATAATCCCAAGACTTCCGAGTGAAACAAGACATGCCTTAAAGTATGTAGGATTATTTTTTTCTGAGATTGTTAGAATTTCACCCGTTCCAGTTACGAGTACAATCTCCAACACTTGAGTTGAAATGTTACCAAATGCTAACCCCGTGCCATGGGTACCTGTAGAAATAGCTCCTGCAATGCTTTGTACATTCACATCCCCTAAATTTTCCTGTGCATACCCAAGTTTCCCTAACGCTTCACCAATTTGAAACAACCTTGTCCCACCAAGTACTGTAGCATAACACTCTTCTTTATTTACGGTTTCGATCCCGCTAAATTGATCAAGAGAAACAAGCCACTCACTCGTCTGGACTAAGCTTGTAAATGAATGTCCTGCACCTACTACTTTTATTGTCTTCTGTTGTTTTGAAGCTTCTTTAACAAGCTTGCAAATTTCTTCAATTGAGCTTGGGTAAAATATATTCTCAGGAGTACTTTCACTTGTATGTGCCCAATTTCTCCAAGTCTTTCCTTTACCCACTTTCATCATATAAAACATACTCCTTCTCCCCGATAAGTTTGATAACGACCAACTACTTGCTGGTCTGATATACAGACAATCTCTTGAAAGCGCTCACAAATTTCTGCTGCTTTTGCAGCACGAAAGATAATAGCATCTCCAATTTCCAAAGTTTCATTTTCATAATAAACCGGTGTTTGAACCTCACCCGCTCCTTCTGAAGCAAGCAACTTCCCACCTTCTGGAAACACTGGCTGCGGTACTTTATCCTTACCCGTTGGACCCGATGACACATATCCCCCACCGAGACACGTGTATATATGAGGAGCAGGCTTTCGAACAACAGGTACCGCATAAAATAATGCTGGCTTGTATAAAAAGCCATTGTAATAATCAAATAGCTTTGGTGAATAAAATCCAGATCCTACTGTAACCTCTGTAACTGCATCTTCTTTGGTCGTTGATTGAAGACTTCCAGTACCACCTCCATTCACTAGTGGCAGTGAAAAACCCTCTTGTCGGAGCGCATGAACAACTTGGTTTCGTCGCTCTTCTATTTCCTTAATTGATTTCTTTTTAAGAAAGTCTATGACTCTATTTTTCATTTGTTGAGACGGGACCTTATCTCCTACCCCTGCTATTTGAGCCTCATAGCCCATTATGCCAATTAGCTCTATGTACTGTGATGGTTTAATTTCCCTAGCAAGCTTGACTACTGCAGCAGAATCTTTAAGTGGTGATCTTCTTACACCAAAATGCAATTTCAAAAAAGTTGTGCTCATGTCAACATCAATACAAAGGTAGAATTTCCCTTTTGTTTTCTCAGCAATATGGTTGAGAAGGTCAACATGCTCAGGCGCATCTACCATGCAAATAATATGTTTTCCCTTAGAATTCAGCATAGAAATAGTAGTTAATGCCTTTTTGTCCCAACAAGGATATGCGATTAAAATATCATCCAATCCTTTTTCCGCAAGAAAAATAGCTTCCTCCGGACAGTAGCACATGACTCCTTGGAACACAGAGTTGGAAGCTAAAATTCTTTTAATAACCTCTACAGACCGAATAGATTTTGTCGCGATCCTTATCTTTTTGCCATTCCCATCATATGCGATTTGTCTACAGTTCTCTTCAAAAGCAGGCAGGTCCAACAGCAAAGCAGGCAATGAAATTTCTTCTGGTATTTTGTTGGAATGCATCGCGCGCCTTCACCTCTCTTTCGTTGCTCATCATTCTAGGCTTTCGAAAGCCCTATCCATCCTATAATCATGCGAATGGCTTTCTATATATGGTAAGTTCGACAACTAATCCGATTTTCCTTTAGTAAAACCTAAAGACTTGGCAAGCACTACAATGAGTCACTTTCTTCACAGAGTGACCTTAGCAATAAAGAGCGGTAGAGGTAAAAAAGTTTAGTAGGCGTTTCAAGGTCTGTTTTTTTGAAAAAGAGACAAAAAAATCCCCCGAACCATTCGTTCGAGGGAATATAAAACACATTTCCTATTTAACTAACATCCCGAAAAATCATTGCTACTACCCTATTCTAACTCTAGCCATGCTACTGCTTCACAATGCGTCGATTGCGGGAACATATCAACAGGCTGCACTTCTTTCGTGCGATAACCACCGTCTTCTAATATTCGTAAATCACGCGCAAGTGTTGCCGGATTACACGACACGTAAACAACACGTGTTGGACGTTGTTTTAATATGGTGTGTAATAACTGCTCATCACAGCCTTTACGAGGGGGGTCCACGACTAAGACATCCGCTTTCTTACCTTCTTTATACCAACGCGGAATCACTTGCTCAGCAGGCCCTGCTTCAAACAAAGTATTTGTTAACCCATTTAGTTCAGCGTTGCGTTTAGCATCTTCGATGGCTTGCGGGACAATTTCTACCCCCATAACAAACTTAGCTTGTTGTGCAAGGAATAACGAAATGGTTCCGATGCCGCAATACGCATCGATCACAGTTTCTTCACCTGTTAATTGTGCATACGCTAGCGCTTGTCCATATAACACTTCTGTTTGTATCGGGTTGATTTGATAAAACGAACGGGCTGAAATTTCAAAACGTACATCTCCAATTCGATCTTCAATTACATTTTTGCCCCAAAGAGTTAAGGTTTCATCGCCAAAGATAACATTGGTCTTTTCATGATTAATGTTTTGAACAATCGATGTTACTTCTGGAACAGTAGTTTGAATCAATTCAATTGCACGTTGCGCTTGTGGAAATTTCTTTTTCTTGGTCACTAAAACAACCATAATTTCTCCAGTCGCTTGGGCTTTACGTACAACCACATGACGAAGCATGCCACGATGCGTCGCTTCTTCGTATGGTTCAATGCCTATCTCCATCAAGTTCTTTTTCAACGCAACCATAATCGCATCTGCTTCAGGCGTTTGAATTAAACACGTGTTGGTGTCTGCAATATCGTGTGAACGTGGCTGATAAAATCCAGCGACCACTTTGCCATCTTGTGTACCAAATGGAATTTGAGATTTATTGCGATAACGCCAAGGATCTTCCATCCCTTTAACCGGATGCACGGGTACCTCTGGTAATTTACCAATCCGTGTAATCGCATCGCGTACTAGTTTCTGTTTAAAGGTCATTTGCCCTTCGTAAGACAGGTGTTGAATCTGACAACCTCCACATGTATCAAACACCGGACAAGGAGCTGTCACACGAAACGGAGAAGCTTTTTGTATTTCGATAAGCTTTGCAAAGCCGTATGATTTTAAGGTTTTTAACACATGAACCACAACATCTTCACCAGGCAATGCACCTGGTATAAATAGTGGATAACCTTCTACTTTTGCTACTCCCGCTCCGTCGTGTGTTAAATCTTCTACATAAACCGAAATTCGGTCATTTTTAGTTACTGGTTTCAAAACGCTCACTCCATTTCACATTTACCTATCATACAACAAAAAAACGCGGCAGGCAAAAGCCTGCACGCGTCGTTAGTCCCGATCTTTTGTAACGGGGCCGTCTTTTAACGAAAACCAAAATCCAAAAATAATAGCTCCTATTAACACCAGAAAAGGTGCATAAAATATCATGAAATCCTGCATGAATAGCGCCTCCTTTATGCGTGGTAATCCGATTTACCTTCGACATAATCTTTATCGAACAAGAACAGACGGAACAATAAATAAAGTGATGGCAATAACAGGAATAGACCTGCGATAAAGGCAATAATCAATGCGATTGCCATGGCTTCATTTGTAAAACTATCATAAATTGTCAAATACGGATACAACAAGTACGGGTAATGAGAAGCTCCATACGCGAAGAAAGCGGTGAAAAACTGCCCTACCAATAAAATGAAAGCCCAACCGTAATGACGCTTTTTCCAAATAAGATAAACCGTTCCGGCAAACAATAAGAACGATACTGCAAATACCCACCACAAATCAAGAATACGAGCATAATGTTCTGGGTTATGACCACGTAATTCGTAAATAATACCGGTCGCAGTAATCATTGCCGGTGCTGCCCAGACGAGCGCATATTTGCGCATCAAATCGGTAGCTTTAACATCGCCAGCTTTTGAAGAATACCATGTTAAGAATACTGCTGAAATATAAAGCACTGCCGTTAAACTCAAGACAACGATACTCCACATTAATGGACTCGTAAACAATGCCCAATAATCCAAGTATGGTTGTTCATTATTGAGTTTGATAAAGCCCCCTTCAGACATCGCCAACACTGGTGACAACGCAGCTGGAAGTAACAATCCCGACAAGCCGTACATATAAATATAGCCTCTGTGATTGATTTTAGCTCCATATGTCGCAAACGCGTAATAAGAACCTCGAATCGCCAACAGGATTAACGCAATACTCGCCGGAACCAATAAGGTTGTCCCGTAGTAAAAAGCAGTCTGCGGGAAAAATCCGATCACCCCAACAAAGAAGAACACAAAAAATACGTTAGTAACTTCCCAAACTGGTGACAAGTATCGCTGAATTACACCTGTTAGAATATGTTGCTTTCCAACAAAAGAGCTGTAGGCATTAAAAAAACCAGCGCCAAAATCAATTGACGCCACTATGACATATAGAAACAGAAACAACCATAAAACAGAAATCCCAATAATTTCTAAAGTCATTCCTTTTCACCGCCTTTGCCATTTTCTCGTTCTGCTAATTCTTGTTCAACTGGGTTGCGTTTGTACATTCTCGTCAAGACAACAGCCGTACCAATACCTAGAATAATATACAGTCCCGCAAATAAGATGATCATTAAATCAACTTGACCACTTGATGTCGCTGCTTGATCAACTGTCATGTATCCTCTAAGTACCCAAGGCTGACGACCTACTTCTGTAAACCACCATCCCGCTTCTATTGCGATAAGTGCTAAAGGCCCTCCTGCAATGAGTAGCCACTGGAACCATTTTGTGCGGATAAATGTCCAATTGCGCCACACAGCCACAACGTACACAAAGGAGAAGAACGCTAGCCACATGCCAATCATTACCATCGTATCGAAAAGATAATGAATCCATAGTGGTGGTCTTTCATCTTCTGGAAATTCGTTAAGCCCAGTTACTTCTGAAAAAGGGTCATTATGAGCCAGAATACTTAACGCATAAGGAATTTTAATCGCATACTTTGGCTCTTCCCCATCTAGAATTCCGAAAAGAATCAAACCGGCCTCTTCTTCTGTTTCAAAATGCCATTCTGCAGCCGCCAATTTTTCCGGCTGATATTCTGCTAAATATTTACCAGAAAAGTCACCAATTAATGCTGTAGCAATAGCGAATACAAGTCCTAGTTTCATCGTTAAGAACAATGCTTTTTTATGATAAATATGGTTTGAGCCACGCAACATACGAACCGCAGCGATCGAGGCCAACACAAATGCACTAGTCATAAATGCCGTAGCCATAACGTGGGCCACTTTTGTTGGTACAGCTGGACTAAACATAGCCAGCAAAGGACTGATATTAACCATTTCACCGTCTAATATTTCAAATCCTTGTGGTTGGTTCATAAACGCATTGACGATTGTGATAAATACTGATGATGCTGCTGCACCAAGTGCAACTGGTATAAGGAATAAGAAATGCTTTCGTTGATCTTCAAAACGATCCCACGTATACAAATAAATACCGAGAAAAATAGCTTCAAAGAAAAATGCAAAAACTTCCATAAACAACGGCAATGCGATGACGTTCCCTGCCAATTGCATAAAGTTCGGCCATAGGAGTGATAATTGCAATCCAATTGCAGTTCCTGTCACAACTCCCACTGCAACCGTAATGACAAATCCTCTCGCCCAACGCCGGGCCATTAAGATATAATGTTCGTCTTGTTTCTTAATTCCTACCCATTGAGCAATCATTATCATTAGCGGGACCCCTACGCCTATCGTTGCGTAAAGAATATGGAACGATAAAGTTAATAGCGTTAGAATACGACTCAGAAAAGCTGGATCTTGAAATTCCACTCTACTCGTCTCCTTTTATAAGTAATAGATTCATTGTTTCCATAGTCCTATTGTACATCAAACCGACTTTTCAAAACGCTTCTCAAGCCTTACTTTACTCGCAATCTATGAATAAGCTGTGACAAACATAAACAAAAAGAATTGAAATTTTTCTCAATATTTAGTATTCTAGATATAACAAATAAAAAAGGGTGATGCCTCATGAGAACGAAACGGAAAGTATTTGCTTACATCACAAGAGGCGATGAAGAAAATCGCGAGTTGCTTGTATTTGAATACAAAGGAGAACCAGAAGTTGGCCTACAAGTACCAGGTGGGTCGATTGAAGATGGCGAACTGCTAATCGATGCATTATATAGAGAAGTAAAAGAAGAAACAGGTTTACCACGTGACGTACTTGACTTCGTAGGGAAAATTCATAAGTACACGTATTATCCTGACTACAAGGACAAAGCGTACGAACGAAATATCTTTCAATTTGAATATACGGGTGAACCCGTCGAACAATTTGAACACGTGATTAAAAGTCATGGTCGGGATAACGGCATGACTTTACTGTTCCGCTGGGAATCACTCAATAACTTGCCACAACTTGCTGCAGAACAAGATAAAGCAATCGAGTTGCTTTAAACAAATAAAAAAGTTGGAAACCGGAGTTTTCTCTGGTTTCCAACTTTTTATTTTCGGTCTTTTTCGTTTAATGAATCTATTGGGACGTACATTTCAATATGATTAGCCAAGTTTTTAAATGTAGCCGGTAACACGCCACCGTATTCTCCGTCTAAATTCAACAACACTCGTTCATTTGTCGTTACTTTAATCTCACTTGCCTTGGCATAAATCACATGAGGATCTGATAAATGTTCACCACGTAATGCTAATGAAGCGACGCGAATAAATTCGGCCATATTAAGCTCTTTTAAAATTAACAATGTAAACTTCCCATCATTAATACTAGCATCAGGCGCTAGCTTTTCAAATCCGCCGACAGAATTGGTTAAACCAATTAAAAACATCATCGCACTATCCTCAAACACTTGTCCGTCGTATTCAATACGCACACGCGAAGATCGAATTGAAGGCAACATCTCAATCCCTTTTAAATAATAGGCCATTTGTCCAAGAACTGTTTTTAATTTACTGGGTACTTCATAAGTCAACTCTGTAAGTCTACCGCCCCCAGCAATGTTGATAAAATATCGGTCATCATTCATTAAACCTATATCTACAGGGATCGAATCGCCTTTAAGAATGATATCCACAGCTTTTGTAATGTCACGCGGAATGTGAACAGCACGGGCAAAATCATTCGTTGTTCCCATTGGAATCAAGCCGACTTTTGGACGATTTTCAAAAGGAGCGATCCCTGAAACAACTTCATTTAATGTCCCGTCTCCACCAACAGCTATTACTAAATCAAACTCGCGCTCTACTGCATGAGCAGCAGCTTGAATAGCATCACCTTCAGATGTTGTGGCGTGGCAAGAAGTCTCATATCCTGCTTTCTCCATTTTCTCTAAGACTTCTGGCAAATGCTTGCGAAATAACTCGCGACCAGAAGTTGGATTATAAATTATACGTGCACGTTTCATAGGATTCAGCCTTTCTGGACTTTCTGTAAAAATGACTTTAACACATTTCTTGCTTCAAATACTCATAGATTTCTCGATAACGCGTTCATTTGCTTGATGCTAATGCTGTGTGGAAGACTTGACGTAATTCTTCATAAACCACATGCCAAAAATCATCATTATAAACAAAACCATCCAAAATTTCACCAGTAACCGTTTTCTCATGCAAGTTGAATTGCGGATTTTCTTTTTCAGGAAGAACTGATTTCTTCTGATCAACAAATTCCTGAACTTTTAGAGCTCTAGGTCCCCACTCTCCAATAACATGTCCACTTTCAGAAAGCACAATGTATTTCGGAATTGAGCGTTCATCATTCGTTAAATAACGATCCATCAATTCCAAATTATCATCACGATATATGCAATGAACAGCTATATCAGCTGCATCTGCAATTTTCCGCAAAATTGCATTGTTCATCATTGCATCACCGCTCCAGTCTTCAGTGATTACTAATACGTGTGGCTTTTTATCTTTTAGTAAAGCTAGGAATTCCGGATCTTTCGGTAGCTCAAACTTTTCATAGATGCTATAAGACTTATGTTGATTCGACTCCATTTGAGCCATATAGCTATCCAAACTAATGCCTTTTTCAAAGTATTGCTGCTCCGTCATCATACCATCACGCCTCCCTTTTCCTACTTTGCCACGAAGTTTAAGTTCTTTCTGAAAAGCAGAAGTTGCTCTATTTAAAATTAGCTATAGAGGTACAGTCACTGAATAACAAAGCACATGCTTTTGACCTAAATTCTTCTTTAATACCAGTTTACTGTTATGTAGCAAAGTCTTCAAGGCTGAGATGCAGATATTGCCATTACAGCAATATCACCATTGATAGAAGATAACCCTATCGTTCACTTAAATGACGTTCTCTCCTCAAATTTAGTTCCATTAATTCACTGTTTAAACCTTAACTCCTAAAACTATAAGATATAGACTCCAATCACTCTCCAACACCGCTTTGGGCATAGCTCATAAAAAAAGATGGCCCATATTGGACCACCCTTGTATACCATTCAATTAGAATTTATCGTTTTGCAATTTCTTCAAGAAGAATTTTATTAAGCAATGGCGGATTTGCTTGCCCTTTTGTTTGCTTCATGATTTGCCCAACAAGGAAACCAATTGCACGATCTTTACCGTTTTTATAGTCTTCAATCGATTGTGGATTATTATCAAGAGCTGCTGTGACAAATTCACGCAATGTGTTTTCATCTGAGATTTGAACAAGTCCTTTAGCTTTGACAATATCGTTCGCGTCGCCGCCTTTTTCAATCAATTCTTTAAAGACTTTTTTTGCGATTTTAGACGAAATTGTACCGTCTGAAATCAGTTTGATCATGCCTGCCAAACCTTCAGGAGTTAACGCCGTATCTGAAAGCTCTTTTTGCTCTGCATTTAAATAAGCCGAAACCTCGCCCATCAACCAGTTAGATGCAAGTTTTGCATCAGCACCAGCAGTAACTGTTGCTTCGAAGAAATCAGAAATTGGTTTTGCCAATGTTAACACCATTGCATCATACGAAGACAAGCCAAGCTCTGATACATAACGCGCTTTTCGTGCATCCGGTAACTCTGGAATTTCAGAGCGAACACGTTCAAGCCATGCATCATCAATGACGATGTCTACTAAGTCTGGCTCTGGGAAGTAACGATAATCGTCAGATCCTTCTTTGACACGCATCAACAATGTTTTACCTGTTGACTCGTCGTAACGACGTGTTTCTTGTTCGATAATTCCACCAGACAATAACACTTGTTCTTGACGAACTTGTTCGTGTTCAATCCCTTTACGAACAAAGTTGAACGAGTTTAAGTTTTTCAATTCTGTCTTTGTACCGAATTGTTCTTGGCCAAACGGACGAAGCGAAATGTTGGCGTCGCAACGTAACGACCCCTCTTCCATACGAACATCAGAAACGCCGGTATATTGGATAATCGCTTTGATTTTTTCCAAATACGCGTACGCTTCATCTGCAGTACGGATATCTGGTTCCGAAACGATTTCGATCAATGGTGTTCCTTGGCGGTTATAATCGACTAGTGAATAGCCTTTGTCTGTATGGGTCAATTTCCCAGCGTCTTCTTCCATGTGAAGACGTGTGATGCCGATGCGTTTTTTCTCGCCTTTTACTTCGATTTCAATCCAACCATGCTCACCAATCGGCTGATCAAATTGTGAAATTTGATAAGCTTTCGGGTTATCTGGATAAAAATAGTTTTTACGATCAAATTTCGTGTGACGCGTAATTTCACAGTTTAATGCAAGCGCCGCTCTCATTGCCCAGTCTACTGCTGTTTTGTTGACGACTGGCAGTACGCCCGGGTAACCAAGATCGATTACGTTTGTGTTAGTGTTTGGTTCAGCACCAAAGTGAGCCGGTGCTGGAGAAAACATTTTCGATTCTGTTTTTAATTCGACGTGGACTTCAAGTCCAATAATTGTTTCAAAGTTCATTGTGCTGCTCCCTCCCATGTTTGAGGAGTTTTTTTATGGAAATCTGTTGCTCTTTCATAAACGTCTGCAACACGATAAACCGTTTCTTCATCAAAATGTTTTCCGATAATTTGCAAGCCTAGTGGCAAACCGTTTTCAAATCCACAAGGAATCGAAATAGCTGGTACGCCTGCCAAGTTAACTGGAATTGTTAAAATATCATTCGCATACATCGTTAATGGGTCATCAATGATTTCACCAATTTTAAATGCAGGTGTTGGCGTTGTTGGACCAATGATGACATCGTATTTTTCAAATGCGTCATCAAAATCCTTTTTAATCAACGTACGAACTTTTTGTGCTTTTTTGTAGTAAGCATCGTAATAACCTGAGCTTAGTGCATACGTTCCTAGCATGATGCGGCGTTTGACTTCATCGCCAAATCCTTCAGAGCGCGTGTTCATGTAAAATTCCAAAAGGTTTCCTGCTTTTTCAGTACGGTAGCCATAGCGAATACCGTCAAAACGGGACAAGTTTGAAGATGCTTCAGAAGAAGCGAGAATATAATAAGTTGCTAATGCGTATTTTGAATGAGGAAGTGAAATTTCTTCACAAATTGCGCCTCGCTCTTCTAATACTTTTAAAGCATCTTGAACAGCTTGTTTTGCTGCTTCGCCAACACCTTCAGCAAAATACTCTTTTGGAACACCGATGCGTAATCCTGTAATGTCGCCTGTCAATGCCGCTGTAAAATCCGGAACTTCAACGTTAGCAGAAGTTGAATCTTTGTCGTCATATCCTGAAATTGCATTTAACAAGAGTGCGTTGTCTTTTACCGTTCTTGTAATTGGACCGATTTGGTCTAACGACGAAGCATAAGCAATCAAACCAAAACGCGAAATACGTCCGTAAGTAGGCTTCATGCCAACTACACCACAAAAAGCAGCCGGTTGACGAATAGAGCCACCCGTATCTGAGCCTAACGAAAATGGTACTTGTCCTGAAGCGACTGCAGCAGCAGATCCACCTGAAGAACCACCAGGAACAGTTTCAAGATTCCACGGATTTTTTGTTTTTTTGTAATACGAGTTTTCGTTAGAAGAACCCATTGCAAATTCATCCATATTTAATTTGCCGACTGTTATCATTCCGGCTTCTTTTAATTTATCTACAACCGTTGCATTATAGATAGGATTGAATCCTTCTAAAATACGACTAGAAGCTGTTGTTTCTAGTCCTTCTGTTACGATATTGTCTTTTACTCCGATTGGCAAACCAAATAATGGTCCACGCTCAGCAAAAGGCACGCTATCCATTTCTACAGCCTGTTGTGTTGCGCGCTCTTTATTTAACGCAAGAAATGCATCGACTTTCGGCTCAAGCGCTTCAATGCGATCGAATGCTTTTTCGGTCATCTCCACAATTGTCGTTTCTTTTGTATGTATCATTTCTTGCAATTGTGCAGCTGTTTTTTCTACAAATGACATTTTGTTTCCTCCTTTCGACTATTCTAAAATTGTTGGGACTTTTACTTGTCCACCTTCATGTTCTTTTACGTTTTTCATAACCAAGTCACGATCTAATCCAGGGATGGATTTATCTTCGCGCAATACGTTGACCATCTGCAATACATGCGTCGTCGGTTCAACATTGTCCGTATCCAATTCACTTAACAATTCCATTGCGTTCGTAATTGCTTCTAATTGGTCTGCAAAATGTATTGCTTCTTCATCAGTAATTGCGAGTCTCGCCAAATGAGCGACTTCAATTACTTCTTCTTTTGTTATTTTCGCCATTTTTCTACACCTCCGGATTCAGTAAACATACGCTATATCATACCATTTTTCTAAAAAAATGAATAGGGACAGCCGCATGGCTATCCCTGTTTTCAGTCGAGATTATTCATAAATGTGAACAAAGGGGTCAGTTTCTCCAGGTTTTTTCAAAATTAATGCTTCTGGACCATTGGTTGAGGTGACACTCACTTCGATTAATACACTTTCAGGAAAATGTTCCATAACCAAACCGGTTACATATTGAGTAAAACCAATCACTTCGGATACTCCATAAAATTGAATTGGAATTTCAACTTTCAACTCTTTTAATTCATTTTCTTGATAAAAGCCAGTACCGATTACACTGGTGTAATTTGAAAAGTAAATTTCAACATCTTGTTTGAAATTCCGAAATGCCGTATCGATATCTCGATAACTATCATTGCTGCCAGACGTAGGGAATAGTACGTAATCTTCGTTTACCTGATTCCAGCTCGCAACGGCATTTTTCCCACCTGGTGCAGCACCTGATGAGAAGTAAGTGCCTGGAACCATCGAACTACCTGCATTTTGTTTAAAAAGCCCTACAACGATCGGCACATCGGCTAAACCTTCTTTTTCACGCAAGCGTTTGACAATCTCGTCCGCCATCCGTTTGCCTTCTTTTTCAATTTGCGCCTGTGGTATTTCTTCTTCGTAGGAAATGCCGTTTTCGCTACCAGAGTATGTTGAGTTTAATGCAAGTCCTATCGAGATACCACCTAGACGGATTGTATCTTCATCTGTTTTCACTAAATAATTTTGCTCAATCACATGAGCTAATATTTCGGCGGGGGGAAGCTCTCCTGCTTCTTTTTGCTCTTTTGTGCGCTCATCTGCAAGATTCAATCCAGCTGGATTATCCGCACTCTTGCTTCTTAACCAAGAAGTTACGTCTTCATCGGTAATTTTTTGTCCTTCTTGGAAATAATAATCATCCGGTGAAAATTGTTTTTGTGACAAACGGAGTAAACCATTTTCTGTTTCAGCAATATCATACCGGGAGTTTAGGCGGTTGACGATTTTTCCTCTTGTTGCGCTAGCTTTATATGGCAAAAGTGTACGGTAAAACTGATCATCCAATTGCATGCTCGGGATAATCGCCGTCTCTACTTCTTCTTTTTCATTGACCACTTCTGTTTTCTCATCTGTTTTCGAAGGAACACAGCCCGATAACAACAGCAAACTGATTGGAATCCACCATATGCGTTTCATGTTAAAATCCCCTTATTTATTCAATTCCTCAACGAGACGTTGTTCGTCCCAAATTTCTACTTTGAGCTCACGCGCTTTATCGAGTTTAGAGCCTGCTTCTTCACCAGCAATTAACAAGTCCGTTTTTTTGCTGACACTGCCTGTTAGTTTTCCACCAAGCGCTTCAATTTGAGCACTGGCTTCTTGACGAGTCATTTGTTCTAGTTTACCTGTTAAGACAATTTTCTTACCTGCAAACGCATTTGCGCCTTCTTCAATGCGTACTCGTGTGCCCGTATACGATAAATTGACGTCTGCTTTACGTAAACGTTCCACTAATGCACGAACTTCTTCATTATCAAAATACATCACAATCGAATCCGCCATTTTATCGCCAATTTCATGTATTTCGACTAATTCTTCTTTTGATGCAGCGATTAGCTGTTCCAGTGTTCCAAAATACTCAGATAAAATACGGGCACCTCTCTCACCTACATGACGAATACCAAGACCAAACAATAATTTCTCCATTGAATTGTTTCTGGATGCATCAATTGCTGCAACTAAATTTGAAGCTGACTTTTCCCCCATGCGATCTAATTCTAATAATTGTTCTTTTGTTAGTTTGTAAATATCTGAAATGTCGTGGACCAAACCTTCTCGGTACAATTGCTCAATCACTTTTTCACCAAGTCCATCGATATTCATCGCATTACGTGATACAAAGTGAATGAGTCCTTCTGTAATTTGAGCGGGACATTGCGGATTAACACAACGAAGAGCCACTTCACCTTCGATTCGCACCAATTCGCTATCACACGCAGGACAATGAGTCGGCATCTCAAAAGCTAGCTCTTCTCCTGTGCGTTGGTCGAGTATGACCGAAACGACTTCCGGAATAATATCTCCTGCTTTTCGAATAATGACTTTGTCTCCAATACGAATATCTTTTTCTTTGATCAAGTCTTCGTTGTGCAAAGAAGCCCTTTGTACTGTAGTTCCTGCAACTGACACGGGGTCGAGTATCGCAGTCGGTGTGACAACTCCGGTTCGCCCAACACTCAATTCAATATCTCGTACAGTCGTCATTACTTCTTCAGCTGGAAATTTATAAGCGGTTGCCCATTTCGGACTTTTCGCTGTAAACCCTAGTTCTTGTTGATACAAAAACTGATTGACTTTAATGACGATGCCATCAATTTCATACGGCAAGTCGTTTCTTTTTTCAGTCCATTTTTCGATATAGGCCAATACTTCTTCAACCGTCGTACAAACTTGTCGTTGTGTATTCGTTTTAAATCCAAGTTCTGCTAGATAATGGAGCGACTCATCATGATATGATAAATTATAGGTTTCTCCATCGCCACCAATTCCATATATAAAAACATCCAAATTACGACTTGCTGCAATTTTCGGATCTAATTGACGAAGTGATCCTGCTGCTGCATTACGCGGGTTAGCAAATAACTCTTCGCCTTGCTCCCCTCGCTGCTCATTTAACGCGTGGAACGAGCTTTTAGGCATGAATACCTCTCCACGTACTTCAAGCGTCACAGCGTCTTTAAGCTTTAATGGAATTGCACGGATCGTTCTTAAATTGACTGTGATATCTTCTCCAACGCGACCATCTCCGCGTGTTGCGCCTTTAACAAACTTACCATCCTCATATAAAAGAGAAACAGCTAATCCATCAATTTTCAGCTCACAAACATATTCGACTTTGTCACCTGCACCGCCTCGCACACGTTTATCAAACTCGCGCAAATCTTCTTCGCCAAAAACATTGGATAAACTGAGCATTGGACGTTCATGCGTAACTTTGTCAACAGTTGAAAGTGGGGATCCCCCTACACGTTGAGTTGGTGAATCTGGAAAAACCAAATCAGGGTAAAGTGTTTCTAAGTCGATTAATTCATTGAGCAATTGATCATATATCGCATCCGGAACAGCTGGCTTATCGAGTACGTAATAAGCATGACCATAGTTCCGAAGCATTTCATTTAATTCATTTACACGTTGTTCCGCTTTTATACGATCCATCTAGTTTCCTCCCGATTATACTTTTTCAATCGGCGCAAATTTAGCCAATAACCGTTTAATACCTACCGGGCTCGGGAACGCAATATCAAGTTCCGTTTGTTCGCCTTCGCCTTTAACGCTAACAACCGTTCCAGTCCCCCATTTTTTGTGCGCCGCTTTATCGCCTGTTTTCCAACCTAATTTTTCACTGCCCGACTGATTATAGCTAGGACGTGTTACGGCTGGACGTTTTGGTACCTGTCGATAACTTGTTGCAGCACCCGCACGGTGGTGAGCGCGGGTTTGTTCAATCAGGTCTTCTGAAATCTCCGAAATAAACCGAGATGGCATATTGAAATTACTTTTCCCGAACAATGTGCGTGAAGACGCATGCGTCAAATACAAACGCTGTTCTGCTCGCGTGATTCCAACATAAGCAAGACGACGTTCTTCCTCTAACTCTTCGTCATCATTATTCGATCGTGAATGCGGGAAGACGTTTTCTTCTAACCCAATGATGAAGACAACAGGAAATTCCAAGCCTTTTGCTGCGTGCATTGTCATTAAAATAATTGGGCCATCTGCATCTTCTTCGTCATCTAAAGAATCGATATCCGAAATCAATGCCAAATCAGTCAAGAAAGCGACTAATGACTTATCATCGCTCTGCTTTTCGAAAGCTTTTGTAACTGACAAGAATTCATCCAAATTTTCTAGACGACTTTCGCCTTCAATGGTTTTATCGTTTTGCAACATTTGACGGTAGCCTGACTTTTTCAGCACTTCTTCAACCAATTCCGTAACTGACAAATACTCTTGCATTTGAGTAAAGCTTGCCATCATGTTGCGGAATTCTAAAGCCGTTTGCGCTGTTTTTGGTGTTAATCCCATAAAATCAGCTTCTTGTAACGCGTCCATAATGGTTCGGTCTTGCTCAATTGCAAAACGCGCCATTTTCTCAAAAGAAGTCGCGCCAATTCCACGCTTTGGTTCATTAATGACACGGGCTAAAGACAAATCATCGTCGTTATTAGCAATCAAACGCAAATATGCCAATAAGTCTTTAATTTCTTTCCGATCATAGAATTTTGTACCACCAACAATCGTGTAAGACATATTCGATTTAACGAACATTTCCTCCATGATTCGCGATTGTGCATTCGTGCGGTAAAGAATCGCAAAATCTGAAGTTTTATAGTTTTCCTCATCCATTAGTTTTTGAATCGTTTGAACCACAAACTGTGCTTCTTGACGTTCATCTCCGGCTTTATGCAAAGTAATGGCCGCACCCTCATCATTGTCAGTACGCAATTCTTTTGGATAGCGACTTGTATTTTTCTGAATCACATCGTTAGCTGCCTGCAATATTCGTTTTGTCGAACGATAGTTTTGTTCGAGCATAATGACTTTCGCATTTGGATAATCTTTCTCAAATGACAAGATATTCGTAATATCTGCCCCGCGCCAGCGATAAATCGACTGATCCGAATCGCCAACTACACAAATATTTTTAAACTTGCTCGCTAATTTCTGTACCAGTTGATATTGAGCATTGTTCGTATCTTGATATTCATCTACGTGAATATAATGGAATTTGTTTTGATAATACTCTAAAACTTCAGGAACGGTGTTGAATAAATTCAAGGTCGTCATGATTAAGTCATCAAAATCAAGTGATTGGTTTTTCTTTAAACGCTTCTCGTAAGCTGTATAAACGTCCGAGACTGTTTTCTCGTACGGATTAAATTGATTCATGTCTGCTGCAAATTGAGCAGCATCAATACATTCGTTTTTAGATGATGAGATCGCGTTTAACATCGTTCTTGGTTCATATTTTTTAGGATCTAAGTTTTGTTGTTTCAAGACATTTTTAATAACCGTTAATTGATCCGTTGTATCCAAAATCGAGAAGTTTTTAGACATGCCTAATTTGTCAATATCCCGTCTTAAAATACGCACACACATTGAGTGGAATGTAGATGCCCACATACGCTGTCCTGTGCCGTGACCTAATAATCCATCTATTCGGTTACGCATTTCACGTGCAGCTTTATTGGTAAATGTAATGGCTAAAATATTTGATGGGTATACTTGTTTTTCCAGCACCAAATAAGCAATCCGGTGTGTCAGCACACGCGTTTTACCTGATCCTGCACCTGCCATAATAAGTAACGGGCCCTCAGTCGTTTTGACTGCTTCCGCTTGTTCCGGGTTCATCCCGTTTAATAAGTTTTTTGTTATTAATTCCATTGTGCACCACCTCGAACATTCGTTCTTATTAGTATAACGATTAACCAGCCGTTTCCGCAACTGCCTCTACGGTTTCAATCGCTTTCTCGATATTTTCATAAATAATATTGCCAACAACTATGGTATCTGCAAAAGTTAATGCTTTTCTCGCCGTATCCGCCGAGTTGATACCTCCACCATAAAACAAGCGGGTTTCCGTCAGAACGCTTTTTACTTTTTTAACGAGTCCCATATCCCCGAACACGCCACTATACTCCATATAAAAAATAGGCAAACGAAAGAAATGTTCTGCTAAACGCGCATAGGCTAACACATCTTCTGCCTTCAAATCTGTTTTTGCTTCAGTTAATTTTGCAGCTTTACAATCGGCATTCAAAATACAATAACCTTCTGGAACTAATTCATCCCAGTCTAAAAACTCTCCATATTCACGAATGGCTTGATGATGAAGTCCTTTTACCCACAGTGGATTGTTACTGTTTAAAACTGTCGGGATAAAATAATAGTCAAAACCCAGAGCTACAGAATCGATCGTGGAAACTTCTAACACCATAGGCAGCTGATAACGCTGTACACGTTCAGCTAAATAGAGGACATTGTCGAGTGTGACATTATCACTGCCCCCAATCAAGATGGCATCAGTCCCGGATTTACAAATTCGTTCCAAATGTTCATCCCTGATTTCTTTTGCTGGATCTAATTTAAAGACATGTTGCCATGTTTTGAAATCCATCTCTATATCACCTAACTTCATCTCAATTATCATCTATTTAGTATAACAAAAAAACCGAACAGAGTCGGTTCTCTGTTCAGTCTTTTGGCAATTCAAAAGGTTTTTCATCTGGATAAAGGCGCTCTAACATGCCATCATAAGCATCATTGCCATAGTTCAAGCACCGGCGCACACGAGAAATCGTAGCCGTACTGGCACCTGTTTCATTTTTTATTTTTTCGTATGTTTTTTTCATACGAAGCATATGTGCCACTTCTAATCGCTGAGACATCGATTGGATTTCACTAATGGTGCATAAATCATCGAAGAAACGATAGGCTTCTTCCTTATCTTTTAAGGCCAAAACTGCTTGGATTAACTGGTCTGTTTGATGGCCTCTAATTTTATCAACTTGCATGCAGCTTCCTCATCCTTTCATTGCAACAATCATCATGATGTATAGCTAACGGATTGCTCGATTCCTGGAGTAGCAGGGACAATATGAATCCAAGTTTTCCCTGGCATCAATTTTACCACTTCTCCATCCTGAAACGGAACTAACATTCCATTAATCGACTTCCATTCTATTTCACGAACCCCACCCGCTTGAAATAACAGAGCCGCTCCGCCACTAGATAAATCTATGGACTGACGCCCTTTGGAATCGATTGTCTCATGTTGTGCTTCGAAAACTAAAACGTTTGAGACCGTTATGGTTTCACTAGTTTCTTTGTCTACGGTTGGCACTCCACCAGACGCACGACTGTAAAGCTTTGACTGGCTATCATAAGTATAGGCATTTAAAAACAGCTTATTTGTCCCATACGCCACTTTTATCGAAAGAGCCTGTTCTTCAAGTTTATCATTTTCTGACGAGTCATAGAAATAATAAGGTGATTGCCCTCTATATTCTGTGAAAGCTCCGATATCATTCATAGCTTTTTCGATATTAGACATGGTGATATAAGAATTGTGCGGGGCCACTCGGTCAAAAGAACGCTGAAACAGAGTGCCGTCATGCTGAATGCCGTTGACGTGATCAACCTTTCCAGAATCGAGCATTTCCTTAGCGTCTGGACTATAACCATGAGCCACAAAAAAAGCGTCATAGGCTGTGGCAAGCTCAACAAAATAATCGCGAGCACTGCGTATTGGACCGACCTTATTAGGGAATTCGCTTTGATACAATGCAACAAATCGTGTGATATTAAATTCGGCAATCATTTCAAAAACGATATCTGCCTCGGCTAATCCCGTTTGTGGACGGGCATCTGGGTGATTATTAACGATCGCCATTACAGGTCTACCCATTGTCGTTAAATCCATCAATTCACCAGTAAATGGTGTCGTCTCTTCTACTACCTGCTGCTCTGGTGGCATGTCCGGTGTAGAAGCAGAATCGTCTTTCTTCATCAACCAAAAACCTCCGACAACAGCCACCATAACAAGTAATAGAACAAAGATGATTAGCCAATTTTTCATATCGACTACCTCATAAACGCTGGAAACAATATTTTTTTATTCATAACGTCGTAAATTCCTTTTTGAGTAACACGAACATAAGGTAAATGAGTGGCTTGTAAAAATAACAACGTATACACCGCATCCCCGTGCTTATAACCGCGTTCATGCAATGCTTTTTTCAGTGCTTGTTCTTGTACAATCAATTGGTCCATCGGCAAGTCAGACATTACGCCTCCGTAGGGCAGTGGGAGAGTTTGTATGATTTCACCATTTTCCGCAAGGATGATGCCGCCATTTAAACGTTTCATTTCATTGAAAGCTAGCCACATATCTTCACGGTTTTTCCCGATAAGGATAATATCGCCTGTACTTGTATAAGAAGAAGCAAAACCATCAAGTCCCGGCGCAAACCCTTTGATCAATGTATTCACACGCCACTTGCCATTTTTGTCGATGAGCATTAAAAAGCTTTCATCATGCGATTTTGACAAATTGGCATCATGTGTATCGATACTTACTGTATATGGTTTAGTAATTACATCATTAATCATTTCAATACCAAATGGCATCGAAAATTGGAAATCATCATCTGTCAATTCATAGTCGATATCAAGATCTGGTAAGATGGACCAATCCACATCAGGTAATGAGCGGACTTTCTTACCATCTTTCTTCAACCAAACGCCTTTCGAAATAACACCGGAAGGCATTGGATTTTCAATCGCATCCAAAATATTTAAATTCGCATAACGACCTGTCGCGATCAACCCATGCAAACTCGTTACGTTATAATAGCGAGCCACGTTATAAGAAGCCATCATGTATGCATCAATAGCTGGAACCCCTGCATCAAGCGCAATTTGAATACACCAATCCATCACACCTTCTAAATGGAAAGCCGGTGTTGAACCATCTGTCGTCATCATTAGCTTATCAAAGACATTTAACTCACGCTCTACGATTCCCTTTAATAAATTCGGAAGATCTGGGCGAATCGAAGAATGTCGAAGCGTCACACCATAACCATGAAGCAACCGCATTTCCACTTCATCCACAGTCATGGATTCGTGGTCGCCATCCGCTCCAAGAAGTCGCATACGAGCCAGTGTTTTTTCCGATGCTCCTGGGAAATGTCCTTCGATTTTCTTCAAGCCCATTTTCGCTTTTTGAATCCAATACAGCATTTGGTCATCGCCAGCCATTAACTTCGGCCAACCTGTCAATTCGCCTCCAAGTAAGACGTCTTGACGATCCAGCCACTCACCTACTGAAGTCGAAGTGAATAATTGATCTTCATTGTTCAACTCTGTCTGCGAATCAAAGCGCGTCCACCAATAAAAACTAAACGGCAATTCGGCCAATTCATCTAATAATGAAAACGCTTTCTTATTTTCAAGCGATAAAAAAAATGTTAGATTGTCGGACAAGAACATTGTCGTTCCACCTTGAGCCGCATAATCCGCAAAGCTTTGAGGATTATATAATTGGGTCGGATGAACATGAGGTTCTATGTAGCCAGGAACAATGTATTTACCTGTCATATCAGAGACTTCAGTCGCAGCATCAATTTTCGGCATTTCTTTTCCAGCATAAACAATACGATCATTTGCTATCCATATATTTCCTGTTACCCATTTTTTAAAAATCCCATGAAGATAAGTTGCATTAGTTAAAACGAGATCCGGCGCAATTTCTTTTGTTACGATTTTCAACTGATTTCGAATCTCTGTATTTTTCCATAACGGATTTACCATATGCCGGCACCTGCTTTCTACTAGTTCGATACTTAATATACTAGCATAATTATCAACTCGAACATAGATTTTCACTTTAAAAATAAGAACATTCTAATTAATTTAGACACAAAAAACCCACGCAAATGCGTGGGTTAAATCAATCAGTCATTATTAACAGGATCGCTAAATGGTTTCAACACGTCTTTCTTTTCTTCTTCTTGGAAAGTTAGAACGTCAGATACCGAATCATATGATTCTCCGTAAAACTGTTCGTCTTTGTACGTATGAATATCTTCATACATTTTCTGCATGCCTTCGAAAATCTGTTCTTCTGATTCACCACTTGGCGTCCAGTACAAAATTTCCATCGAGTTTTCTTCGCCAGTTGCAAGTGAACGACGGCAATAGCCGATTGATGAAGCATGTTCAAATCCTTCACGTGCATAAAATCGTAAACGTTTTTCTGTATCTGTATCTTCGTAATTTACCGGTTCTACTTCAAGGATAATCGGCTTGTTTTTATCTTTTAACATTTGCAAAGTCTTTCTACCAAGACCCATGCCGCGCGATTCTTTTGAAACAAATAAGTAATCAACAAATGTAAAATGTGGAAACTCTGCATACATTAACACGTGGTAAGGACCTTCATCTTTGTAGTAAACGCTGCCTTTTTCTTTTAATAAGGTATCCATATGTTCTTTCGACTTCATTTCTTCAACTGGAAAATACTGATTTAGTTTTTCATACCAATTCATAATTAATCCCCTTTCAATTTTCATTGCATATTTTTTCTGAGGTCGTAATGGGTTTACATTCTGGAGTTTAAATAGAGGTAACCGTGGGTTGTTGTAAATCCTCATATTTTGTTTTTGTCTTTAGGGCAGACAAAACAAAAATGACACAGCTTCTTGTCGAATTTGTGTCATTAATGAGTATATCATAGGTAAAATTACTTTGCACGCCATCCGATATCGGAGCGATAGAAAAAGCCGTCCCATGATAAGCTGTTTAATTGCTTATAAACCGTTTCTTGTGCCGTTTCAATCGTTGTTCCACTTGCTGAAACCAGTAAAACTCGCCCGCCATTTCCTGCATATCCACTCGCAGTTTTTTTGGTTCCTGCATGCGTAATTTCCACTTCAGAAAGCTTTGTTAAATCTGGTAAAGGAGCTCCTTTTTCAACAGTCTCTGGATAATTATCAGCTGCCACAACTACGCCAAGTACGGCTTGATCATTCCATTCCAGCTTAGCCGGCTGACCATTTAAAATAGAATCCATAAACAATCCGAAATCTGATTTCATACGTGGCAAAACAACTTGAGTTTCAGGATCGCCAAAACGCGCATTAAACTCAATTACTTTTGGACCTTTTTTTGTTAAAATAACCCCGGTGTAGAGAATGCCATTAAACGGTGTCTTTTCTGAAGCCATTGCACGGACTGCAGGTTCTACGATTTCTGCAAAAGTTTGATCAACTATCGCTTGTGAAATTTGTGGAACAGGCGAATATGCACCCATCCCCCCTGTATTCGGACCACGATCTCCGTCATAAGCACGTTTATGATCTTGCGAAATGACCATTGGATAAATTTGACCGCTATGAACAAATGACATAAACGAAAACTCTTCGCCGTCTAAAAATTCTTCAATGACCACTTTTGAACCGGATTCTCCGAACTTTTGTCCTTCTAACATGTCATTGATGGCAGCTATGGCTTCCTCTTCCGTCATTGCCACAACGACACCTTTTCCAGCTGCAAGTCCATCTGCTTTAATCACAATCGGTGCCCCGTGTTGACGGATAAATTCAATAGCTGGTGCAGTTTCTGTAAAGGTCTCATAACCTGAAGTTGGAATATCATACTTTTTCATCAACTCTTTTGCAAAAGCTTTACTGCCTTCGATTTGCGCTGCCGCTTTAGACGGACCAAAAATACGCAACCCTTCAGCTTCAAAGAAATCGACGATTCCTTGTGATAAAGGTTGTTCAGGTCCTACAAAGCTGAAATCAATTTGTTGTTGCTTTGCAAATTCTGCAAGACCAGCAAAATCCATTTCATCGATTGCAACTACTTCAGCATCCTCAAGCATTCCATCATTTCCTGGAGCTGCATAAACTTTCGTGACCGAAGCAGACTTCGAGAACTGACGCACGATGGCGTGTTCTCGCCCACCTCTTCCTATGACCAATACCTTCATCCTTGTTTCACCTCGATTAATGTTTGAAATGACGGACGCCAGTAAAGACCATAGCAATTCCGTATTCGTTCGCTTTATCGATCGAATCTTGATCTTTTTTCGAACCACCTGGTTGAATAATCGCTTTTATGCCTGCTTTCGCAGCTGCTTCTACCGTATCATTCATCGGGAAGAACGCATCTGACGCCATAACCGCGCCTTCTGCAGCTTCGCCTGCTTGATCTAACGCAATTTTAGCAGAGCCAACACGGTTCATTTGACCCGCACCGATGCCTAAAGTCATTTCCGAATTACACACAACAATAGCATTAGATTTAACGTGTTTTACAACATTCCAGCCCAGTTTCAACGCTTCAAGTTCTGCTGCTGTCGGTTGACGATCTGTAGCTACTTGAATATCCGCATCTTCGTAGCCAAAAACATCTGGTTGTTGAATTAATAATCCACCTTCTACTGTTACCGTGTTCCATTTGTCGTTAATTTTGCTGTCGAATGGAATTGTTAATAGACGGATATTTTTCTTTTGTGTCAGCAATTCAATTGCTTCTTGTGAGAAAGAAGGCGCAATAATAATTTCTAAGAAAATCGTTGCTAATTGCTTGGCTGTGTCTGCATCTACTTCTCGATTCAAGGCCACAATGCCACCAAAAATAGATGTCGAATCGGCTTCATATGCTTTACCAAACGCAGCTGCGATCGTTTCGCCTGTTCCGACACCACACGGATTCATGTGTTTAACCGCAACTGCTGCTGGCATTTTAAATTCTTTAATGATTTGAAGTGCTGCATTAGCATCTTGGATATTGTTATAAGACAATTCCTTGCCGTGCACTTGATGTGCGTTGGCAATTGAGAAACTTGAGCCAAGTGGGCTACGATAAAAAGCAGCTTTTTGATGTGGATTTTCTCCGTAACGAAGTGTTTGAGACAATTCATAAGTAAGTGTCAATTGATCCGGATATTCTTCTCCAGTCAAGTCAGTCAAGTAATTAGAGATATATGAATCATAAGCGGCTGTATGACGGAAAACTTTCGCTGCTAAGCGACGTCTTGTTTCAGGTGTTGTAGACTGTTCGTTTTGTAACTCACTCAATACTCCAGCATAATCAGCTGCATCCACGATAACCGTTACGTATGCGTGGTTTTTTGCTGCAGAACGCAACATCGTTGGTCCACCAATATCGATATTTTCGATTGCGTCATCAACTGTCACATCTGATTTTGCGATGGTTTCGCGGAACGGATATAAATTCACACAGACAATATCAATTGGGGAAATGCCGTTTTCAGCCATTTGACTTTGATGTTCGGCATCATCATGTTTAGCCAATAGTCCACCGTGTACAAGCGGATGCAAAGTTTTTACACGTCCACCTAAAATTTCTGGAAATTTCGTAACTTCGTCTACGGCTGTAATGGCTACGCCGTTTTCTTCAAGAAATTTTTTAGTGCCGCCTGTCGATAACAGTTCATAGCCCATTTTTTCCAATTCCTGTGCAAATTCCAAAATCCCTGATTTATCCGATACGCTGAGTAATGCTCTTTTTTTCACAAATAGTCCTCCTAAAGATTAAGACCGACAGTTTATCGGTCGAATAATTGCTGCAATGTTGCAGGGTATAATTCATGTTCAATCTGATGGATCTGTTGCTCGACTTCTTCGCGTCCACGACCTAGTACCGGAAAAGATTGTTGGGCAATGATGTTGCCTGTATCCATTCCAGCATCCACATAATGCACTGTGACGCCAGCGCTTTCTGCTCCTGCTGCGAGAGTTTGACCAATCGCATCTTTGCCCGGAAATGCTGGCAAAACAGAGGGGTGGATGTTCACAATGCGATTTTCATACGCTTCAAGTAAAACCGGACCAATCAAGCGCATATATCCTGCAAGAACAACCCATTCCACTCCAAGTGCTTGCAGTTTTCCCTTCAACATCTCTTCGTAAGATTGTTTTGAATCGTATTCAGAAGGAATAAAGGAAAAAGAGGCTACGCCTGCTTTTTTCGCACGTTCTAATACAAATGCTTTTGGCTTATCGGTTACAACAAGCATGAGTTCAGCCTCTAAATTACCAGCCGCAATTGCGTCTGCAATGGCTTGAAAATTAGAGCCATTGCCAGATGCAAAAACAGCAATCTTTGTTTTAGTTTTCATTCAATGTGCCATCCTGTTGACCTAGGAATTGAACACCCTGCGTGCTTGAAACACGGCCAATTTGAAAAGCTTGTTCACCATTCGCTTTAGCGGTTTCCAATACTTTTTCAGCATCTTCAGGAGCTACAGCTAGAACAAAACCAATTCCCATATTGAATACAGAATACAAGTCGCGGTCTGCCAACTCACCTTTTTCTTTCAACATTTTGAAAATGTCTAGTACGGTCCAGCTACCAAGTGAAATTTCTGCGCCTAAGCCTTCTGGCATCATCCTAGGAATGTTCTCGATAAATCCGCCACCAGTCACATGTGCCATGCCGTGAATTTCAATTTCATTGCCAATCGCAGCTACTGCTTTTGCGTAAATTTTTGTCGGGGTTAGTAAAGCATCACCAATAGGACCTAATGCCTCATAGCCTTCCACTTTTTGCTCTAGCGTAAATTGATTTTGTTCAAAGACAATTTGACGCACAAGCGAATAGCCATTTGAATGAATACCGCTAGATGCAAGTCCGATTAACACATCTCCTGCTGCGATTTTTTCGCCAGTTACAATTTTGGATTTCTCCGCAGCTCCAACCGCAAATCCAGCAATATCGTATTCATCTTCTTCATAAAGTCCTGGCATTTCTGCCGTTTCTCCGCCAATAAGTGCCGCACCCGATTGCACACAGCCATCTGCTACACCTTTAACAATTTGTTCAATTTTCTCAGGAATTGCTTTACCTACCGCAATATAATCTAAGAAAAACAATGGCTCTGCACCTTGTGCAACGATATCATTGACACACATCGCTACGCAGTCGATGCCGATTGTATCGTGACGATCTGCCATGAACGCAAGCTTTAATTTTGTCCCAACGCCATCTGTTCCAGACACAAGAACCGGTTCTTTCAAATTCAACTCAGACAAATCGAACATGCCACCAAATCCACCAAACGCACCGAGCATTCCTTTACGCGCTGTACGTTCTACATGCGATTTCATGCGGTTTACTGCTTCATAGCCAGCTTCGATATTAACGCCTGCTTTTTCATATGCTTTTGACACACCGGTTCCCCCTTATTTCACTTTTTCTTTTTCGTGCGGCAATACGGTATCGGGATAAATATTGGTCGGGTATTCTCCTGTAAAACAAGCTAAGCAATGTCCACATTTTGATCCAGGATCTGTACGTCCAATATTTTGAACCATACCGTCAACTGATAAGAATGTTAAGGAATCTGCACCAATAATTTCGCGCATTTCCTCTATTGTATTGTTAGCAGCGATGAGCTCACCTGCTGTACTAATATCAATACCATAAAAACATGGGTTTTTGATTGGCGGTGAACTAATGACCACATGTACTTCTGTCGCGCCTGCTTCTTTCAGCAAGTTAACAATGCGTCGTGAAGTTGTACCACGGACAATCGAGTCATCCACCATAATGACACGCTTACCTTTCACGACTTGACGCACTGGCGAAAGTTTCATCTTGACCCCTTGTTCGCGCAAATCTTGTGAAGGTTGGATAAACGTACGTCCGACATAACGGTTTTTAATCATGCCGAGCTCATATGGAATGCCACTTTGTTCCGAGTAGCCAATGGCAGCTGAAATACTAGAATCCGGAACACCTGTGACAACGTCCGCTTCTATTTGTACTTCTTTTGCTAATTGCACGCCTAGACGTTTTCTCGCAGCGTGAACGTTGATACCATCAATATCCGAATCGGGACGAGAAAAGTATACATATTCCATCGTACATATTGAACGCTCTTCTGGATAAGCAAAGCGTTCTGCACGCATACCATCTTTCGTAATGATTAAAAATTCGCCCGGCTCAACTGATCGAACAAATTCTGCTCCAACAATATCAAACGCACAGGTTTCAGAGGCCGTCACCCACGCATCGCCCAATTTACCAAGTGATAATGGACGCAAACCGTTTGGATCTAACGCAATATACATCGCTTCTTCCGTCAAAATCACACAAGCAAAAGCACCTTTTAATAACGATAATGCATTTTTCGCTTTTTCTTCAAACGTCGCATAGCCACTTCGTTTAATCAGGTGAGCCAATACTTCTGTATCTGAAGTTGTTTGGAAGATACTTCCTTGACGCTCTAAATGCCCTTTTAATTGTGTGGCATTAACTAAATTGCCGTTATGTGAAATTGCCAAGCTACCTGTAGTTGAATTAAAGAGGAGAGGCTGAACATTTTCAATGCCGCTGCCCCCTGCTGTTGCATAGCGAACATGCCCAATTGCGGCATGTCCTGCTATTTTCTCTATTTTTTCAGGCGTGAATACTTCACTGACCATACCTTCACCTTTTAACGGACGTAGGCCTTCTCCATCAGTTGAAACAATTCCAGCACCTTCTTGACCCCGGTGTTGTAAAGCATGCAATCCGTAATACGTCAATTGCGTCGCATTCGGATGTCCCCATATTCCAAAGACACCACATTCTTCATTTAAGCTTCTGATTTCAGCAAGCATGGGATAGCTCCTTTCCAAGCTGAGCGAAGCGTTGCGACTGATTCATTAATCCAAGTCGTACCGTCTTCACCGTTGATTACAAATTTGTCTCCCGTGACTTGGCCGATTTTCTTAGCATCTGATACGACTTTCTCGAATTGTTCTGCATTTTCTGGGCTAACCGTCACAACAAAACGTGATTGTGATTCACTGAACAATGCAGTTGTTGCAGATCCAGACAACGTAACTTCCATGCCCAGTCCATTACCAAAGGTTTTTTCAGCTAATGCGACAGCAACGCCACCTTCAGCAACGTCATGCGCGGATGCAACAAGACCTTGTTGAATCGCTGATAAAATTTCTTTTTGACGGTTTGCTTCGACTGTTAAATCGATTGCTGGTGCTTTACCAAAAATACGTCCTTCAACCATCTTCTGCAATTCACTGCCACCAAATTCTGTAAAGCTTTCACCGATCAAGTAAACAATGTCACCTTGTTTTTTAACGTCTTGTGTTGTGACATGTGCAAGGTCTTCTACAAGACCGACCATGCCAATTGTTGGTGTTGGGTAAATAGCAGTTCCGTTTGTTTCATTGTATAACGAGACGTTTCCGCCAATAACTGGAGAATCTAAGATTGTACATGCTTCAGACATACCGTCTGCTGCTTTTTCTAACTGCCAGAAGATTTCTGGTTTTTCAGGGTTACCAAAGTTTAAGCAATCCGTGATGGCAAGTGGTTTCGCACCTGATACCACAACGTTACGAGCTGCTTCTGCTACCGCAATTTTACCGCCCACTTCTGGATCTAAGTAAATATAGCGAGAGTTACAGTCCGTCGTCATTGCTAAGCCTTTGTTTGTACCGCGAACACGAACAACTGCAGCGTCCGATCCTGGGCTTACTACTGTGCTTGTACGCACTTGGTGGTCGTATTGATCATAAACCCACTCTTTAGAAGCAATCGTCGGTTGTTTCAATAAAGCTGTTAAAGTTTTATTGAAATCAGTTACTTTTGGCTCTACATTGTCCATTTGTTGGAACTCTGTAAAGTAAGCAGGTACAGCTGAAGGCTTGTGGTAAACCGGCGCATCTTCTGCAAGAGCATCAACTGGAACTTCTGCAACAATTTCACCTTTATGTTTTAAACGTAATGTCGAATCATCTGTTACCGTACCAACTGTAACCGCATCTAAACCGTACTTTTCGAACAACTCAACGATTTCATGCTCACGACCAGCTTTAACGACGATTAACATACGTTCTTGAGATTCAGAAAGCATCATTTCGTATGCTGTCATGCCTGTCTCACGCTGTGGAATGTGATCCAAATCCATTTCAATACCAGATCCTGCTTTAGAAGCCATCTCCGCTGAAGAAGAAGTCAGTCCAGCAGCACCCATATCTTGAATTCCGATTAACGCATCGGACTTGATCAATTCTAAACAAGCTTCAAGTAGAAGTTTCTCCATAAATGGATCACCAACTTGAACAGCAGGACGATTTTTATCCGAGCCATCTGTTAGTTCTTCAGAAGCAAAAGTAGCTCCGTGAATACCGTCGCGTCCTGTTTTGGCGCCGACGTACATAACCGGGTTGCCTGTACCTTTTGCAATTCCTTTTTGGATGTCTTCGTGATTGATTAAGCCAACACACATCGCGTTAACTAATGGATTGCCGTCATAACATTCATCAAATTGAATTTCTCCACCAACTGTTGGGATTCCGATACAGTTTCCGTATCCAGCAATTCCAGCAACGACTTCTTCAAACAAGTATTTCACACGTGGTGTTTTTAATTCACCAAAGCGTAATGAGTTAAGCAATGCAATTGGACGTGCGCCCATTGAAAAGACGTCACGGATAATTCCACCAACTCCAGTAGCCGCTCCTTGATAAGGTTCAATTGCAGATGGGTGGTTATGCGATTCCATTTTGAAAACGACCGCTTGTCCGTCACCGATGTCTACAATTCCAGCACCTTCACCAGGTCCTTGAAGAACACGTTCTCCTTTAGTTGGGAATTTTGCAAGGACAGGTTTCGAGTTTTTATACGAACAATGCTCAGACCACATAACCGAAAACAAGCCTGTTTCCGTGTAGTTTGGCAATCTTCCTAAAATCTTTTCAACCATTTCAAATTCCGCATCTGATAAGCCCATTTGTTGATATACTTTTTGTTCTTTTATTTGAGCAGCATTTGGTTCAAGCATGACTGACATGTGATTCCCTCCACTGTTTAACGATTGATCTAAATAAAGACAAGCCATCTTTGCCGCCGATTAATTCTGATACTGCACGTTCAGGATGCGGCATCATGCCTAGCACGTTTCCGCGTTCGTTAATGATTCCTGCAATGTTGTTTCGGCTACCGTTAAAATCATCTGCATACGTAAAGACGATTTGGTTGTTTTCTTTAAGGTGATCGTATGTCGCATCATCACAATAATAATTGCCTTCTCCATGAGCGATTGGAATTTGGATTTCTTGGCCTTGTTCATATTCGTTTGTGAACAATGTATTGTTGTTTTCTACTTTCAATCCAACAGTACGGCACATGAACTTCAAGTTCTTGTTTCGTAAAAGAACACCTGGCAAAAGCCCCGCTTCGGTTAATATTTGGAAACCATTACAGATTCCAAGAACCGGTTTTCCTGCCTCGGCTGCTTTTCTTACTTCGTCCATGACTCCAGAGAATTGGGCGATTGCGCCGCAGCGCAAGTAATCGCCGTATGAAAATCCACCTGGAAGTAAGATCCCGTCATAGCTGCTCAAATCTTTTGAGTCATGCCATACGTACTCTGCTTCTTCACCTAGCTCATCTTTAACCGCATGGTACATGTCCAAATCACAATTCGAACCTGGGAAAACAATTACTGCGAATTTCATTGCGAGACAACCTCCTCAATTTCGTAACGGTAATCCTCAATTACAGTATTAGCTAAAAGTCGATGACATAATTCATTTACCAATGAATCCACATCGCGTTCGCTGTCTTCAATAACCAATTCTAGGTATTTACCAATTCGTACGTCTGCCACTTCACCATAGCCCATTTTATGAAGAGAGCCCATAACTGCAGAACCCTGTGGGTCCAATACACTTTCACGTAATGTTACGTATACTTTTACTTTTTTCATGAGTGTTGTCCTCCTAGACGAGTTAAAATGAGTTCGTACGCTTCTGTTAAATTCCCAAGATTTCGGCGGAATACGTCTTTATCGAGTTTTTGTTTTGTTTCCATATCCCAAAGCCGGCAAGTGTCCGGCGAAATTTCATCTGCTAATAAAATTTGACCATCAGTATCACGGCCAAATTCAATTTTAAAATCAACAAGATCCACACCAATTTCTTTAAAAAAGCCGATTAAGACTTTATTAATTTCACGCGCTTTTTGCTTGAGCACCGCTACTTCTTCTGCAGTTGCCAGCTTTAGCATATCAACATGCTCATCTGTTATTAAGGGGTCGCCTAATTCATCGTCTTTCAAGTAAAACTCCACGACCGGGCGGCTAATGGCCACGCCTTCTTCAATACCAAGGCGTTTGGCCATGCTGCCGGCTGTGATGTTCCGGACCACTACTTCCAATGGAATGATGCTTACACTCTGCACCAATTGTTCATGATCAGACAATTGCTTAACGAAATGAGACGCAATGCCTGCTTCCTGCAATTTCGTGAAAATTAGTGACGTGATTTTATTGTTCAAAATGCCTTTGCCGGTAATTTCTTCTTTCTTTTCACCGTTGAAAGCCGTTGCTGAATCTTTATATTCCACCCACAAAATTCCCTGTTCATCCGTTGCATACAGGCGTTTTGCTTTACCTTCGTACAATAGCTGACCTTTTTCCATTTTCAGAAGCCCCCGTTTAGTTTAATCCAAGTCGGTTGAAAATCATGTCTACTTGTTGCAAATGGTGATTGTAATCAAAGCAATCGTCCAACTCTTCTTTAGATAGTTTAGCTGTAATCGTTTCATTCGCTTCTACAATTTTGCGGAAATGCGTTTGGTTTTCCCAAGCTTCCATCGCACATGGCTGAACCGTATCGTATGCTGCTTCACGAGCCATTCCTTTGTCGATCAAAGCCAACAACACACGCTGCGAATAAATTAATCCGAGTGTTGAATCCATATTGCGTTTCATGTTTTCAGGGAACACCGTTAAGTTTTTCACGATATTACCAAAACGATTTAACATGTAATTAAGCGCAATCGTTGCATCTGGTAAAATCACACGCTCTGCTGATGAATGCGAAATGTCGCGTTCATGCCATAAAGAAACGTTTTCGTAAGCTGTTAGCATATAACCACGGATTAAACGCGCAAGACCCGTCATGTTTTCAGAACCAATCGGGTTACGTTTATGAGGCATTGCAGAAGAACCTTTTTGACCTTTCGCGAAAAACTCTTCTACTTCGCGTGTTTCTGATTTTTGCAATCCGCGAATTTCTGTTGCGAATTTCTCGATAGACGAACCAATCAATGCCAGAACGCTTAAATACTGAGCATGACGATCACGTTGTAATGTTTGTGTTGAAATAGGTGAAGCTGCAAGGCCTAGCTCTTTGCAAACATAGGCTTCAACAAATGGATCAATATTAGCGTACGTTCCAACTGCACCAGACATTTTGCCTGTTTCAATTGAAGCTGCTGCTGCTTCGAAACGCTCTAAATTACGTTTCATTTCTTCGTGCCATAATGCTAGTTTCAAACCAAAAGTTGTTGGCTCTGCATGCACACCATGTGTACGCCCCATCATAACGGTCATTTTATGTTCTTTTGCTTTATTTGCAAGAATTTCGATAAAGTTTGTTAAATCTTTACGGATAATCACGTTTGCTTGTTTTAGCAAATAAGACAATGCTGTATCAACTACGTCTGTCGAAGTTAAGCCGTAATGAACCCATTTGCGTTCTTCGCCAAGCGTTTCAGATACAGCTCGTGTAAAAGCTACGACATCATGACGTGTTTCTTCTTCAATTTCCAAAATGCGATCTACAGAAAATGAAGCGTCTTTACGGATTTTTGCTACGTCTTCTTTTGGAATATCGCCGATTTCTGCCCAAGCTTCACATGCTAAAATTTCAACTTCTAGCCATGCATTGTATTTGTTTTCTTCTGTCCAAATTGCGCCCATTTCGGGTCTTGTGTAACGTGCGATCATAAATTAGTTCCTCCAATTATTCTGGCCAAATGCCAGATCTATCTATTTCACCTAAAGTTGCCTCTAAGTCTTCCGTTAATATCGTAACATGTCCCATCTTCCGTTTCTGCTTTGCTTCGTCTTTTCCGTACAAATGAATCGACCAATTCGGAAATTGTGCGATTTTTGAAGCAAGTGGTGCGACATGTTCTCCTAAGACATTAACCATTACCGCTTGAGACCAAAGGATCGGCTGTCTAAGCGGCCAGCCACAAATAGCACGGATATGCTGATGAAATTGTGAAATGTTTGTCGCTTCGATTGAATAATGTCCGGAGTTATGAGGACGTGGTGCCAATTCATTAACAATAATCTCACCGTTTTCCAAGACGAACATTTCAACCGCTAACGTACCCACTATGTTCAAGTGAGCCGCAATTTTCTCAGCTGCTTGCTGTGCCAGTTCCATCGTTTTGTTATCAACTCTCGCAGGAACAATCGTTTGATGCAATATATGGTCTTTATGAATATTTTCACCAATCGGTAAAATAGCCGTTTCGCCGTGCACGTTACGCTGAATGATAACTGAAATCTCTTTCGTGAATTCAACAAACGCTTCTGCTACACATGCTCCATTTGTGAATAACCCTTCAGCTAAGGAAAGTTCTTCAATAGAAGAAACCGTTTGTTGACCTTTGCCGTCATAACCGCCACGCGCCGTTTTCACAACGAATGGAAATGACAATTGATTGCTTTTTTCTTTTAATTCTTCAAATGTAGAAGCAGTAATGTAATCCGCAACGACAACTTTCGCTTCAGAAATTGCTTGTTTTTCAAAAATCCGGTCTTGCGTCACGCGAATCAATTCAGATCCTTGTGGGACATAAGCGATTTCTGCTAGTTTCGATAATCCTTCAACATCTATATTCTCAAACTCATAGGTGATGACGTCACTCACTTCAGCTAACTCTTCTAATGCATGTTGATCGTTAAACGGTGCAACGATTTGTATATCTGCCACTTGACCCGTTGGTGAATCCATAGCCGGATCGAGAACTGCTATTTTGAAACCAGCTTCTTTTGCAGCAAGAGCCATCATGCGTCCCAATTGACCTCCGCCAATAATACCAATCGTTTGTCCAGGTAAAATGGTTGTTGTCATATCAAATCCTCCGAACTCTCTAACACCGCAGCTGTTGTACGATCTCTTCTTTCTTGCAAGGCTTGTGCTGCATGTTCATCCACTGTTCCCAGTATTTGAGCTGCCAATAATCCTGCATTTACAGCTCCAGCTTTGCCGATAGCGACAGTCGCCACTGGAACTCCTCCAGGCATCTGAACGATTGATAATAAGGAATCCAAGCCATTTAACGCTTTAGACTGAACAGGAACGCCGATAACCGGTAAAGTTGTTTTCGCTGCTACCATACCCGGCAAATGCGCTGCGCCGCCAGCTCCTGCAATAATCACATGCAATCCACGCTCACGTGCTTGTTCGGCATAGCTAAACATTAAATCTGGTGTTCGATGAGCGGAAACCACTTTTTTCTCGTAACTCAATCCTAGTTCATCTAATACGTCACACGCATGCTTCATTGTTTCCCAATCACTCGTACTTCCCATGATGATGCCAATTCGCGGATTCATCGATACACTCTCCTTTTAAAAAATAAAAAGCCCTTAAATAAACTGCTCACTTTACGTGAAAAGCAGTTTACTTAAGGACTGTAAATGATACGAATTTTTAAATGATGGCATAAAAAGCACATCCTTCGCTTTACGACCAATAAGTTGCTTTCCCGCATAGTCCGGACATTTACGGTGTCCTGGTAGAAACGCAGAAGCCAATTCCTCTGCATATATGGGGTATCCTCACTTATCATAACAAGACGATTAAACTACGTCAATGATAAAGTCGAACATTAAGTTATACAATTATTTAATCGTTCGCTTTTAAAAGGGATATATTGTTATTCCTTTAGTTTATCTCCTTTAAACTGGACGATTTGCCTTATAGGTACAGGTTGACCATCCACTTCTTTAAACAACGGCTCTTCTCTTCGACCTACTACTGCATATCCTTCAGCTTTCATTCTATCTAGGCATTCTGAAATTGTTTCATGTTCTTCAACTTCAAACCAAACTGTGTTTTTACTCATTTATATAAATTGCCCCTTTTTACTGTTTTTACCCAGAATCCACCATGAATCGTTTTGGCTTCATAGGCAATGATAAATGCTTTCGGATCAATTTCTTGGATGGCTTTATACAGTTTTAACTCCATTTTTCGCGGTGTTAAAATTTGCATCGACTGACGACCACCATCGCGACCATTTGCTTTCCAATCCGTGACACCATATCCTTTTTCCCGAAGCATGTTCGGAAGGTATTCTCCCGCTTCACTTGTAATAACATTAACTGTAATGTAGCCAAGTGCCATTTTTTCTTCAATTTTCGAACCAATAACAACACCCGAACCATAACCTAAAGCATAGGCAATAAGATTTTGCAGCTGATCCAAGTTATCAAGAACTAATCCAAGTCCTACTATATAAATAACTACTTCGATCATGCTGACACCAGCTGCTAAATAGCGATACCCTTTTAAGGTCATGATCATCCGTATTGTAAAAAAAGTTACATATACGATATTGATCGAAAAAATTATTAACACCATAACCCACGGGTTTACATCCAACTTTTACACCTCTTTAACGTCTAATAGGAATTAATTTTCATACTAGGGTAAAAACCTTGATAAAGCAAGAGAGAAAAGTTTGATAAAGCTTATCAAATATAGGAAGTTTATGCATTCTATGAATTTCTGAAATTTCATGGAATTTTGGTTATAGATAATCACGTTCGCCGATTTTTAAATTAAGCTAAAAAGGCATTTATAGTACACACACATGTATTTTCGATTCAAGAAAACAGAAGATTGATCACGAAAGATTACCTCTTATCATAATGTGCGTGAACTGGTCACGTCAGAAATCTACTCCTTCAAAATAAATTCCTGACTAGAATCGCGGAACGTCCGAAGCGTTTACGACAGCCAATTTGTAATCGCACCTACTTTCTGTATGGGTGCTGCCTTCTACTTTTGCATGCAATACAATAAATAAGAAGCGTTATGAGCGCCAAACAATCAGCTTGCCTCAGAAACAAATGACCTGTATTTAAGACAAGGTGATGAGGGCTTTACAATTGAAGTCATGACCGTCCACGAAGAGACACCTACCACTTGTTCCAACAATACTCTCTATCGCATGTTTACAAGGTGGGCCTTTGATACAGCCAACCTTCTTATGAAAAACCAATGGCCAATAAGAACGACACAGAAAGCCGATGTTAAAACGACATATCGTCGAGAGGGTACCCGAGCATCCTTTTCTGAAAAGAGTTTAGCCATGTCAATGGCGAGATCATTTTGGAAGCTCTTAAGAAAAGTATTGTAATCCGGCTGGTCGAAAAGTTAAGAAAGGCGATCATCGCTTTGAAACCTAAAGGTGCAGGGTCAGCGATATTGAAGCTACCCTGAACAAGTGGTTTTAAGGCGTCTTAAGAGATCTATCATGTTTGATTGTAAGAAGGAACTCCTCATCTGAAAGCCGCAGTGCAACTAGCACGACGGCTCAATTTACTTTGGGGATCCTGGAACACCTTCTCAATGCGCCTTGAATGCAAATTTTAAAGGGCTTCTTCGAAAAGACGGCTTGGTAAAGAGTCTGGATTTCAACCAAGTAGATCAAACATTTATTTACACGGTGGCTGACAAACGAAATCATA
The DNA here is from genome assembly GCF_000785555.1 of Planococcus sp. PAMC 21323. Lineage (NCBI taxonomy): Bacteria > Bacillati > Bacillota > Bacilli > Caryophanales > Caryophanaceae > Planococcus > Planococcus sp. PAMC 21323. The sequence goes on along the minus strand of NZ_CP009129.1, from coordinate 748,003 downwards.
TCCCTCGGAAGTTGCTGAATTACCTTATACCTATTGAGCCTTTTTTAGTTCCCCTGGATAGAGTCGACTTGTCTAGCCTGTATTGACAAGCAAAAATACAAAAAAAGCCGTTACCGGAATCGGTAACGACTTTCTTGAATTGCCCAGCGACGTCTTACTCTCACAGGGGGAAACCCCCAACTACCATCAGCGCAAAAGAGCTTAACTGCCGTGTTCGGGATGGAAACGGGTGTGGCCTCTTTGCCATCATCACTGGACTATTTGGTTGAGTGCTTGTTCACTCAAAACTGGATAAACGACATTGGAAACAGTGACGCAAAAGCTTCGCCTACAATTTGTTGGTTAAGTCCTCGATCGATTAGTATTCGTCAGCTGCACGTGTCGCCACGCTTCCACCTCGAACCTATCTACCTCATCGTCTTTGAGGGATCTTACTTGCTTGCGCAATGGGAAATCTCATCTTGAGGGGGGCTTCGTGCTTAGATGCTTTCAGCACTTATCCCGGCCACACATAGCTACCCAGCGATGCCCTTGGCAGAACAACTGGTACACCAGCGGTGTGTCCATCCCGGTCCTCTCGTACTAAGGACAGCTCCTCTCAAATTTCCTGCGCCCGCGACGGATAGGGACCGAACTGTCTCACGACGTTCTGAACCCAGCTCGCGTACCGCTTTAATGGGCGAACAGCCCAACCCTTGGGACCGACTACAGCCCCAGGATGCGATGAGCCGACATCGAGGTGCCAAACCTCCCCGTCGATGTGGACTCTTGGGGGAGATAAGCCTGTTATCCCCGGGGTAGCTTTTATCCGTTGAGCGATGGCCCTTCCATGCGGAACCACCGGATCACTAAGCCCGTCTTTCGACCCTGCTCGACATGTACGTCTCGCAGTCAAGCTCCCTTCTGCCTTTACACTCTACGAATGATTTCCAACCATTCTGAGGGAACCTTTGGGCGCCTCCGTTACTCTTTAGGAGGCGACCGCCCCAGTCAAACTGCCCGCCTGACACTGTCTCCCAAGCCGATCAGGCTTGTGGGTTAGAATTTCAATACAACCAGGGTAGTATCCCACTGACGCCTCCTCCGAAGCTGGCGCTCCGGAATCTCAGGCTCCTACCTATCCTGTACAAGTTGCACCAAAATTCAATATCAGGCTACAGTAAAGCTCCACGGGGTCTTTCCGTCCTGTCGCGGGTAACCTGCATCTTCACAGGTACTATAATTTCACCGAGTCTCTCGTTGAGACAGTGCCCAGATCGTTACGCCTTTCGTGCGGGTCGGAACTTACCCGACAAGGAATTTCGCTACCTTAGGACCGTTATAGTTACGGCCGCCGTTTACTGGGGCTTCAATTCGCACCTTCGCTTGCGCTAAGCACTCCTCTTAACCTTCCAGCACCGGGCAGGCGTCAGCCCCTATACGTCACCTTACGGTTTTGCAGAGACCTGTGTTTTTGCTAAACAGTCGCCTGGGCCTATTCACTGCGGCTCTCTCGGGCTATTCACCCTACCAGAGCACCCCTTCTCCCGAAGTTACGGGGTCATTTTGCCGAGTTCCTTAACGAGAGTTCACTCGCTCACCTTAGAATTCTCTTCTCGCCTACCTGTGTCGGTTTGCGGTACGGGCACCTCCCGCCTCGCTAGAGGCTTTTCTTGGCAGTGTGAAATCAGGGACTCTAAGGGTAAACCCTCTTGCCATCACAGCTCAACGTATCAGGAATGGGATTTGCCTCATTCCACGCCTCACTGCTTGGACGTGCACAACCAACGGCACGCTCTCCTTATCCTTCTGCGTCCCCCCATTGCTCAAACGGCGGGGAGGTGGTACAGGAATATCAACCTGTTGTCCATCGTCTACGCCTATCGGCCTCGACTTAGGTCCCGACTAACCCTGAGCGGACGAGCCTTCCTCAGGAAACCTTAGGCATTCGGTGGACGGGATTCTCACCCGTCTTTCGTTACTCATACCGGCATTCTCACTTCTAAGCGCTCCACCAGTCCTTCCGGTCTGACTTCTACGCCCTTAGAACGCTCTCCTACCACGGATCTCTTACGAGATCCATCCACAGCTTCGGTAATCCGTTTAGCCCCGGTACATTTTCGGCGCAGTGTCACTCGACCAGTGAGCTATTACGCACTCTTTAAATGATGGCTGCTTCTAAGCCAACATCCTGGTTGTCTAAGCAACGCCACATCCTTTTCCACTTAACGGATATTTGGGGACCTTAGCTGGTGGTCTGGGCTGTTTCCCTCTTGACTACGGATCTTATCACTCGCAGTCTGACTCCCAAGCATAAATCACTGGCATTCGGAGTTTGTCTGAATTCGGTAACCCGGGATGGGCCCCTAGTCCAAACAGTGCTCTACCTCCAGGATTCTCTATCTTGAGGCTAGCCCTAAAGCTATTTCGGAGAGAACCAGCTATCTCCAGGTTCGATTGGAATTTCTCCGCTACCCACACCTCATCCCCGCACTTTTCAACGTGCGTGGGTTCGGGCCTCCAGTAAGTGTTACCTTACCTTCACCCTGGACATGGGTAGATCACCTGGTTTCGGGTCTACAACTACATACTCTGGCGCCCTATTCAGACTCGCTTTCGCTGCGGCTCCGCCTTCTCAGCTTAACCTTGCATGTAATCGTAACTCGCCGGTTCATTCTACAAAAGGCACGCCATCACCCATTAACGGGCTTTGACTACTTGTAGGCACACGGTTTCAGGATCTATTTCACTCCCCTTCCGGGGTGCTTTTCACCTTTCCCTCACGGTACTGGTTCACTATCGGTCACTAGGAAGTATTTAGCCTTGGGAGATGGTCCTCCCAGATTCCGACGGAATTTCACGTGTTCCGCCGTACTCAGGATCCACTCTGGAGGGGTAGGGTTTTCGGCTACGGGGCTGTTACCCGCTGTGGCGGACCGTTCCAGGTCGCTTCGCCTAATCCTACCTTTTGTAACTCCGTATAGAGTGTCCTACAACCCCAAGAGGCAAGCCTCTTGGTTTGGGCTGATCCCGTTTCGCTCGCCGCTACTCAGGGAATCGCATTTGCTTTCTCTTCCTCCAGGTACTTAGATGTTTCAGTTCCCTGGGTCTGCCTTCTCATGTGCTATAGATTCACACATGGATACTACCCGATTAAAGGTAGTGGGTTCCCCCATTCGGAAATCTCCGGATCATCGCTCACTTACAGCTCCCCGAAGCATATCGGTGTTAGTGCCGTCCTTCTTCGGCTCCTAGTGCCAAGGCATCCACCGTGCGCCCTTTCTAACTTAACCAATGGTTAATTAAAAAGTTGTGACCAATGGTCACGCGTACTTGAATTTCTTGCATTTGTTTCAATGTCGTTTTATCCAGTTTTCAAAGAACAAGGTTGAAAGTCACAAAAAAAGGCGTTGCCGCCTGAAGGTGAACCTTCAAAACTGAACGCAAAACGTCAACCCCGAGAAAACTCGGTTCCGAATTTATCCTTAGAAAGGAGGTGATCCAGCCGCACCTTCCGATACGGCTACCTTGTTACGACTTCACCCCAATCATCTGTCCCACCTTCGGCGGCTGGCTCCACAAGGGTTACCTCACCGACTTCGGGTGTTACAAACTCTCGTGGTGTGACGGGCGGTGTGTACAAGGCCCGGGAACGTATTCACCGTGGCATGCTGATCCACGATTACTAGCGATTCCGGCTTCATGCAGGCGAGTTGCAGCCTACAATCCGAACTGAGAACGGTTTTATGGGATTGGCTCCCCCTCGCGGGTTGGCAACCCTTTGTACCGTCCATTGTAGCACGTGTGTAGCCCAGGTCATAAGGGGCATGATGATTTGACGTCATCCCCACCTTCCTCCGGTTTGTCACCGGCAGTCACCTTAGAGTGCCCAACTAAATGCTGGCAACTAAGATCAAGGGTTGCGCTCGTTGCGGGACTTAACCCAACATCTCACGACACGAGCTGACGACAACCATGCACCACCTGTCACCACTGTCCCCGAAGGGAAAAGTGTATCTCTACACCGGGCAGTGGGATGTCAAGACCTGGTAAGGTTCTTCGCGTTGCTTCGAATTAAACCACATGCTCCACCGCTTGTGCGGGCCCCCGTCAATTCCTTTGAGTTTCAGCCTTGCGGCCGTACTCCCCAGGCGGAGTGCTTAATGCGTTAGCTGCAGCACTAAGGGGCGGAAACCCCCTAACACTTAGCACTCATCGTTTACGGCGTGGACTACCAGGGTATCTAATCCTGTTTGCTCCCCACGCTTTCGCGCCTCAGCGTCAGTTACAGACCAGAAAGTCGCCTTCGCCACTGGTGTTCCTCCACATCTCTACGCATTTCACCGCTACACATGGAATTCCACTTTCCTCTTCTGCACTCAAGTTCTCCAGTTTCCAATGACCCTCCACGGTTGAGCCGTGGGCTTTCACATCAGACTTAAAGAACCGCCTGCGCGCGCTTTACGCCCAATAATTCCGGACAACGCTTGCCACCTACGTATTACCGCGGCTGCTGGCACGTAGTTAGCCGTGGCTTTCTGGTGAGGTACCGTCAAGGTACCAGTAGTTAGTTGGTACTTGTTCTTCCCTCACAACAGAGTTTTACGATCCGAAAACCTTCGTCACTCACGCGGCGTTGCTCCGTCAGACTTTCGTCCATTGCGGAAGATTCCCTACTGCTGCCTCCCGTAGGAGTCTGGGCCGTGTCTCAGTCCCAGTGTGGCCGATCACCCTCTCAGGTCGGCTACGCATCGTCGCCTTGGTAGGCCATTACCCCACCAACTAGCTAATGCGCCGCGGGCCCATCCTGCAGTGACAGCCGAAACCGTCTTTCCGTGCAGCCTCAGGAGAGGCCGCAAACTATTCGGTATTAGCACCGGTTTCCCGGAGTTATCCCGATCTGCAGGGCAGGTTGCCCACGTGTTACTCACCCGTCCGCCGCTAAACAATGGGAGCAAGCTCCCAATGTTCCGCTCGACTTGCATGTATTAGGCACGCCGCCAGCGTTCGTCCTGAGCCAGGATCAAACTCTCCATTATAGAGTAGTGTTGATTGCTCAATACTGCTGGCGTATCGCCGTCCGAAGACGCACGATTCGCTTTGATCTGCGTAATGCTGATCAGTAAGTTTTGCGCGGGCCGTTTTGCGCGGCCGTTGCTATTTGTTGACGTTTTGCTGTTCAGTTTTCAAGGTTCATTTTGTCGCACTCATTGGCGACTCAATTAATATACCACGCTCTTATATAGAGAGTCAACACTTTAATAAAGTATTTTTGATAACATCATTATAACAGATTATTCTAATTATTTAGATTACATTTGCGTTACAAATTAGAAAGGAAATCTACTCTTTACATTGAAGAGTTCTCCTTTACTTTATAACCCTTCCTTTGTTGGTCAGTGTTTGAAATTCCTCAATGACAAAGTCTTAGCTCTATTCTCCCTACCCTATCTCTTAAACTCAAATTCATTTTCTTTTCTAACTTACTCTTTTAGTAAATTCAAGTTTCTTCTATAAGATACAGTTTTCTTTTTTTACTTTTCTCCAAAGAAAAAATCCGCCAAATAAATTGGCGGACTCGTTCACTCACACTAAGAAAAAGAAATACAGAACAAAAATTACAAACAAGCCATACATGATCGGATGAATCTGTTTTCCTTTCCCTGATACGAGCATCGTGATTGGATAGAAGATAAATCCAATCGCAATTCCTGTTGCGATACTATAACCGAGAGGCATAGCAATCATTGTTAGGAATGCAGGAACTGCGACTTCAAATTTCGTCCAGTCTATTTTCCCTAACGCCGAGACCATTAAGACACCTACGATAATCAATGCCGGAGCAGTTACTGCACTTGTAATGACTTCAAGCAGCGGGTAAAAGAATATAGATAGAAGAAATAGTATTCCCGTTACTACGGCTGCGAATCCTGAACGCGCTCCCGCTGCAACTCCTGCAGTAGATTCAATATACGAAGTCGTCGTTGACGTTCCGAAGATCGCTCCGCTGACTGTCGCAATCGAATCGGCTAGCAACGCTTTGCTTGCTCTTGGTAGTTTATTGTCTTTCATCAATCCTGCTTGGTTTGCAACAGCTACTAATGTTCCAGCTGTATCGAAGAAATCCACAAATAAAAATGTTAAAACGACAACGAGAAACTGAATATTTATCAATGATCCAAAATCATTGAAGATTGGTTCAAGTGCTACACCAAAAGTTGGCGCCATACTCGGAACGTTTAAGTCAATAATTGCACTTGGCAAGTTCACAACACCGAAAAGCATTCCGACTACTGCCGCGATTAAGATCCCAAAGAATATTCCTCCTTGGATACCACGGGCCATAAAGATTACAGTGATAATTAATCCAAAGATCGCCAACAACGCTGAGCTATTCGAAAGATCTCCCAATCCAACTAAAGTAGCTGGATTGTCGACAATAATATTCGCATTTTGCAATCCGATAAACGTAATGAATAGACCAATCCCTGCTCCAACTGCGTATTTTAATTCAGCAGGAATGGCATTGATAATTAGTTCACGAAGACCAGTTAAAGTAAGAAGAATAAAAATAAGTCCTGAAAATAAAACGCCTGTTAATGCAGTTTGCCAAGGAATTCCGTAAGTCAGAATGACCGTATACGCGAAGAATGCGTTTAAGCCCATACCAGGAGCAAGAGCAATTGGATACTTCGCGAGAATCCCCATCACTAAACACCCGATTGCAGCTGCTAATGCTGTAGCCATAAAGACAGCGCCATAATCCATGCGCATGGAATCCGGAAGATCCGGTACTGATTGTAGCGTTAATGTTAACGGGTTGACGACAAGAATATATGCCATCGCAAGAAACGTTGTTAATCCACCAATAAATTCGCGGCGATAATTGGTTCCTAGTTCTTCAAACTGAAAATACTTTTTCATGCTGATTCCTCCGAATTGCCTGCGTATAATTTCTACAAAAGAAAAACGCACACAGCAGTTTGCCGTATGCGTTCGATTTATCCCTTCACTTAAACTGAAAGGCACCCTACTCCATTAGGAGCGGATTAAAATCGTAGTCGAGTTATTTACGGTAACTCGGTAGAAACTTTCGGGCCATATCCCCGACATTATACGACAAGCTTATTTAATTTCTATCGTAATATATCATGATTTCTGAGATATAACAATACCAAACACGAACATTTATTATATAAAAATGAAAAAAGTTCGTGAAAAAGGAAAATGCCGACTAGTTTAGTCGGCATTTCACAATTATTCCCACTCAATCGTTGCTGGTGGCTTGCTCGTAATATCATACAGAACACGGTTAATATGATCAACTTCATTAACTAAACGTACGCTGATTTTTTCTAGAACATCCCAAGGGATACGTGCCCAGTCAGATGTCATGCCATCAATTGACGTTACAGCACGAATACCGATCGCATAGTCGTACGTACGAGCATCGCCCATTACGCCTACACTGCGTACATCCGGTAACACCGTGAAGTATTGCCAAATGTCACGATCGAGACCTGCTTTTTTGATCTCATCACGCAGGATCCAATCAGATTCACGGACAATTTCCAATTTCTCTTCAGTTACAGCTCCCATGATACGGATACCAAGACCTGGACCTGGGAACGGTTGACGCCAAACAATTTCTTCTGGCATGCCAAGTTCCGTTCCAAGAACGCGTACTTCATCTTTAAATAATGTATTTAACGGTTCGATCAACTTAAACTGCATGTCATCCGGTAATCCACCTACATTGTGGTGAGATTTAATCGTTTGAGCTGTCGTTGTTCCGCTTTCGATAATATCTGTGTAAAGTGTTCCTTGTGCAAGGAAGTCCATACCTTCTAATTTCGAAGCTTCGTCATCGAATACGTAAATAAATTCGTTACCAATGATTTTGCGTTTTTTCTCCGGATCTGTAACACCCTCAAGTTTGCTCATGAAACGTTCGCGTGCATCGATTTTGATAACGTTCATATTGAATCCGTCAGCAAAAGTCTTCATCACGCTTTCTGCTTCTCCTTTACGAAGAAGACCGTGGTCAACAAACATACAAGTCAATTGATCGCCGATTGCTTTATGAATCAATACAGCAACAACTGAAGAATCTACCCCACCACTAAGTGCGCAAAGTACTTTTTTATCGCCAACTTCTTCACGAATTTTTTCAATTTCTAATTCAATGTAGTTTTCCATTGACCAGTCATCTTGCATGCCACAAACATCGTAAACGAATTTGCGCAACAAATCATTTCCATAAATCGAGTGACGTACTTCCGGGTGGAATTGAACGCCATAAAATCCACGACTTTCATCTGACATCGAAGCAATCGGGCAGCTTGCGCTTGTTCCGATTACATCGAACCCTGGAGGCGCAGCTGTAACTAAATCTCCATGACTCATCCAAACGATTTGCTCTTCCGGAAGGTCTTTAAAGATTTTGCTTTCTTTCGTTAGCTTCAATTCCGCTTTACCGTACTCACGGTTTTGTGCTTTTTCTACTTTCCCTTTTAAGTGCAATGCCATTAACTGCATGCCATAGCAAATCCCTAAAATCGGTAAGCCCATTTCGAAAATAGCATCATCGATTGAAAATGCATTTTCATCGTAAACAGAGTTAGGACCTCCAGAAAAGATAATTCCTGTAGCGTTCATTTCTTTGATTTCTTCAGCAGTGATTGTGTGCGGGTGAAGCTCACTGTATACACCGATTTCGCGAATGCGACGCGTGATCAACTGATTGTATTGACTTCCGAAATCCAGAACGACGATTTTTTTCTGCTCTTTTAACATTGGACTAACTGGCAAAACCTTCACCTCTTCTATTCGATTCAGGCCTCAAAATAATAAAAGAACGCGAAAAATGGACCTCGCGTTCTTTTGCTCTACATCAAAAAGGCGAATGCACACGTCAAAAAGCGTGCGTCATCCACCTTCATAGTCAAGTCATTTCCGGGGACTTGGTAGAGACATCCGATCCATATTACCGGACATATATGAGGGCAACTGTAATTTATAATTTAATCAATTGTACATTTTAGAAGCCGCAAAATCAACCACTTGTCCTATTGATTAAGTTTTCCCAACTTTCCTTCAACTCATGCCAACCAACGGATTCTGCATCTCCACCATAAATCATTTGTTCATATGCACGTGTCAACTCAGACATTTCTTGTGTTCCAAAAAATGAATCGATGTATACTGCGTATGATTTCAGCGTTTGACCAGGCTTACGATTGATACCGTATAATTCTAGTTGCTTCAATAACTGCAAATAGGCTTTTTCAAACTGAACCGATTCATGACCACGTAATCGATAATAAGAAATAAGTAATTTTGGCATCCATCTATATCGAATTTTGAACAGAATAGCTGAAACAATAGCTATAACGACAATTCCCCATATGAACTTCCACCGGTTGATAGAAACAAAATCAGTCAATCTGTTCCAAAAATCAGATTGTGAAGGCATCACAACCTCTTCTTCATCTACACTTTCAGGCTCTTGAGTCTCTGGAAGTGCTTCAGGATCGGGTTGTTCAGGATCCGCGGGATCTAGTTCCAAATCAAAATCAATAGCTGATGAACCTGTAAAACCAATTGTCGGTTCAAACAACATCCAACCTACGCCTGGCATATAAGCTTCAACCCACGAATGCGCATTGTTATTTGTTACTTCGTATATATCAGTTTCTCCATTGGTGTCGATTAGTTCTCCTTCGGCAAACCCCTTAACCCAACGAGCCGGGATATCTAGAGAGCGTAACAACACAACCATTGAAGTCGAAAAATTATCACAATACCCTCTTTTCGTATCAAATAAAAACTGATCTACGTAATCTTCTCCTTCTTTTGGAACTGGAATATCCGTCTGACTATAGGTAAATCCAGAAGTATTGAAATACCTCTCAATCGCCAATGTTTGATCATAAACTGTCTCACTATTTGCGGTTATTTCTATAGCTAAGTCGCGAACTCTTTGGGGGAGTTCGTCCGGCAATTGTACATAGCGATCAAACTCAGTAGGTAGTTCCGCTAAATCTTCTTTGCTTGTTTCACGCAACTTTTTCAAACTGAAACTAGGTTCTGCGAAAGTTACTCCATACTCTTCGGCTTCGAGTTTCTCTCCATTTTGGTAAGTTTCAAAACGTTGATCTGCTGAACTGTATTGATAATCTGGAGATTCTTCCATCGAGAAAGATTCTGTTCCATATGGATATAAAACAAAAGGAAATTGTTGTTCCATCGACACGAACGTCGTTTCCACTTCTTCTCCTGGAATAAACTCCGTGTCCACAGTTTCATCGTTGCTGTAAATAGCTGACTCAACTATATCCTCAGTCAGTTCCCAGCCTTTTGTCGTGTAAGTATCTTTTGATTCAACCTTCCAGTATTGGCCATCAGATATTTCCGCGCGAAAGACCCGCGTGTCGTCACCAATAAATGAACCTCCTAGGCGTGAATCGTCGACTCCATAACCTATTCTTCCTACATTTCCACCACTCCCAGACCCACCTTGCCCCGAGAAAGAAGTGATGAATGGCACGGGATCTGGCCAAATCGGCTCTGACTTCGGTAAATACAACGCGAACGCCGTTGAAACAGCAATCCCTAAAATAAGAGGCACCGTAAACAAAGCTATTTTATCCGCGTTCTCTGAAATTTGATGCCCTTCCATCCACCGGACCAAATACAATAGACCTGCGAGCAAAAGACCGATAATCATTATTCGGATGATAGCAGCTTCTCCTGAATACGGACTAAATGTATCTAATACTGCGATAAAAACAACAGTTAAAACATAAAACAAGAAAATACTCGAGCGGAAACTAACCCAGTAATGGATCAAGTAAATGGCCATCCACAATAGTATGAAAAATAAGATTGTGCGAAAAGCATCGGTGGTTTGTTCCCAATTTTGGCTAATTAACGCTGAGAAGTTTGCACTAAAATCAGCTTGGAGAAACGAAATGGCTTCTCCAGTAAAAAAAACACTACCGGTATATACATAAACCACAAACCATAACATGTATAAAATTTTTATCGGCCCCGAAAACCACCAAGGCACTTTGAGAAAAGTCATCAATAATCCAACCGCAATAAAAATTAAAAACCAGGCTTGATGACCAGTTTCAGTCAAAACAATAACTGGCGTTAACCATTCGGCTAACATGAAGAAAACTAAAACATACAAAATCGCCATGAAAAACTTATTCTTTCTAATGGAAGTCATTGCCGGATCACCTCTGTAAACACTGTTGCAAAGCTCTCAGGATTTACACAGTTAACGATAAACCCTTTTGAGCGTGCAAACTGATGCACTTTTTCGTCTTCGTCACGTAAGCTTTCGTCTTTTCTCATAACAACTAAACATAGGCAACTACTTAAATTTTTAGCATTTTTCTGAATGGACTGCACCATCTCTAAAGAAAGTTGACTCGTTACATACAATAAAGTTGACGCATTTACTCGTTGAAGCTCGCGTCCTACTGCTTGGTCAACTGGCTTTTCCAAATCTCCTTGCACTTTTGCTAAATGATACATGACTCGTTGTAAATGCTCTTCCGTTTGGATAACCGGAAAATAATTACGACTTTGACCAACGGATAAATAAGCTAGACTAGAATTTGCACGAACAATCGATTGCAATATAGAAGCGACTAATTCAACCTGCAATTCGAATTTTGCCGAAGCATTTCGATCGTCTAGTAAAAAAAGATCTTGCGACTGGCGATCTTCAAACTCTTTTGTTCGCAAGGTTTGCGTTCTAGCATAAGACTTCCAATGAATCCATGAAACTCGGTCTCCTGGCTGATAATCACGAATCCCACTCGCCATAGTCGTGTCTTTCACTAATGTAAAAGGAGCTGCCATCGATCCATGATCGTAACGCGACTCGATTGGTCGATACGCCATTTCCACTGTATTTGGATAAACTAAAATCGTTTGAGATACTGGCATGAGCCTACTTTTTTTAACCCACCCAAAAAAATCTGACAGTTCTAAAAAGACACCTTCTAACACATGCTCCCCTCTTGGCATATCTTCAATGCTATAAGTCCAAGAATAAGATTTCCGAAATCCTGGTACAATCATTTTCGGACGTTGGGTTGCTAAGATTTTGTTTAACGCTGGAGAATGGGTTTGTTCTCTTATAACGGTATAGAGGAGCGGGAAAAAATTTTTCCGGCAAATCGTAATGGTCGCTGAATAACTCCCGCCTTTTCGCACTTGCGCCGTATGAATTTCTCGAGAGACCTCGATTTTTCGCAAAGGATAAAATGCCAATAGGACAGAATACAAGATAAATGGTAAAGACATATAAAAAATAAACCAGCTAACAAACCCTCCTTGGAACATGGCAAATGAAAAAGTTAAAAAAAGAAGGAAAAGCACAAATGCGAGACGCCCCCATAACGCTGTGTTTTTTTTAAACCGGTTCATTTACCAACAAGCCTTTTTACAGGTACATGTGTTTTCGCTAATATGCGTTCTGTAATTTCTTCTGCCGTGATGCCATCATACCTCGCCTCTGACCGCAACATAATCCGGTGTCCAAATACAAATTTCGCCAAATATTGAACATCGTCCGGTGTTACATAATCTCGACCTTTTAATAAAGCATACGCTTGCGATGCTTTCATCAATGCAATCGAACCACGGGGACTTACTCCCAGGTATACATAGGCATCTTGACGAGTTTGACGAGACAAATCGACGATATAACTGCGGATAGTTTCGTCGACTTTAATTGTTCTAACTTGATTTTGTAAGTTTAAAAGCTCTTCAAGAGATATGACTGGAGTTAAGTCTTCAATCGGAGCAGCGACTTGCGCACGGCTTAATACTTCCATTTCTTCTTTTGATGTCGGATAGCCCATTTTAATCTTCAATAAAAAACGGTCAAGTTGGGCTTCTGGTAAAGGATAAGTACCTTCGTATTCAATTGGGTTTTGTGTGGCCATAACAAAGAATGGTTTCGGAATTTGCATGGTTACGCCGTCAATTGTGACAGAAGCTTCTTCCATTGCTTCTAATAGAGATGATTGTGTTTTCGGTGAGGTCCGGTTTATTTCATCTGCTAAAATAATATTGCCCATAATTGGACCCGGTCGAAAATGAAATTCCATGTCCTTCGGGTTGTATATAGACACACCGATAACATCTGACGGCAATAAGTCAGGTGTAAATTGGATCCGTTTAAAATCAGCTCCCACAGATTTAGCTAAAGCGCGGACGAGCATTGTTTTACCCACACCCGGAACATCTTCCAATAAAACATGACCATGAGACAGCATGGCAACAATACTCAACTCTGCAATATCACGTTTTCCTATAATAACTTTTTCAATATTATCTATAATTTTTTCCAACTGCTCTTTTGCATTCATTTATAAGTTCCTCCAATATAAAGCAAGAAGTGTTTTGAATTATCACAATCTTATCGTAATCATAACGAAAAGCCGGACATAACTCAACTACACAAGAAGATTTTTCCAATAGCCTTTTAAAATAAAAAAGCAGGAATCCTTTAAGGTTCCCTGCTTTTAGTAGTTTTATTTCCAAAAATCATCAAACACCGTAATAGGTAAATGACGCTTATGCTGCGTTCTTAAATAATGCCCTTCTAACTTTTCCTTTGCGTCTGCTGGAATTTTCTTACCTTCTAAATAATCATCGATCACATCATAAGTGACACCCAACGCTACTTCATCCGGAAGTGCAGGCTTTTCTTCCTCTAAATCTGCTGTAGGTATTTTCAAATAAAGATGTTCCGGGCTGCCAAGTTCTTTTAACATCGCTCTTCCTTGGCGCTTATTTAACCGGAATAATGGGGTTAAGTCAGCTGCACCGTCACCGAATTTTGTATAAAAACCAGTGATTGCTTCTGCCGCGTGATCAGTACCGAGAACAGCTGCACTATGCATTGCTGCAACTGAATATTGAGCCTTCATTCGTTCACGTGCTTTTTCGTTCCCTTTTGCAAAATCAGTTAATTCGATGCCCGCTTCTTTTAGCGCACGCTTGCTCGCATCAACTGCTTCTTTTATGTTAATTGTGTATAGCTTAGTTGGTTGGATAAATTCCAAAGCATCTTTAGCATCATGCTCATCAAATTGAACACCATATGGTAAACGCACTGCATAAAATCCGTAATCATTATTTCCCGACTCTTCATTTAATTGATCGATTGCCATTTGTGTTAATTTACCAAGCAAAGTGGAATCTTGACCACCTGAGATTCCTAGAACATATCCTTTTAAGAAAGAGTGATGTTTTAAATACTCTTTTAAAAATTGGATTGTCCGTTCAATTTCTTCTTTAGGATCAATTGTAGGTTGTACTTTCAACTCTTCAATAACTTGCTGTTGCAGAGTAGACATTAAATCCCTCCTTATTCTCCAGTAAACTCGTGAATGGCGTCGCGCACTTCTTGGATATTGCGCATTTTGTTATCCCAACATTTTTGACTCAAATCGACTGGGTATTCTTCTGGATTCATAGAGCGTTTGTATTCCTCCCATAATAAGCCCATGTTTTGAATTGCATAACTTTGCATTTCCTGAACACTTGGGTTTTCATAAATAACTTGGCCTTTATCAACAACTTTCTGATGGATATTAATCGCTTCAAAATTTGTAACAAATTTCGATACAAAGGTATGGACTGGGTGGAACATTTTCAAACGTTCTTGCGAAGCAGGCTCTTCATCATGCATGGCAATATAATCACCTTCTGATTTACCATTTTCCTTATCGATAATTCGGTAAACATTTTTCAGTCCTGGTGTCGTGACTTTTTCCGCATTCCCCGAAATTTTAATGGTATCTTCTAGTTCACCTTTGTCGTTTTCAATTGCTACTAATTTATATACTGCGCCTAATGCAGGTTGATCGTAAGCTGTAATGAGCTTTGTACCAATGCCCCACGCATCGACTCGTGCACCTTGCGCTTTTAAGTTTAAAATCGTGTATTCATCTAAATCATTAGAAACCACTATTTCTACATCTGTGAAGCCTGCAGCATCCAACATTTTTCGCGCTTCTTTTGATAAGAAGGCAATATCTCCACTATCCAGTCGAATTCCTTGGAAATTGATTTTGTCGCCTAATTCTTGCGCCACTTGGATTGCAATCGGCACTCCGGATTTTAATGTATCGTATGTATCTACTAAAAAGACACAGTTTTTATGGCGTTTTGCATAGGCGTGAAATGCGTCATATTCATTTTTATAAGCTTGCACCATTGAATGGGCATGCGTGCCAGCTACAGGAATGCCGAATTTTTTACCGGCACGCGCATTACTCGTTGCTTCTAGTCCACCTATATAAGCAGCGCGTGAGCCCCAAATGGCTGCGTCCATTTCTTGAGCACGTCGTGTTCCAAATTCCATAACTCGCTCATCTTTAACAATTTGCTTAATTCGACTAGCTTTCGTCGCGATCAAGGTTTGGTAATTAACGATGTTCAATAGTGCAGTTTCAATCAATTGAGCTTCCACGAGCGGGGCTTCTACACGAATTAACGCTTCATTTTGAAAAACAAGCTCACCTTCTACAACTGAATAAACATCTCCCGTAAATCGGACAGTTCGCAAATAATCGATGAAATCTTGCTTATAACCAAGCTCTTCTTGAAGATAAGCTAAATCACTCTCCGTAAATTTAAAGTTTTTCAAGTAGTCCAAAATACGTTCCAATCCTGCAAACAAAGCATAGCCATTGCCGAAAGGTAATTTACGGAAAAACAATTCAAAAACTGCTTTCCGTTCGTGCATCCCATCTGCCCAATAAGCCTCCGACATATTGATTTGATATAAATCGGTATGTAGTGCCAAACTGTCATCCGCATAATGCTTATCCATAAAAAGTCTCCTTCTTCCACTATCAGTAATGGCTCCAATTATACACCAATATTAGTAAGACCAAAATAAAAGACAATTTTATAATGAAGACTTTTTTTTATATTTGAATAGAATCTTTCACACTATTTTATTTAATGATTAAATCTGTTGACAGTGGCGAGAAGATGTGAGATGATAGCTTAGTTAACACAAAGGTAACTGGTAAATTTTGATAATCTGGCATTCTACGATAATGTTTTTGAGAATACTTATTCACACTGGAGCGATTTGAGGATCGCAAGGACGTAAAAGAAGGTAGGGTTTACGTTGCTTAGGTTAGAAAGCACCCAGTGGAACAATGACCGCGGTACTGAAAGTAATACTTTCAATGGAAATGATTCCCCAGTAATATGGGTTGAAAAATTGAGTCAAAACAAATTATAGTTACCTTAAACAAACAAAGGGATGTCCTCAAATCGAGGGCATCCCTTTTCCAATTCGTTAATATTTTAATGCGACGTTCTTTAAAGCAGTGTAGTTGCGCAATGCTTCAAGACCTTTTTCACGTCCAAATCCACTTTTCTTAAATCCTCCGAACGGCATTTGCACGCCACCACCGGCACCATAATTATTGATGAAAATTTGACCGGCACGAATTTTACTAGCCACTCGGTGTGCACGTGCCCCGTCTTTTGTCCAAATACCTGCTACCAGTCCATACTCTGTTCCGTTAGCCAATTCAATCGCTTGTTGCTCGGTTTCAAACACAAAAGCTGCAACGACTGGCGCAAAAATTTCCTCTTGCGCTACGTAACTGCTTGGTGCAAGTCCATCAATAACGGTTGGTTTGAAAAAATAACCATTTTCGAGTCCCGCCGTTTCTTGGCGCACACCACCTGTTAAAAACTTTGCACCTTCATTTCGTGCCACATCCATGAATTCGAGAATGCGTGCAAATTGTTTTTCATTTAAGATTGGACCTAAATCCAAATCGTCTACACCTTTTCCAATTCGAACCTCTTCCATTTTCGCGACTACTTTTTTCAAAAACTCTTCTTTTATAGACTGCTGAACCAATAGGCGAGATCCCGCTGAACAAGTTTGTCCAGCGTTTTGAATAATCGAACGGACAACCCAATCAGCCGCTTCTTCTTGGTCGCAATCTTCAAAGACAATATTTGGCGATTTCCCGCCAAGCTCTAATGTTACTGGCTTAACGTTTTTCGCAGCACCCATCATGACAGCAGAGCCAGTTTGAACCGAGCCCGTGAACGTAATATGGTCAACATCTGGGTGTTCAGATAGAGCAGCACCTGCTTCAAAACCATAGCCCGTTACCAAATTAAAAACACCTTTTGGCAAATGAGTCGCATCAAAAATTTCCGCCAACTTAATCGCTGTAAGTGGCGTGTCTTCTGCTGGTTTTGCAACTACTGTGTTGCCCGTCGCAATTGCAGCTGCTGTTGAACGTGAAATGATTTGTAATGGATAATTCCACGGCACAATGTGGGCCGTTACACCAACTGGTTCACGTAAAGTGTAATCCAGAATCCCCGGTTGCACAGGTATTGTTTCACCGAATATTTTATCGGCCATGCCTGCATAATATTCAAAATACAAGGCAGATGCCTCGACATCTTTGCGGGCTTGCGTCAACGGTTTCCCTGTATCAAGCGTTTCTAACAACGCGATTTCTTCAGAATCAGCGCGTAATGCTGTAGCTACTTTATGTAAAATCCTTCCTCGTTCAATTGGAGGGAACGACTGCCATTCTTCTGACTCAAATGTTAAACGAGCCGATTTTACAGCCGCATCTACATCTTCTTTTTTTCCTCTTGGAACTTCTGCCAACACTTCTCCAGTTGCAGGATTTTTGGTATCCAGTCGTTCTCTTTCAACACTATCCAGCCATTTTCCATTTACATACATTTGTTGTTTTTTCACTGGTCTATTTCACTCCCCCATTAAATTCCGCGTCCTCCGTCAACATTCACTACGCTTCCAGTCATCATTTCCGCTAAATCTGAGCTGAGGTACAAAATACAATTGGCAATAGCTTCTGGTGTGATCAATTCGCCTAAAGGTACGCTTTTTCGGAATACCTGTTCTTTCGTTTCGCCTTCGTTGCCTCCTGAGGCTGTGAATTCACCCAACATTTTCGTATCTGCAGGGCCTGGATTAATCGCATTTACTCGTATATTATAAGGAGCCAATTCAATAGCCAAGGCTTTTGTCAATGAAATCGTCGCTCCTTTTGAAGCGACATATGCATTCAAACCCGGGCGCGGACGATCAACAGAAACAGAAGCTATATTGATTATCGATCCACTATTTTGTAGTTTCATATAAGGTACAGCTGCGCGTGATGTTAAAAATACCGCTGTAGAATTGATGGCCATAATACGCTCCCAATCTTTTAGTGATACGTTTTCAATATCTGTTGCCGCTTGGGCAATTCCAGCGACATTTGCTAATACATCAATGCGACCAAACTTGTCTGCCGTTTTTTTAATCGCATCTTCTACACTTTGTTCCTCAGTCAAATTACCTTTAAGAACTAATAGCTGGTCTGGATATTGCCTTTGTAAGTCATGTAGATTATCGATATGAAGATCGATTGCGCCTACTTTCGATCCTTGTTTCAAAAATTGCTCAACAACCTCTTTACCCATTCCCCCGCTTGCACCTGTCACAATTGCAACTTTTTGTCCGTACTCCATCTATTCTCCTCCTAGTTTTTCACCAAATTCAAAACTTTTTCAGCAATAGCCGTTCCTACTTCCTCTGTAGTTGAAGTGCCACCTAGGTCTGGTGTTAACACTTTTCCTTCTTGGATCACTTGTTCAATTGCTTCAACAATAGCATTTGAAAGATCTTCACGACCTAAATGACTTAGCATTAAGGCAGCTGACCAAATTTGAGCAATTGGATTCGCGATTCCTTTCCCTGCAATATCTGGGGCTGATCCATGAATTGCTTCAAACATAGAAGGGAAATCGCCTTCAGGGTTAATATTTCCTGATGGTGAAACGCCCAGCCCCCCAACTAAAGCAGCTCCAAGGTCTGTTAAAATATCGCCAAACAAATTAGAAGCAATCACGACTTCGAACGATTCAGGACGTAACACAAAATAGGCAGCCAAAGCATCGATGAAATTACTTTCAAGTCTAATATCCCCATAATCTTTCGCGACCAACTCTACGACTTCGTCCCACAACTTCATCGAATGAATAATCGCATTGGATTTTGTCGCACTTGTTACTTTTGATTTGTTATTTTTCTTCGCGTATTCGAACGCATATTTAGCAATTCGCTCAACGCCTTGCTTTGTAATAACGGTATTTTGAATCGCCATTTCTTGCGAATGTTGCTGATACAAACGACCACCTATATTCGAATACTCGCCTTCAGCATTTTCACGGAATACCATGAAATCGATAGGTTGCTCGTTTTTCAACGGAGACTCTATACCCGCCAATCGCTTAATCGGCCGCATATTAACGTATTGTTGGAAGTTTTTGCGGATCGGCATTATCAGTTCCCAAATTGTTACTTCATCTGGTACACGTTTGTCACCTACTGCTCCAAATAAAATAGCGTCAAAGTTCTTTAATTGATCTAAGCCATCATCAGGCATTATTTGGCCGTGAGTTAAATAGTATTCACTGCCCCATTCAAATTGTTGAAACTCTATGTCGAATGTCGGGTCTTGCTTCTTTATTGCTTCCAAAACTTTTACTGCTTCGTTCGTCACATCGGGTCCTATCCCATCTCCGGGTAGGACCGCTATTTTATAAGCTGTCATAAACTCTCCTCCAATAAACTAATCGCCAATTAAGAATAGTGAAATGGCTGGAATAAACGAAATAATCAACACATCGACAATCATGATCAAAACAAATGGAATGATCGCTTTTAATAGACTTTCAAATTTAGTTCCCGCAATATTTGCAGCCACAAATAAATTGACTCCAACTGGAGGTGTGATAAACCCGATCCCCAAGTTAACAATCATAATAATGCCGAAATGCACTAAATCTATTCCAAGAGCATTAGCAATTGGCACGAGAATCGGCGTCAAAATAATGATCGCTGCTGAAGTCTCAAGGAATACGCCACAAATTAACAATAATAAATTGAGAATTAACAACGCTATAATCCAATTATCCGTCACACTAAGCATCAATTCAGTCAATTCTGCTGGAATTCGTTGACGTGTTAAGTAATATCCAAATACAGATGCACCAGCAATAATGAACATAATCACTGAAGTGACGACAACAGAAGAAGAGAAAATTTTTGCTAAGTCTGCTAGTTTGATCTCACGGTAAATGAAAATACCGACAAACAATCCATACACGACTGCGACAACCGCGGCTTCAGTTGGAGTGAAAATACCTCCATAAATTCCACCCAATATAATTACTGGCATCATCAATGCTAAAAACGAATCAAGAAAGGCTTTTAAGAAATCTTTCATGCCAAATTTCTCGCCACCACCATAGCCTTCTTTCAAGGAAATCAGATAAACCAGTAAAATAAGCGATACCATAACAAACAACCCAGGCACAATTCCTGCGATAAACAAATCACTAACAGAAACTCCTGCCGCTACTCCATAAAGGACTAACGGAACACTCGGTGGAATCATAATTCCGATAGTACCACCAGCCGCTTGAATAGCTGTCGCAAAGCTTTTATCGTAGCCTTTATTCACCATAGCTGGAATCATTAAAGCCCCTACAGCAGCAGTTGTTGCAGCTGCTGAACCCGAAATCGCTGCAAAAAAAGCACAAGCGACGATTGATACAATTCCAAGTCCGCCTTTAACACGACCGAAAATGACATTTGCCAAGTGAATGAGTCGGCGGGAAATCCCACCACTTTCCATCAGCTTGCCTGCCAAGATAAAAAAAGGAATCGCCATAAGTGGAAATGAATCTACTGAGTTAAACATTCGTTGAATAATAACAATTAATGAAACATTGCCATCGATAAAGAAAACGAGCGTTGAAGCAAGCCCAAGTCCGACAGCAATCGGTACATTAATCAAGAATAAAGCCATCAATAGAAGAAACAATACCAATGCCATGTTTAGACACCCCCGCTTTTAAAGTCTTTGGAAAATTGCGAGGCCATATTGATAATTAAAATTACTCCGCTCACGGGAATTACCATATAAATGACGCCCATCGGAATCCGTAAAACTGGAGAAGTTTGAGCCATTCCTTGCATCGCAAGATCATAGCCTTCGATCACCATCAACAAGAAAAAAAGAAGACTTGCAAATGTCGCAACGCTATAGAGTGCCTTGCGTACAGGAACCGCAAACAATTTCACAAAAAACTCCATCCCGATATGCGCTTTTGAAGACATTGCATAAGCAGCTCCTAAAAACGTCAGCCAAATCAAACTATACCGCGCCAACTCTTCCGTCCAGGCTAAAGGTGAATTCAAAACGAAGCGGAAAATCACTTGAAGAAAAACCACAGTCACAAGCAATGCCATAATAAGATTTAATACATGCTTAATACCGAAGTTCATATAGCCGATCCATTTATTCATGTTCTTGCCCCCGATATAAAAAAGAGAGAATAGATTCTCTCTTTTTTGAATTAACGTATTATTTTATTTCTGTGCGTCTAAAATTTCGTTTAATAGATCTTGGTACTCGATTGTGTCATAAACAGGTAGAACCGCTTCCTGGAAAGGAGCTGTATCGATATCTTCGATAATTTCCATCCCTTGATCTTTTAATGTTTGAAGTGATTCTTTCTCCATTTCAACGATCAATTCACGTTCTTTTGCGCCTGCTTTTTGTCCTTCTTCTACAACGATATCGCGCAGTTCTTCTGGCAATTCATCATATGTTTTTTGGCTAAGCATATAAATGGCTACAGAATAAACGTGTCCTGTTAAACTCATGTATTTTTGGTTTGCGTCATATAGACTAAATTGGTCAGCAACGATTGCTGGATTTTCCTGTGCATCAACTACACCTTGTTGCAAAGCAGTAATTGCTTCAGTCCAAGCCATTGGAGTTGGTTGTGCTCCTAATGCTTCAAAAGCAGCTAAATGAATTTCATTTTCTTGCGTTCTAATTTTCAAGCCTTTTAAATCTTCAGGTGTTTCGATTGGACGGATTGCATTGGTAATATGGCGGTATCCATTTTCTCCCCAAGACAAACCGATGATCCCGTTTTCTTCCATTTTAGCGAATAAATCATCACCAATATCACCCTCTAAAACTTCTACTGCTGATTCGCGGTCTTGGAATAAGAATGGAACATCAAGAACACCTAATTCTGGTACAAAGTTCGTAACTGGAGCAGTTGATGAGACGACTAAATCGACTGTTCCAAGTCCCATGCCTTCAGTTAATTCGCGCTCGGCACCAATTTCACTATTTGCAAAAATTTCAATTGTGACCTGTCCATCTGTCCGTTCCTCAACAGCATCTGCCATTTCTTGTAAGGCTATATGGTAGGGATGGTCATCAGGCAATGAATGTCCTGCTTGTAGCACAAATTTTTCGTCCGAATCTCCACCTGACGATTCACTATCCGAACTGCCACATGCCGTTAGCGCTAGTGCACTTGCCATCATTATTGAAACAAATCCAAATTTTTTATTTACCAATGTTATTTCCCCCTTTTATCATGCTCCAACATCTCAGTTGACTTTCGGTTTAATGAAAGTCAACTGACCATCAGAGTCAGTTTTCGTTTCTCTCTTTTTATGAACGGTTTAAATAATCAGTAACGGCTCCTTTTGATGAACAAGAAACATTATGCGCATATTTCCCGAGCACCCCCTTTTTGTGAAGCGGTGGGGCAACCCAACGTTTGCGGCGTTCTTCTAACTCAACTTCAGATACATCCATAGAAATTTCTTGTAACTCGGAATCGATCGTCACGATATCTCCTTCTTCAAGCAAGGCAATCGGTCCGCCCACTTGTGCTTCTGGTGCGATATGGCCAACAACTAAGCCATGAGTTCCGCCAGAAAAACGTCCATCTGTTAATAATGCAACCGATGCATCCATACCTTTACCGACTAAAATCGCAGATACCGACAACATTTCCGGCATTCCCGGACCGCCTTTTGGTCCTACATAACGAATAACTAATACATCACCTTCATTAATTTCGTTGGCCATTACAGCATCTGTTGCTTCTTTTTCATTGTTATAAACACGAGCCGGACCTGTATGACGTTTTACTTTCACACCAGACACTTTAGCGACAGCGCCGCTTGGTGATAGGTTTCCTTTTAAGACAATAAGTGGCCCATCTTTACGTTTCGGATTATCGAAAGGCATGATCACTTGTTGACCTTCTTGCAATGCTGGAGCTTCGTTCAGATTTTCCGCCACTGTTTTCCCAGTAACCGTCATACAGTCTCCATGCAAATAACCTGCTTCTAGCAACATTTTCATAACAGCTTGAACCCCACCAACTCGGTGCAGATCTTGCATAACATATTTACCACTTGGTTTTAAATCAGCTAAATGCGGCACTGTTTTTTGCAAGCGATTAAAGTCATCGATTGTTAAATCTACTTCTGCAGCGTGAGCAATCGCTAATAAGTGAAGAATTGCATTCGTCGATCCACCTAGCGCCATGACTACCGTAATCGCATTTTCAAACGCTTCTTTTGTCATAATGTCTTTTGGATAAATATCTAATTCAAGTAAATTATGTACAGCTGCTCCCGCTTTTTCACAATCTGCTAGTTTCTCGGCTGATACCGCAGGGTTAGAAGAACTTCCCGGCAAACTCATTCCCATCGCTTCTGCAGCTGAAGCCATTGTGTTGGCTGTATACATTCCGCCACATGAACCAGCTCCTGGACATGCGCCACACTCGATATTGCGTAGCGTACTATCATCGATATCGCCATTATTATGTTGGCCAACACCTTCAAATACAGAAACAATATCAATATCTTTATTATTGTGGCGACCTGGAGCGATTGTTCCTCCGTAAACAAAGACAGCTGGAACTTCAGAGTTTGCAATAGCAATTAAACAACCTGGGATATTTTTATCACACCCTCCAATTGCAACTAACCCGTCCAAACTTTCTGCTCCTACAACTGTTTCAATTGAGTCTGCGATTACATCTCGGCTTGAAAGTGAATACTTCATGCCTTCTGTGCCCATTGAAATTCCATCAGAAACAGTAATTGTATTAAAAATAAACGGGACGCCCCCAGCTTCTCTAGCACCTTTTTTTGCACTGATTGCTAAGTCATCAATATGTATATTACAAGGTGTTACTTCACTCCATGTGCTAGCAACACCAATCATTGGTTTTTTAAAGTCTTCGTCTGTCACTCCTACTGAACGAAGCATTGCCCGGTTAGGCGCTCTCATGGGTCCTTCACTAAAAACTTTACTGTTGATGCGCAAATCTTTTTTCATAATTAATCCTATCCTTTCTTTTCTATTTATTATAGAGCACATTTATCAGAATTCAATGAATAAAAGAATAATATTTTATTATTTTTTTAATCGTCAAATAATTTACATATGTATACGCTTACATATAATATCCACCATTTTCTTCCTTGTTATATGCAATATATTTCTTTATAATTAGTTTGTTTAGAATAACATTTCGAGTTTAAGGAGATGAGGTTTTGTTGATTCGGGAAGCTAAGAGAGACGAAGTTCATTTATTGAAAGAGCAACGACTTGCCGCTTACCAAGCTTTTCAAGAAGAGCTGTCTCCGAAAAATTGGGGACAACTAAAATCCAATTTGGCTGC
This sequence comes from Planococcus sp. PAMC 21323, assembly GCF_000785555.1. Classification (NCBI taxonomy): domain Bacteria; kingdom Bacillati; phylum Bacillota; class Bacilli; order Caryophanales; family Caryophanaceae; genus Planococcus; species Planococcus sp. PAMC 21323. Next base: position 723,406 of record NZ_CP009129.1, on the reverse strand, counting down.
TAATAATCTGCAACCTGCCGTAGAAGTGTTTGTTGCTGAAATTGGTTGGGAAATCGTTGGGAGCGTTATGTTATTCCCTGCTAATTCGCGTTCATATGCCGATGATAAAGCGACCACTAAATTTCCTGAAATTCGTTTATTAGCAGTTACACCTGAGTATCGATCCCGCGGAGTTGGTAAAGCGCTTGTTGAACATTGCATCGACCTCTCCAAAATTCGCAAACAAAAATCAATTGGCTTATATACAGGGTGTTTTATGCAACACGCGATCGAACTTTATGAAAAAATGGGGTTTCAGCGCATTACTTCACTCGACTTTAAACCGTTAAATGATGAATTTACTGTTAAAGCTTTTCGTTTTGATATATAAATAGAAAAAAACAAGCCGCAGCAATTGCGACTTGTTTTTTTATTTAAACCATTACGTATTTTGAAAAGGATTTTTCCACTCCATTAACAATGCGTGCCCTTCAGACTCGATATCCTCTAAATAATTTTCCACTACGCATACGGGTGTTCTGCCACAGCGTAGTAGAAAAGAAATGACTGGGTCTTTTATTTCGCCTTTTACCACTTGTTCTGCGTATTGTTCTGCGGTGAGTCGATTAGAAAACTCATGAAACCTCGGCATTCTTCCACCACCGAGTACCCGGTCTAATTTATCATGTACTACACGCTCATACATCGCCTGCATTAATAGCTGTCCAAGTTTTAACGAACGGTATTTAGGGCGAATGCAGATGTCGACAATATACAATGTTTTTCCCTCTGGGTTGTGGTTTCGAATATAACCATTGTCCGTTACATCTTCCCATGTATGTTTTGGTTGCTCCGGATCGAAGTCTGTTAACAAAGTTGTAATGGATCCTGCCATCTCTCCTTCGACCTCGATACATATCGCACCTTTAGGAAACAACTCTGTATGGTTTGTCAGCTGTTCTGAATTCCATAAAAGCTCCACAGGAAATGGGGGAGGAAAGCTTTCTTTTTGAATGGCCATCAATGCTGGAAAATCGGATTTTGTGTACTGACGGATCTCCACTAACACCGATTTGTTGTCATTAAACACATATTGTTTTTTCTTATACATAGGTCTCCCCCTTTTTCTTTATCATACGTGATTGGAGACAATGAAAAAAGCTGCTTACTAATAAGCAGCTTTCGATTTATCTATAGTGGTGGTAAAACATTTGGCCCGCTTAGTACAACTGCAGACAATAATCCTGTGTACATAATAGATAAGAATAGAAACTTTTTGTTCATCAATTCAACTCACCACCATTCTCATTCCAGAAAGATTGATAATAATAAGCTTTTTCCCACTGCTGCTGTTTGCTGTAATGACGCGCAAGTTCAGCTGCAACATTTCTTGTTTCTTTAATATAACCATTTTTTCTGAAAAATTGGAACATTATATCTTCACAATAGGCCATAAGGTCTGGTTGGGAAAAATTCCTTTTTTCAAAGTAATTGGCATAAATATGAAAAAATTTATCTTCTGGTTTGTTGCTAATCACTTTTAACTCTTTTATGTAAACAGTAGGATCTTGACCTGTTTCCATCATGGATTCTAATAAACTCGTTAAAACAGCTTTATAAAAATACGTATTCTGCTCGATATTTTCTCTTAAAGATTGAAGAATTTCTAAAGCTTCACCATGTGCATTTTTTATTCTTAATAGTTCTGTGTAATTGTACAGTGTTTGTTTGTGTAACGCTGTTTGATTGGTTAGATGAGTATTGCGAATCAGCACTTCATAGAGGCTTTCAGCCTGGACAAGTAAATTTCTACGTGTATAACTAATTGCTAAAAGCATTTGTGCGTGGAGTAACCGGATGTAGTTATGGTGTAGTTGGAAAGATTGAACCGCCAATTCAGCAAAATGTGCAGATAGTTCATAACGATCCGCAAGTACCAATATTCGAGCCTTTTGATAATAAAATTCCCCTTCAAACTTTTGTGGAATACTTTGAATTCCTATATCCATTTTGTTCAGTATTTCAAAAGCTTTTGTATTGTCTCCCGCCATAACGTAATAAAGGGCTTGAAAAAATTGATGTACCCAATGCTCTGGGGCTAAAAATGATGCTTTCATCCGCTCTAATAACTTTTTCTGTTGCTCTGCTTTGGTCAAATTATTATCGTAAATATAATAGCGATATTTATAAAGCTCGTATTGGTTGACCAAGTCGGTAGATTGAATATAATCGTTTTCATTTTCCAACTGTTTATAAATTTTTCTCATCGTTTCTAAATCATAATGAAGAGAACAATCGATAAATTTCCCAATTGTTCGTTCGAGCTGTTTATGTTTTTCCACCTCTTTGTTCAATTGAACACCCATTTTTAACAAAAGTGCTTCAATGGTGGACTCATGGGGACTATAAGCATTTGATTCGGTTTTGCTTAAATGTGAAATTGAACAAATGCCTTCCGCCAATTGCGACTGCGTTAGCCCATTTTTTGTCCGGTAATATTTGATAATCGAGCCGACATTCATAATTTCACCCTTTTTAACAGAATAAATAAAATATATCATAAAAAAACAACCCTGACATTTTTGACAGGGTTGCTGCACTTACTAATGATAAAGTCTCTCTTTATTGAACACGTGAAAAACCGAAACCTGATGCATAATCATCACCATATCCTGCTCCATAACCTGAAAGAATATCGTATGACTTTGCACGATTCTGTAAATCAGCTCTTACTTGTACGTTTGTTGCATTTGGATTTGCTGCCCAAACTTTAGCTGCGAGACCTGCTGCATGCGGTGAAGCCATTGATGTTCCACTTAGTGTCGCATACCCCCCTGTATACCATGCAGAGTAAACGGCTGCACCTGGCGCTGAAATTTCAACATCGTATTTACCAATAGAATAATCCCCATCATAAAAGCTATAACCGCGTGAAGAAAAATCAGCTACGCGATATGTGCCATTTTGAATAACATTTTCAAGTGCTGCGACTGCCACTGCATTTTTTAAAGCTCCTGGGAAACCAATAGAACCTTGATAAGGACCTGAGTTACCTGCTGCTGCAATTACTAATACGCCCTTGTTATACGCGTAGTCAACCGCACTGGTGATCAAGCTACTTTCTGTAGAAGATCCTAGCGACATATTGATGACTACTTTTGTATTTAATGCACTTGCTTGATCTGCAACGTGACGGATAGCTGTTGCAATATCATCAGAAGACCCAGAGCCGTCGTCTCCTAATACTTTATAAGCCCACAAGTCTGACTGTGGCGCTACGCCGTATAAACCGCCGTTACCATTCGCTAGTGCAGATCCTGCAACATGCGTACCGTGACCTTGACGATCGGTACATGTACCATTCGTGATACTACTAGTTAATGTAAAGTCTTTACATTGTTCAACGTTATTTGCTAAATCTGCATGATTTACATTAACTCCTGTATCAAGTACAGCAATGTTAATACCCGCTCCACCAGATGTTTGTGTAAGATTTGAATTATTATAGATGGCTTTGATCCCCCATGGCGTAGATTGAGAAGCTGCCATAGTTGAGTATTGAGCTAGTGGTTCTGCCGAAGTTTCATCGATGCTATATTCCGGAACTTTTTCAACCGTTATATTTTTATTTTTCTGTAGTGCTTCAAATTGCTTTTTATTCATATTGGTGGTGAACCCTTCGTTTTCAAAATCCCAATGAACACCATATTGGTTTTTAGCATTTTTCAATTCTTTTTGATTTGCTGAGTCAACCAATACACGAAACTTCTCATTGCCATTCGCTTTTTCAACGGAATCCCCGTTTGCGCTGACGCCCATTGCCGGTATAAGCATAGTAGCTGTCAACATTGCCGCTGTAATGAATTTTGCCGATTTTTTCATCGTTCAATCCCCTTTTCCAATATGTTTTATGGCAACTGGCTCAAGCTACGGCGTCCCGTGCTTTCGCATTTGTCCGACTTAGGACTCTGCCACACATCTAAAGTTAGCAGAAGTTTCAGTTTTTCGTAATTGGGAAATTTTCTCGTGCCTTAAGCATGAATATGTATAGAGAGACTTTTGGACTAATTACTTATACCTAAAACTGGAGTTTTCTTCATATAAAAAAGCCGTCATTCCATTTATATAATTGGAATAACGACTTATAAGGTTAGTAAATCTCTTTTTTCAAGAAATATACGCAAGCTTCATACGGTTGCAATATGCCTTTCGCTCGCTCTTCGTAATTACTTAACAAAAGTTCGGCATCATACGGGCTATTCCAGGCACACGCTTTTTCACTTAAATTCGAAGCAACGAGCATTTTTGTATATTGATCTTCACGCACATAGGCATATACATAAGGGCACCCTGAGTCTGCCAGTTCGGTAGTACCATAAACTAGCACTTTCCAGTTTTGGCGCAAGTGAATCATCTTTTTATAAAACGACCAAATAGAGTTCGGATCTTCTTTCTGAGCCTCCACATTTAGCCATTGATAGTTTGGATTTACTCCAAGCCATGGTGTAGCTTTAGAAAATCCGGCGAAGTCCTGGTTGCTCCATTGCATGGGTGTACGAGCATGGTCACGGCTTATTTTTTTGATCACATGCATAACTTCTTCGTGCGGTACACCTTCATTTTGCTTATAGCGATAAATGTTTTTTGTTTCGATATCGTGGTACATGTCAATGTCGTCAAAAGGAGCATTGGTCATTCCGATTTCTTGGCCTTGATAAATAAACGGAGTACCTTGCATAAAGAAATACATACACCCTAATGCCGTGGCACTTTCATACCAATATTTTTGGTCATTCCCCCAAATGGATACTGTCCTTGGCCGGTCATGGTTTTCAATATAAAGAGAATTCCATGCAATGCCGTGCGTCGCTTGTTGCCAGCGATTTAGAACTTCTTTTAACCCCTCGACATCCAAATCATTGTCTACTCCGTTCCTATCTACAGGCTTATGTGCTTCTAAATGGAATATCATATTAAATTTACCATCATGTTCACTAATCCACTTTTCCATATTGTATGATTTCACACTATTGGCTTCACCGATTGTGACAATATTATTATCTTTAAATGCTTTATCCCTTAACTCTGTTAGCATGTCCTGTAGACCATCTACTTCTGTAAACTTTTCCCACGCAGGTACATAAGGTAAATTTTGCGGATTTGGCATATTGCGATAATCTTTTTTTAAGTGATTGATGGCATCTACTCGGAAACCGTCAACTCCTTTAGCTATCCACCACCGAATCATTTTATAGATCGATTCTCGCATGTCTTCGTTTTCCCAATTTAAATCGACTTGGTTTTTGGTGTAGATATGCAAATAATATTGTTCGGTTTTTGGATCAAATGTCCATGCCGGTCCACCGAAAATACTTTCCCAATTCGTTTGTTCATCACGCCAAACATACCAGTCACGCTTTGGGTTGTCTTTAGAAGACTTGGATTCTAAAAACCACGGATGTTGATCACTCGTGTGATTTAAAACGAGATCAATAATGAGTCTCATGCCTCTTATATGTAGCTCTTCTAAAAGTCTATCGAAGTCTACCATCGATCCCATTTCTTCCATTATTTCTTGGTAATCACTGACATCGTAACCATTGTCGACATTTGGCGATTTATACATTGGACAAACCCATACGATGGTAATGCCTAGTTCATTCAAATAATCTAGTTTCTCCGTTATGCCATTTAAGTCGCCAATGCCATCATCGTTTGAATCATTAAAACTTCTCGGGTAAATTTGATAAACTACTGCTTCTTTCCACCAGGTTTCCTTCAAATTTATCTCCCTCTTCCATTCAATGAAATTAACTAGTGACGAACATATTTTCTATCTGTTATTCTTTCTATTCAATATTTTCAGGGAAATTCCTGCAACATAAAAGCCACCCACAACTAATAGTTGCGAGTGGCTCTTTAGATTTTTATCTAGCTTTATATTCTTCAAACACTTTTGCTGCAAATCCAGCGACGTAATCACTGCCGCCATTATCTTCAATCGACTCGATCATCATTGCTAGAATAAAATCTGGACTTTCTGAGTCATAGGCTACAAAGAAACCATTTTCTTGTCCTTCTTCACCTATTTTCCCTTTTAGTTCAGCTGTACCTGTTTTCCCTGCAATTTTTACTGTTTTACTGTTAGCGGATTGTGCATAACCATCTACAACGACATTACGCATTCCGTCACGGAGAACTTTGGCATTTTCTGCACTTAGTAATCCGTCTTTCCAAACTTGGCTTTTTTCTTCATCGATAAACAATAATGGCTTGTACATCGTGCCATCTGTTAAGAACGGCTCATACATCGTAGCCAGATGCAGAATATTTGTTAGCATCTGTCCTTGACCAAATGAAGAGTCGGCCAATTGCCCTTCTGAGCCGATTGTTCCTTCATTGGAAATTTGAGATGATTGCAGTGCTAATGCAAATGGAATGTCTTCTCCAAATCCAAAGTTTTTCAATCCCGAAACAAATGTCTCATTCCCCATTTTGAGCGCTTGTTGTGCAAAATATATATTGTCCGAATAAACCAATGCTTTATTCAAATCGATTGGGTTTGGCGCTTCGGGGTGTAAACGACTAACACGATAATCTCCCCAAGAACTATCTTTTTGCCATGTAGCCCCGTCAATTTGGAGGCCTTCTGTTGGATTCAATGTGTCCGCTTCTAATCCAATTGCTGCAGTTATGGGCTTAATTGTTGAACCTGGAGCATAAGCTGCACCGAAACGATTAAATAGCGGATTTAATGGATCTTCGTTTAATTCTTTAAAGCGATCTCCGCTAATTCCCAACATGTATTCGTTTGGATTATAGGCTGGCGAACTAACTAAAACTAACGTTTCCCCTGTTTCTGGATCAACTGCAGCACTTGTTCCTGCTTCGCCTTGCATCGCTTCATACGCAGATTTTTGCAATTCTGCATCGATTGTTAAAACAACAGTTTCTCCATTTTCAGCAGGCGTTTCAGTAATTGTTATTTGTTCTCCATTGTCACCTTGCTTTTGGATAAATAGCTTTATGCCATTCTTGCCATGTAGACGTTCTTCTAACGTTAACTCAAGTCCTCTTCGTCCGATAAAATCCGTCGACTTATATCCTTGGTCTTTAAGTTCTTCTAACTTCTCAGCAGTAATCGGGCCAATATAACCGCTCAAATGACCAAGAGCTTCTTCGTAAGGATATTCGCGCATAGCCGTTTCTTGATAAGTTGCACCAGGTATAGTTTTTACTTTATCTAGCAATTCCTTATCATTTTTAGCAGCTTTGGAAATTGGAACAAATTGATCCTCTTGAACCCAGCTTTGGTTCATTTTTTCGTCAATAAATTCAACAGTAATTCCGAGAACTTCTGCCAGTTCTTCTTTATTAGTCTCATCAGTAAAACTTTCAGGAACTACACCAATGTTGTAACCTGTACCGTTTATAGCTATAGGTTTTTGGTTTCGATCAAAAATTTCCCCACGTTCTGCAGTTGTTGTCGAAACTCTAACTTCATCGTCTTTTTCTAATTGTTCAAATATATATGAAGGATCCCATTCAACAAACCAGTCTTCCGTTTCATCTTGTGATTCAAACAACAAAGTCATCGTTTTCTCAAACGCAACTGGTCCTGCAAGTGTATCCATTTTAATTTGAACAGGGAAATCGGCTGGCTTTTCAGGATCCCACTCTGTTTCTTCAGACGGCTTTGTATAACTCACTTCAACGTTTTTAATCGCTAAGTCTTCGTAATACTTTTGTTGCCGTTCGACAAAATCCTCTGTTGCATATGCACCTTTCGTTCCTTTATTTAAATAAGCGCTATACATTTCCGTGAATTCTTCATTGTTCCAATGTTCTATGTATGCTTTAAGCCGATCTTCAGGCGTTGGACTTGGTTGACAGCCTGCCAATAAGATCAGGAAAGCCATTGCTAGAATAATTGTTATTTTTTTACCCACAACATAACCCCCAATTGTTTTCTTTATTTTACCAATAAATAGCTATAAGTTGAAAGAGTAAGCACTTTACGATAAAAATTGATTTGTTAAGCCGCAAAGTGAGTTTAACCGATACTTCAATTTATCATGATCAATTACAATTTGCCTAGTTTTGCTTTTGATAATTACGCAACTTCCAGTTTTTATATGGTAAACTGAATAATAAATGACAGGAGGCTAATTATGATTGAAATTACATATTCACAATCAATCGGTTCCGTTTTAACACTTGAAAAAAGAACACAATTAAAACAAATTCACGAAAACCTTTACAACAAACAAGGAAAAGGCTCAGACTTTCTTGGATGGTTGGATTGGCCAAGTACGCTTGATCAATTATTTGTCGAAAAAGTTGAAAAAACTGCAACTCAAATTCGCGAAAAAGCAGATGTCTTGGTTGTTATTGGAATTGGCGGATCTTATTTAGGCGCTAAAGCTGTTTTGTCATCACTTGATCCTTACTTTAAAAAAGAATCTGGGTTAGAAGTCGTTTTCGCTGGTCACCAAGTTAGTGGCGAATATTTAAAACAATTGCTTGCCCATCTAGAAGGCAAACGTGTAATGGTAAACGTTATTTCAAAATCAGGCAAAACGACTGAACCTGCTCTCGCTTTCCGTTTCTTAAAAGACTATATGGAAAAACGCTATGGTCAAGAAGCGACAGAACGAATTATCGTCACAACAGATGCTGAAAAAGGTGCCTTACTGACATTAGCTGAAGAAAATGGTTATGAGCGTTTTGTTGTTCCCGCAGACGTTGGTGGACGCTACTCGGTATTCACAGCAGTTGGACTGGTGCCGATTGCAGCAGCAGGCTATTCGATAAAAGATTTGCTTGCTGGTGCTCTAGATGCTGAAAAGCTTTATAATAATACGAACTTTGATGAAAACGTGGCTGTTCAATACGCTGCTATACGCCATCAACTATATGTTGAAGGTTTCACAACTGAAGTAATGGCGACATTCGAACCAAAGCTATCATTTGTTCAAGAATGGTGGAAGCAATTGTTCGGCGAAAGTGAAGGTAAAGAAGGTAAAGGTATTTTCCCTGCATCTGTTTCTTTCACAACCGATTTGCATTCGATGGGACAGTATATTCAAGATGGCAAACGCAATTTGTTTGAAACTTTCCTTTTAGTCCAAGAAGCAAACGAAGACTTAACCGTTTTCGAAGCTGAAAATGATGGCGATGAACTAAACTATCTGGCTGGACTTTCTTTACAAGAATTCAACCATGTCGCTCATAAAGGAACTTCAAGTGCGCACTTGGATGGTGGCGTTCCTCAACTAAGTTTGACAATTCCAAAACTTGGTGAATTCCAATTGGGTCACTTATTGTATTTCTACATGATTTCATGTGCGTATAGTGCTTATCTGCTGGACATCAACCCATTTGACCAACCAGGGGTTGAAGATTATAAAAACAATGTCTTCAAATTGTTAAACAAACCTGGATTTTAACTTTAAAGAAAAGCTGACCTTCTCGAAAGGTCAGCTTTTCTTATTTTTAGTGTTCTCTTTTGGTTGTGTTAACCTAAATTAAATATAAGTTGACTTAAATTTATTCTCTCATTATACTTAATTTATTCAGAAAAGTAGGGGGAATAAAACAGCATGACCACGACTACCGTTAGATCCACAAATCATTCTCGCACCTTGCAATTAGTACATATTGCCTTGTTTGCCGCTTTAATGGCAATTGGTGCAAACATTGCTTCGTATTTAATAATTGGTGGTGTACCGATCACACTTCAAACGTTCTTTGCTATTTTAGCAGGCATCCTTCTCGGCAGTCGCAAAGGTGCCATTTCCATGATTGTCTATGCATTAATTGGACTTGCTGGCGTTCCTGTTTTCGCAAAATTTTCTGGTGGTATGGATACAATAATTAGTCCGACTTTCGGATTTATCTTATCCTTTATTCTAGTCGCTTATGTAGTTGGACTAATTGTAGAAAAATTGCCTTCTAAAAAAGGATTTGTTATTGCAGCATTAATCGGAATGGCCGTCAATTACCTGTTTGGTACCAACTGGATGTATGCAGCCTACAAATTGTGGTTTGCTGCACCTGAAGGCTTTACGTACAAAATGGCTTGGGCGTGGATGGCTGTACCACTTCCAAAAGATTTGATCCTAGCCGTACTTGCTGGATTGTTCGGTTTCCGTTTAAAACCTATTATTCAAAAATATCTCTAAAAAAACCCGGATGCCATAATGGCATCCGGGTTTTGAATTTATTATCTACGGCGTGGTTGTTTAAAAGGAGCTGCTTTCCATTGCTCTTCTAACCATCTCTCGAAATCTTCGCCTTTGTCGCCTTTGTACGTATCGTAAATATCGCTACGCATTTTCTGCAATTTTTCTTTGAATTCTTCGTAAGTGTGCCCTACTGGCAAACTTTTTTTGATGCGCACAAGTACTTTAGAAGTATCTTTGATCAAATCGAATTTTTTACGTTCTGGCATATGAACGTTTTCGCCAAAGTCTTTTAGTTTCTCGTAGGCAGCTTCTTGCACTTGATAAACCGAATCGTGGTTCATGCGGTGTGTCAACAAATCGATTGTTGGCTCGCTTTTCCAGTTGCCAAGTTCTTCAACCGCAGCCAAACGTTCTTTCCAATTAGCCTGTCGGTTTGCAGCTTTTTTCAATTCGTCGTAATTCGGTGGTAAGTTTGTCGGTGTGTTATCAGAGTTACTGTTCGTTTGTGTCAAAATTTCATTCTCCTTTGTTTATGTCCCTTTATGGGAAATAACGTAATGCTCTCCGTTGGCGGAACAAGTTCCTTTCAGTATAACACCAACTCGCGCAAAAGGAAAAAAGTCGATTATTCATACTACAGTTTCAGCAAGTGATTTTATTGCGTTGATTAAGCGATCGACTTCCTCTTTTGTACTATACGGCGCAAGACCTGCACGAACCCAGCCGCCATTACCGTTCACACCTAGCACATCCCCTAGTGTTGATGCGTAGAAATGCCCTGCTGCAACAAATATACTTTGTTCTTCAGCTAATCTTCTACAAATTTCTGCAGGAGTAATGCCAGTTACCTGGAAAGCAATAGTTGGTGTTTTCGGAACATCGGCTGCAGCCTGCGTGACATGAACACTTTCAATTGCTGACAACCCTTCACGAAGTCGATTGGCCAAATAGTTTTCATGACTTTCAATTTCTTTGATGCCACTTACAATGCGCGCTCTTCTTGTTTCCCCTTCGCCAAACTGTGCAAAAAATTCAATAGCTGGAAGAATACCGGCAATGCCTTCGTGATTTTGCGTGCCAGTCTCTAGCTTATCAGGATAATAGCTTGGCGAAGTGGTCAGCTTATAAGGCTCCAGATCCTTAAAGATTTCTTCTTTAATTGCGGCAATGCCGATATGCGGTCCAAAGAACTTGTATGCTGAGCACAATAAAATATCAATCTGCATTTGATCGCGATCCATTGGTAAATGCGGTGCAGCATGAACTGCATCCGCTACGAGTAGCGCGCCTACTTTTTTTGCTCGTTCTGCGAATGGTTTGAGATCGACGATGGTCCCAATGGCGTTAGAGGCCATGCCAATTGCTACAACTTTCGTTTTGTCATTGATGAGTTGGTCTAGTTCTGTTAAATCTAATGTTTTTGTCTCAGTATCAACTTTAACCCAGCGAACGGTTAATCCACGGTCTTCTGCCATCATGATCCACGGATCAACATTAGCACGGTGGTCCATTTCAGTAACGACAATTTCGTCACCCGGATTGAAAGTTTTTCCGAGTGCATTGGCGATGGCAATCGTCAATGTGGTCATATTGGCACCAAACGCGACTTCGTTTGCTTGGACGTTTAAAAAGTCAGCGACTGCGGATCTAGCTTCTGAAATGACTTTCTCCGTTTCCCAACTAGACGGGAATGCCCCGTGAAGATTGGCGCCACCTTTTTTCATATAGTCAGCAATGGCTTCTATTGCGGTACCTACAACTTGTGATCCTCCTGGACCATCAAAATAAGCGACCGTTTTATCTTTATAGGTTCTAGTTAAAGCTGGAAATTGATCTCGAACTTGGGTAATTGGAAAAGTAGTTTCAGTAGACTTCATCATGTGCAGCTCCTTTTTGGGTAGGGTACTATTATCGTATTCAATTTTTTGATAGAATCTCCTTTATTGTTTAATGATTTTGTGGGATACTGTCCGACTTGGCTGAAATACTGTCCGTTTCACTTAAAATACTGTCCGATTCATGACAAATACTTGCCAAACCCGATTTCAAACAAAAAACGCCGCTCATCGCGACGTTTAAACAGCTTTTTGACACAACACAATTTCACGCAAAAACATTCCTTTTTTAGCGATGCTGCGATCTATAATAACAAATCCAGCTTCTTCAATCATCTGGTCCATCGTTTCGATTGTAACGACCACTAATTTTTCTGTAACTGGATAAGCAGCTTTTAAAATACCCAATTGGTCTGCTGGAGTAGCATGTGTGTATAAATTATAAGGCATGTCAATAATGGCGACATCGTAAGTCGATTGCACTTCAGCAATCGGCCCCACTTCAACCGTGCCAGTCAATCCAAAATGCGCAATATTTTCACGCGAACCTTCGACAACGAGTGGATTGATGTCGCGACCGACAATATCTATGCCCATAGATAAGGCTTCGACTAACACAGTACCAATACCACAACACGGATCAATCACTTTAATCCCTTGCGGATTTGGCACCGCAATATTGGCAACTGCACGAGCTACACGCGTGCTAAGAGCGGTTGAATATTCTCTCGGTTTTTTCATATGTTGAAACCATATGGGTTCATTTTGTGAATAGCGCCCGAAATACCAGCGACCTTCAAAAGGAATCAATCCAAACGTCACATCCGGTTGATGAACGTCTGCTTCGCCAGTAATCGCTGATCCAATTTGCCGTTCGACATCACGCTTTCCAGAATAATCAACTTGATCTTGTTCAGACAAACCATTGATTTTCAAAAAAATGACTTTGAACGTGTCTTTTGCCATATCTACTTTCGCAGATTGCTCAAGTATTTCTTGTAATGTATCGCCTTCAAAAAGCACTTTAATCTGCTCTTTTATAAATGGACTACGGCTTGGGTCTATCTCCACTTTACTCTTGATAATTTTCTCATTGGTGTCGTTGCCAAAAAATGCGCGCATTTCCATTTGGCATAACGCTTTTTCGTCGTTTGTATAGGCGTATGTATAAATATAGTCACCTGTTGCAGTTAATCGATTCAATTCATCCCGTCCTTATCTGCCCATCTATCAGGACAATATCCCATAAGTATAGCAGATTTAACGCTTTGCTACTCGACTTGCATATCATAGTTTGCTTCGATGACTTTTATGATTCCAGTAATCAAGTCATTATAAGGCGTTGGGATGTTATGTTTTTCCCCAAGCTTTGCTACTGCGCCATTAATTGTGTCGATTTCTGTTTTTCGTTTATGTAAAACATCCATTAACATCGAAGATTTATTGGTAGGAAACTGTTCTTGCCCCATTTGGGTGCATGTTGCGATCATTTTTTCTGAATCGACGATAACTCCTTCTGCTTTAGCGATTGCGATCGCCTCAGTTACAATATTTCTCAATAAACTTTGACCATCTTTTGTATTTAAAATATCGCCATTTCGCAAACGTGTCAGTGCCGTTAACGAATTATAAGCAACATTGACGAATAATTTATTCCAAATAATCGTTTGAACATCTTCGGCTACTTCTGTTTCCAATCCGGATTGATTTAGTAATTCAACAAATTTGATTAACTTTTCCTGCGTCACTTTGTCAGTAGACTGACCGATAAAGTTTGTGCCAAAGCCGCGGTGAAGAATTTGTCCAGCGGCTTCTACGCTGGCGCCACAGCCTAGTGTTCCAGCAACAATTGAGTTATTTGGGAAAACATCTGCAATCGTCTCCAAATTTCCAAGACCGTTTTGCATTGTCACGAACAGCGTTTGCGGAGAAAATGAGTCTTTTAGTTGCATTAATACTTTGTGGGTCGCATGAGTCTTTAACATAACTAACACGACATCATAAGAGGTGTCTGAAACCTGTTGGATCACTTTTAAGGGAACGATTGTTTTTGTGTTGTCACGTTCAATGATCGTTAATCCGCTTTGGTTGATTTGATCAACGTGTGGATTATTCCTGTTATATTGAAAGACTTCAGGCGTTTGCGCTTTTAGACGCCCAGCAAACAAACTGCCCATTGCGCCTGCTCCGATAATTAATATTTTCATCAAATCCCTCTTCTCCATTAATATTCTTTACTTCCTAATTTCACACTGAATATAGCACAATAGAAATCCTTGTTTGAGGTGAATGTCACTTACCCACTACTTCTTTCCTGAATATACCATACTGAAAAACTTCTTGCTTTTCCCCATATTTTAGCTTATCCTTCCTAATTAGAAAGTAACTATAGAGAGGTCGGGATCGTATGGATCAATTCGATCAATCCCTCGAAGTATTCATGGACAACGTCGGCTGGTTAGCACCATTTTTATTTATATTATTGCATTTGTTGCGTCCTTTGTTGTTCTTGCCAGTTATTGCTGTTTGTATTGCTGGCGGGTATCTTTTCGGATTTTTTGAAGGCGCGTTTTTATCATTTATTGGTTTGACCTTGATGAGTTGGGTATCATACATATTGGTCAATAAATTCCCGAAGTTTCAAGCGAAAATGTCACGACTAAAAGACAAAATCTTTCCAGATCGCACCTTATCAGTTGCCCAAGTGATGATTTTACGTATCATGCCTTTTGTACATTTTCATTTATTGTCTTTGTATTTAATGGAAATGACAAAATCACTTAAAGAATATATGGTTATTTCTGCATTGGGATTAATTGCTCCAGCAGTTCTCTACACTGCTTTTGGACGGGCAATTTCAGAATTACCGTGGTACCTCACTCTGAGCATGTTTTTATTGTTGGCAGTTGTTTTTAGCTTTATTGAAAAATTCCAGAACTCTCGACCAGATTCCAATTAATATGAGTTAGTAAGCACAACTTGCTGTTGTGCTTTTAATTTTGCTAACCAGTCATTTTTATTTATGCTTAGGGTATACCCATTACAAGAGTTTATTTATAAAGGAGGATGACCATGCCGGTATTCACACGCAATGAGATCGATTTATATTACGAAGATAGTGGAGAAGGACAGCCTCTTCTATTGCTTCACGGATTGACGAGTAATTCTGCCATGTTTTATCGCGAAATGGAATTTTTTAAAAAAACTCGCCGTGTCATCGCGATAGACTCTAGAGGTCATGGAAATTCTAGCCGCCCAGCTCAATATACGTTACAAGATCATATAGAAGACGCACTAGCGCTGATTTCCCATTTAACTTTAGATACTGTGGATATTCTTGGTGTTTCTATGGGCAGTTATATCGCACAGGGAGTGGCCATACAAGCTGCTACGAAAGTAAACAAGCTCGTATTAGTTGCTACCAAATCTTATAGTGAAAAGGCGTCATTAGCCGAACTTTTTGATCGATATCCTGAAAAATTTGATGGCTTGAGCATTTCCGAAAAAATGAATGCTTCTACTCGCTATATATACCATAACCAAAATAAGATTCGTGAATGGAATAAAAAAACAGCAGAAAACAGTCGTTTATTAACTATAAAAGAGCAAGGAATCGCTGGAGACGCTATAGAGATATTCGACTTTCGCTCACAACTTTCTACTATTACAGCAGAAACATTAGTCGTTAGCGGAAAGCATGACGGTTTGAACCCTTCTGAAAAAGGGCGCGAAACAGCAGTGGCTATTCCAGACGCGACTTTCATGGAATTTAAACGTTCTGGTCATGCTCCTAATGTAGAACAAGATCGTTTATTTCTCGGAGTTACTGAAAACTTTCTTGACTAGTTTTGTAAAGTGATAACGAAAAACCCGTCCAGCACAAACGCTGGACGGGTTTATTTTTATTGAGCTGTATAGCCACCATCTAGAACGACAGCTTGTCCTGTGACTCCTGATGCTTTGTCACTTGCTAAGAACATTGTGTAATCCGAGATTTCTTTTACAGCCAACAAGCGTTTTTGAGGAATTAATGGGTATAACACTTCTTCAAAAACTTTTTCAATCGGTACATTGCGTGTCTTCGCCAAATCATTCATCTGATTTTGAACAAGTGGCGTGTCTACATAACCTGGACACATCGCATTAACGGTAATGCCGTGTTCTGCGCCTTCAAGTGCTGCTACTTTTGTTAAACCGATTACCCCATGTTTTGCACTGTTGTATGCGGCTTTCCCAGCAAATCCAACAAGACCATTGATCGACGCCATATTGATAATTCGGCCTGACCCTTGCTTTTTCATGATTGGAAATGCATGCTTGCTCGCGATAAACGGTGCAATTAACATAATGCGAATTAACAACTCATACTTCTCTGTTGGAAATTCTTCAAGCGGTGAGATGTATTGCATGCCTGCATTATTGATAAGAACATCCAGTGATCCATAATGAGCAACTGTTTGTTCAATAACATTTTTAATATCTTCCTCTTTTGTCACATCACATTTGATGCCGATGCAATCTAATCCTTGTGATGTTAATGTCTCAGCTGCTTTTACGACAGCTTCTTCATCAATATCTGATAACACAATTTTCGCTCCAGCTTTTGCAAAATCACTACTAATTTCATAACCAATTCCGCTAGCAGCTCCTGTTATTAAAACGACTTTATTGTCTACCATTTTATTCCCTCCAAAGCTTTTGTTAAATTCCAAGTCCTAATGAAAACAGGATAATGGCAATTGCTAGTCCAAGTAATGGCACAATGACGGTTACAGCACCGACAGCACCATAGGCAGCTTTATGCGTTTCTCCACAAATCCCACGAATTGTTGTTACGACATAACCATTATGCGGCAATGAATCTAGTGCCCCAGACGAAATAGCAATTGTACGGTGAAGCGCTTCTGTGTTTACACCCATATCGATATAGTGCGGTGCAAGAAGTGGCAAGGCAATAACTTGTCCTCCTGAAGCCGATCCAGTTAATCCGGCAATAACGCTGACAGCAATAGCGCCACCAATTAAAGGACTACCCGGAATGCTAGTCATCGCATCTACTGCTACTTGGAAAGCTGGTACAGATTTCGCAACGCCACCAAAGCCAACGACAGCAGCCGTGTTACCGATAGCGATCAAAGCACCAATTGTTCCATCAGATAAAGCTTTTCCTAAGTTCGTGAAATATTGGCGGTTCAAAAAGTATGTTGTTAGAACTCCACCTAATAAGGCGATGATCAATGCAGATGTTTTCAACGAATCGTGGAAAACAAACGAAATTCCAAGGACAACTACTAACGGGATCAAGCCCATGATTGGGTTTGGAAGCTTACGATCTTCTATTACAGGATCTGTTGAACGAGCTTCAAAACGTTCTCCTTTGTTAACTGCTTTTTGAATCATTCGTTTCAGCCACCAGTAACCAAATACAGCCATAAAGACAGCTACTAAAATGCTGACTTCCCAGCCTGCATACGGGCTAGTTTTTAAGTATTCAATTGGAATCCAGTTTTGGATTTCAGGTGAACCAGCAGACGTCATTGTGAATGTTACCGACCCAAGAGCTAAAGCTGCTGGGATAAAACGACGCGGCAAATCTGCTTGTTTGAACAAGCTAAGTGCCATTGGGAAAACCGAGAATGCGACAACGAATAAGCTAACTCCGCCGTACGTTAAAACAGCACAGGCGATAACAATTGCAAGTACAGCTTTTGATAAACCAAATTTCCCAACTAGCCATCTTGAGACGCTATCCGCTGCCCCACTGTCTTCCATTACTTTCCCAAAAATTGCTCCTAGTAAGAACATCGGGAACCAAGCAGTTATAAATCCAGAAAAACTTGTCATATAATTTGTTAATAAGTTCGCTTCGCCTTCTCCAACCAATTGTGGAAATAATGGCAAACCACTAAAAAGTGCTACAAATAATGCAGATATCGGACCCGCAATTAATAAGTTCATGCCTCTCATCGTAAAGACGATTAAAAGAACAAGTCCCCCAACCATTCCAATCATACTCAACATTTAAAATCCCCCTTTTTTTCTTTAACGGCAAATTTGAAAACGCTTACTTCTTCTTTTAGAAAAGCCGCCAAATTTTCTAAATATTTAGTCCTGTTTGCTTTCATTATTGTACAACCACAAAAAGAATAGGTAAAATGAATAATAACTATAAGTTCTATAACAAATAGTTATAGAAAGAAAGAGGTTCACAATGGACATTCGACAACTAACTTACTTTGTAGCAGTTGCTAAACACAAAAGTTTTACAAAAGCTTCTCTTGCACTTCACGTGACACAACCCACTTTAAGCAAGATGGTACGAAATTTAGAAGATGAAATGGAAGTTGTCTTGTTTGATCGTTCTTCACGTCAAATTGGATTAACTGATGCTGGTGCAGTCGTGTATGAACAAGCGCAAAAAATCATTCATAGTATTGATGACTTATCGACGTCTCTTTACGATGTAATGAATTTAAATAAGGGGAAAATAAAGATTGGGCTGCCTCCGGTCATTAGCACCTTATTCTTTCCGACCATCATCGCCGAATTTCAACGTGCTTATCCAGAAGTCTCCATCATCTTGGCAGAAGATGGTGCCAAAACTGTCGAACGAAAAGTAGCTGAAGGAGATGTTGATTTAGGATTTGTAATGCTTCCTGTGGATAAAGAGAAATTCGATGTAGTCCCATTCGTTGATCAAGAAATAAAATTATTAGTACACGAATCCCATCCACTTTCCCATCATGACACAATTGATTTGATTGAATTTAAAGATGATCCATTTTTACTGCTCAGTAAAGAATTTACGTTAAACAGCCGAACAATCGAGTTTTGTGTAAGTGAAGGGTTCACGCCAAAAATTGCGTATGAAAGTTCGCAATGGGATTTCATCGTCGGCATGGTCGAAAAAAACTTAGGCGTTACATTAATGCCAAAATTGATTTGCGACCGCGTAAAAGATGGTCCTTTTAAAATGATTTCCTTGAGCCATACGTTTCCTTGGAGACTGGGGATTATTATGGCGAAAAATCGTTATGTACCATACGTTTCGCGCGAATTTATTTCCTTAGTGGAAAAATTGCCTAAAGTATGACATAAAAAAGAGCTCCCATAAGGAAGCTCTCAAGCTGTGGATAAAGTCCAACTATGCAGTTCTAAGTTTAAATTATAGTTACCGAAAAACAATGATAGCTAAAATAGCCGCTAACACAAGTCGGTAAATTGCAAATGGCATTAGTTTAATACGTCCAATCAATTTCAAGAAGAAACGGATAGATATTAGCGCAAAAACAAAAGCCGATAAAAAGCCGACGATATAAAAGGATAAATAGTCCATCGATAAAGTATCCCAATTCTTCAATACCGATACTAAGCTCGCGCCAAACATAATCGGGACGGCCATAATAAATGTAAAGTCGGCAGCTACCCTATGGTTTAACCCAAACAATACGCCTCCTGAAATGGTGGCACCAGAACGAGAAAAACCTGGCCATAGCGAAAGACATTGCACGAATCCTATTTTCAATGCTTGAAAATAAGTAATGTCATCTAATGAATTTACAGTCGGCTTTTTTGGCCCAAACTTGTCGGCAACAATCATTAAAATTGCACCTGCAACCAATGCATAAATTACTGTTTCTACACCAAACAAATGGTTGTCGATCAAATCTTTAAAAGTAAATCCTAAAACGACCGCAGGCAACATACCAATAATCACATGCAATAAATTAAATCGTGTACTTTCTTGTTGCCCCTCCATTTTATAAAGGCCAACTAAACTAAATAGCCGTTTCCAAAATACGACGACAACCGCTAGTATTGAACCGAGCTGAATTACGATTTTAAATGTATTTGCAGGGTATTTCCCTAAAAACTCCTGCGATTTCAACCACATATCATCCACAATGATTAAATGACCTGTGGAAGAAACAGGTGCAAATTCCGTCATGCCTTCTACAAATCCTAATATTAATGCTTTAAATAAATCAAACCATTCCATGAATCTTACTCCTGCTTTCTATAATAAAATAAGTTCTCTATGACTCTCCCTCTACGCTCTTTTATAATCACTCTGCTTATGTTCAACTACTATAGAACGTTTTGGCTATAGAAAGGTTTCGTGCCATTATTACAGCAAAACGCTGCAATGTATCAACCCCAGGACAATGCAGCGTTACTTTGATTATTCTTTTAATAATTCAGTTGTTGACGCAATTGATATGCCTTTTAATGCTTGTGTAGCTAATTTATCAGCTTCTGCATTTTCTTTACGTGGAGTTAATTGATACGCCTCTTGAAGGCCCAGCTCTTTTACCTTTTCTTTTATTCGCTGTATCCATGGTCCTAACTTATCCTCGATAACTGGCCACTCGCCTTCCATCCTATTGATGACAATTCGCGAGTCCCCAACAAAAGAAATTAACTGTCGCCTTACTTCAAGCTCCTCTAACTCTTGAAGACAAAAATAAAGAGCAGCATATTCTGCTTCATTATTTGAACTTAACTCATCCAGCTTTGCATTTGTTCTGCGTCTATACGATTTACCGTTTTGTTTATAATAAATTACACAGCCTAGACCTGCATTTCCTGAGGAAAGTTCGTAGCCTCCATCAAAATAAACTTTTATATTATGAGGTTCTGTTTCGATTTCCTTTAAATAAGCTTTTACTTCTTTTAAAGTCCAACTGCTATCAAATTGATCTTCAAATTGAATCTTTTTAACTCTCCCTGTTCGCTCTAAATCTTCTGCTATTTGAACAACTTCTTCTGCTGTCATTTCTTCTGATAAAAAAACGGTTTCTATTCCTTTAGGAACTCCATACATCCATTCGATTCGGAACTTCATCTATCGTCCCCCTATCTTTTATAAACGCTCTTTATTTCTTATTTCTATTATTCCCGCTTAGTTTTTTTACTAAACGACAGTCGCACCTAAAAGGTCTGCTAACTCTAGAGTTAGCAGACCTTTTTTACAAGTTTTTTTCTTCTAAGCGCTTCAAGTCATCTTTATGGCCCATTATAATTAGCACGTCATCCTGTGCGACCATGTCATCAATGGCAGGTGCAATGTTGACTTCTTCCTGCTTTTTAATAGCTAAGACTATACAATTAAAGTTTTTTCGAATATTCATATCTATCAATGTTTTATTTGCCATTTTGCCAGAAGCAACTAACTCGATAATACTGTAATCATGAGAAAGATCAATATAATCGACAATCTTATCAGAATCAACATGATGGGCAATGCGAATGCCCATTTCTTTTTCCGGTTGAATCACACGGTCCGCTCCAACTTTATGAAGGATTTTTTCATGTTGAAGATCCCGCGCTTTTACCCAGACTTTTGGCAAACCAAGCTCTTTTAACATTAATGTACACAAAACACTCGCTTGCAGATTATCTCCAATAGCTACAATTGCATGTTCGAAATTTCGGACACCCAAGGATTTCAGCTGATTTTCATCTGTTGCATCTGCAATGACTGTATGAGCAGCATATTTTCTTAAGGCGTCCACTTTATCTGGATTGGTATCGATGGCCATAATTTCGTGACCGAGGCTATGCAGTTCCTTACAAACACTGCTGCCAAAACGGCCTAACCCAATGACCACAATTTGTTTTTTCACATGCTTTCCTCTTTTCTGTTTAGTTTCATACCCCTACTTTATTCTCAAAATGGATTGATTGCAATTAAAGCTAGTGGACTTTTGGCCGTCTAACTGTTACAAAGAAGCTAAGTAAACTAATTTTTCAGATAAAGGAGGGTAATGATGAAAACTTTAAAATACACTTTAGTTGATGTTTTTACCACTCAATCTTTTGGCGGCAATCAGTTAGCGGTTTTTCATGATGGAACAGGATTGACCACAAGAACCATGCAACAGATCGCCAATGAACTGAATTTATCAGAGACTGCATTTATCTGCTCGCCTAATAAGCCACAAAATCAAATCAACCTCCGGATTTTCACGCCTCAAGTAGAATTACCGATTGCGGGTCATCCGACAATTGGAACAGCCTTTGTCATGGCTCATCTAAGAATGTTCCCTACCTCAGATGGAGTAAATGAATGGACCTTTGAAGAAGAGTACGGGGATATTTCTGTAGCGGTGCATCTAAACAAAGAAAAAATCACCAAAGTTAAAATGATTCAACCTCTTCCTGTGTTCGGCGAAATAATGACTCGTCAAGCGCTAGTGGCAGATTTGCTATCGTTACCAAAAAGTGAATTAGATTCAAGATTTCCGATTCAGACCGTTTCTTCTGGTTTGCCATTTTTATTTGTTCCTCTCCGCTCAATTGCCGCTATGCGAGAAATCAATTTCCGCACAGATGTCTGGGAACGTCACTTTAGTCACGATCCAGACCGCCAGCATATATTCGCATTTTCAACAGAAACCGAACATGACGACTCAACTGTTCACTGTCGAATGTTCGCCCCCGCTATGGGCATTTCTGAAGATCCAGCGACCGGTGCTGCTGGCGGCCCTCTAGGTGCATTTTTAGTCGAACATGGGGCTATTGCTAAAAAAATAGATGGTCATTATATTATCCGTAGCGAACAAGGTTTTGAAATGGGAAGGCCAAGTTTTATCGAAATTATGATCGATAAGAACAACCAACAATACGAAGAAGTTAAAATCGGTGGCAACGCTATAGTTGTAGGTCAAGGAGAGCTTTATGTTCCATAAATTATATAGAATAAGTTACTACTAGCATCTTCACGTTTATACTCTAAAGCTGCTAGTGGTTTTTCATGTTTCAATAGACTCCCCCTTGAATAACTTCTTTCTTAGTACACCCCATCATAATGCTAGAGCTAGGCACCTATCTCCTGTAGAATGAAATCCATACTTAGTTCGACAATTATATAACTATTTGGATTCAGTTTTTCTAAACAAATCGCCTTAAATTTATTTAAAGGAGCTATGAAAACTGTGAATAAAACTCAGCTAAAAAATCGAATCGATGCTGCCAATCAAAAAAGAAAAGTCGATTTGGTAATTCGCAATGCCACGATTATCAATGTGTTTACAAAGACGCTAACTACAGGAGATGTGGCAGTAAGCGATGGTACCATCGTCGGTATTGGTAATTACAAAGGGGTTCAAGAAATTGATGCAACTGGAAAATATATTTCTCCAGGCTTGATTGATGCACATGTTCACATCGAATCTTCCATGGTCACCCCTCAACAGTTTTCAAAAGTTGTCCTGCCACATGGCGTCACGACTGTCATCACAGACCCACATGAAATTGCAAATGTCAGCGGAACAATAGGGCTCGAATTTATGTTAGAAGATGCTGAATCAACCTTACTCGACATCAAATTTATGTTGCCGTCTTGTGTTCCCTCTACTTCATTTGAAAATGCAGGGGCAAAACTTTCAGCTAAAGATTTAGAGCCTTTTTTACAACACAAAAATGTTCTTGGATTAGCAGAAGTTATGGATTTTCCAGCCGTTATGCGAGCAGATGAAACAATGCTCGATAAGTTGATGTTGAGTCAACAAATTGACGGACATGCTGCGGGGCTTACCGAACTTGATATTAATGTTTACGGCACTGCCGGAATCTTAACCGACCACGAATGCGTGACGAAAGAAGAAATGATGATACGCCTCGAGCGCGGTATGTATGTCATGCTTCGTGAAGGTTCTGTTGCTAAAAATTTGGAAACTTTGCTAGAAGGAGTAACAGAACAAAATGCTCATCGCTGTTTGTTTTGTACCGACGACAAACACTTAGATGATTTAATTGAAGAAGGTAGCATAGACTTTAATGTTCGCACTGCTATTAAACAAGGTATTTCTCCGATTACCGCTATTTCTATGGCTAGTCTCAATGCGGCACAATGCTTTGGCTTGCGACAAAAAGGGGCTATTGCTCCCGGCTACGATGCCGATTTTTTAATGCTGGATAGTCTCGAGGATTTTATCATTTCATCCGTTTATAAAAGCGGCCAGTTAGTAGCTGAAAACGGCAAATACGTCGGCTCTATTCAAGGAAAGAGTGATTCATTAGCCGTCCAAGATACGGTTCGTATCGCAAAATTAACTCCTACTAGTTTTCAGATTCCGATGGGTAATAGCAGAAAAGCCCATGTGATCGGCATCAATCCTAATAATCTCATTACGGAGCATTTGATTTTAGAAGTTCCCCAAGCTGACGGCGCGTTTGTTTCCAATATAGAAAAAGATTTTTTAAAAATTGCTGTGATTGAACGACACCGGGCTACTGGCAATATTGGTTTAGGCATTGTTCAAGGTCTTGGGTTGAAAAATGGAGCGATTGCTACTACAGTTGCACATGATTCGCATAATATTATTGCTGTTGGCACAACCGATAAAGATATTAAAATGGCAGTTGAAGCAGTTCAGCAAATTAATGGTGGACTAGTAGTTGTACAAAATGGAAAAGTTTTAACAACTCTTTCTTTAGCCATTGCCGGATTAATGTCCGAAGAGTCCTTCGAAGATGTTTATCGTCAGTTAAAAAAAGTTGATGAAAGTCTTTTGCGAATTGGAGCACCTACTCATTTTAATGCCTTTTTAACACTGTCTTTTTTGTCTTTACCCGTAATCCCTCATTTAAAATTAACCGACTGTGGATTGTTTGATGTAGCAACTTTCCAGCATATCAAAATTGCTGTCGATAAAGAGTAATGAAAAACCGCAATGCCTTTTGAGGCATTGCGGTTTTTAGCTTTCGGTCACAAGTGGACAAGTCGGATCACTCACCCATTCGTTCAACGAACCATCATATACGGCCACATTTTTTTGACCAAGCTTATTTAACATTAAAGCGGTCCACGTTGCAGCAAGTCCACCACCGCAATACGTGATCACTTTTTTAGTTGGATTTAAAGCATCTACTTTTTCAAACTGCTGGCGTAATACATCATCGTCGTGTACTTCGTTTGACTGCTGATCTGCATGAATACCGAAAAACACATTGTGACTGCTCGGAATATGTCCTTTTCTCACATATGCTCCACTTTCGCCTCGATAATCTTCTGACGATAAGCTATTTATAAGAATGGTGTTGTCATCATCCATTGCTCGCTTCACGTCTTCTTTAGTAGCAAGCAATTCTGAACGGCGTTGACCTGTAAAGCTCGTTTGTGCATAACTTCCCGGCACAATGGACAACGGACGATTTTCTTTTTTCCATTTTGGTAAACCACCTTCTAGAATTGCAATGTTTTCAAAACCTTCGTAGTGCATTTGCCAGGCTAATCGCGATGCCCAATAAGATGCTGTCACTGGATTCCCTACTAAAGCTCCTTGGTCGTATATAACGATATGCATATCGTCACCTATACCAAGTAGAGTCATTTTGTGAATAAAATAATCACGCGATGGTACTGTAAAAGGCAGCGCAGATTGTGGATCTGATAAATCCTTTAACACATCGATGTGGATCGCACCTGCTATATGTCCTTCTTCATATGAAGCTTTTCCTGACCAAACTGCAGGTGGTCCTCCTTTTTCGGATAGCTCCATAAATACAGTAGCATCAATAATGCATAACTTCGGATCACCTAATCGTTGTTCAAGCCACTGCGTGGTGACGATTAATGGAATTTGTTCCAACTGGCACCCTCCTTTTTTAAGCCGACAAAACCAATATGATTAACAAATATGCGTTATACTAGTACAATAAAGTTTGAGGTTCATCTCGTCAATTGAAAACTTTAGCTAGTAGAATGTTTTCAATAAAATCAAGATAAGTAAATGACAAATTCCCTAAGTTAAGAAAGGTTGTTTTCTACATGAAACCATATAATAATATTATTGAATTGATTGGCGATACACCGGTTGTAAAATTGCAACGCATTGTACCAGAAGGCGCAGCTGATGTGTATGTCAAGCTCGAAATGTTCAATCCATCTAAAAGTGTTAAAGACCGCGCTGCTTTTAATATGATCAAGATGGCTGAAGAAGATGGCTTGCTTCAACCAGGTGCAACCATTATTGAACCGACGAGTGGCAATACCGGGATTGGTCTCGCCATGGTCGCGGCAGCAAAAGGTTATCGCTCAATCCTCGTGTTGCCAGATAACGCAACAAAAGAACGTATTAACTTATTAAAAGCATTTGGTTCTGAAGTTGTGTTAACACCGAGTGATGCTAAAATGCCTGGTGCTATTAGTAAAGCGCTTGAGTTGCAGAAGGAAATCCCAAACAGCTTTATCCCTCAACAATTCGAGAACAAAGCCAATCCAGATATTCACCGGACGACAACTGCGCTCGAAATTTTAGAGCAAATGAACGGTAAATTAGATGCATTTGTGGCATCAGCTGGAACTGGCGGTACCATTACAGGTACCGGTGAAACATTAAAAGAGCATTTGCCGGAACTTTATATCGCAGTTGTGGAACCTAAAGGATCACCTGTCTTGTCTGGCGGTAAACCGGGTAAACATAAATTAGTGGGAACAAGCCCTGGATTTATTCCGAGCATCTTAAATACTAAAATATACGATGAAATTATGGCTATCCAAGATGAAGATGCGATTGATATTTTTAAACGCGTTGCTCGCGAAGAAGGTATTTTTGTCGGTCCATCTGCAGGCGCAACCATTTACGCAGCGATCGAAATAGCAAAACGCCTTGGTAGTGGCAAAAAAGTATTATGCATCGCACCTGATACTGGAGAACGTTACTTAAGTATGAATTTATTTGACGAATAAAAGATAATCACGAACAGCAGGCGTCTCTCCTGCTGTTTTCTTGTTTCAAATTTATTCCTGAGTTCTCTATTTAGGATTTCCAACTAGACTTTGCTACACTAGTATAGGAAATTGATTTCATATAAAAAGGAGCTATCTATATGCAAAACTTAACAGGTAAAAATGCGTTAATTACAGGAGCAGGACGAGGGATTGGCCGCGCTACAGCTATTGCTTTTGCAGCAGAAGGTATAAACGTTGGACTTGTAGGACGCACTGCTGAAAACCTAGAGAAAGTTGCAGCAGAACTCGCGCAATACAGCGTGAAAACTGTTTTTGCAGTGGCTGATGTTGCCGATCAAGATTCAGTAAATGCTGCAGTTGAACACGTTTTGACTGAACTTGGATCGATTGATATTTTGATCAATAATGCAGGCATTGGGAAATTCGGTAACTTCCTTGATTTATCACCTGAAGAATTCAAAGCAATTATCGATACTAACTTGATGGGTGTGTATTATGTAACACGCGCTGTATTGCCGCAAATGATCGAGCGTCAATCAGGTGATATTATCAATATTTCATCAACTGCTGGACAAAAAGGTGCACCCGTAACAAGCGCTTATAGCGCTTCGAAATTTGGTCTTATGGGATTAACAGAATCGTTAATGCTAGAAGTGAGAAAACACAATATCCGTGTTAGTGCTTTAACACCAAGTACAGTTGCAACTGACTTAGCGATAGGCGAAAACTTAACTGATGGCAATCCTGATAAAGTAATGCAGCCAGAAGATTTAGCTGAAATGATGGTGGCTCAATTAAAACTTCACCCTCGTGTGTTATTGAAATCAGCTGGGCTTTGGTCTACAAACCCGTAATATCCGATACAGAAAAAGTGCGTAGTTCAAAATGAACTGCGCACTTTTTTATTTGACTAAACTATCGTCTTTTTAGTCGACCAGAGGACAACAGGAATTAATGCAAGTGCAAGAAATCCACCACCTAAAGACATGGCAGCAAAACTAGACTGTGCCATAATCATGCCGGAAAGTCCCCCGCCTGTAGCACCAGCTAAAGCGATTAATACATCGACTGTTCCTTGCGTTTTTGCGCGCGTAGTTGGATCGGTTGAATCCACCACCAATGTCGTACCGCTAATAAATCCAAAATTCCACCCAAGCCCTAGTAAACCTAGTGCGAACATTAAACCTATTATCGATTCACTTGGTCCCAATGCCGCAACTAAACCTGCTGCCATAAATGTGACCCCGGCGGCGGCTGTCATAAAAATTCGACCCAGCTTATCCACAAGTATTCCTGTGACAATTGAGGGCAAGTACATGGCAACTACATGTATGCTGATGACTAATCCAATGTCTCCAAGGTCGTGACCATAATGCCCCATATGAATTGGCGTCATCGTCATAATCGCTACCATGATTAACTGTGTTAATACCATTACGGTTGCGCCAAGGATAACACCCTTTCTATCGATAGCAGAATCGTCTTTTTCCACCACTTCCGAACTTTCTTCAAGCGTTTGTAAATGTGCTGCTAAAGCTTTGGAAACTTGAAGTGGATCTGGTCTTAATAAAATTAAAATAACGAATCCTGCTAGACTAAATGCTGCCGCAGCCAAAATAAAAGGACCGGCCAAAGACGGAATATTAATAGATTCTGCAAAGCTGCCCATAACCCCAACTAAATTCGGTCCGGCAAACGCACCTAAGGTTAATGATACCAATGCTACGCTAATCGCAGTACCACGTTGCTTAACTGTAGCTAAGTCTGTCCCTGCATAGCGCGCTTGTAAATTTGTGGCCATCCCTGCACCATAAATCACTAAAGATATAAACAGTAAAAAGATATTATTCGATAACGCAGCAACAACAACTCCTAACGCACCAAATGCACCCGTTAGAAATCCTGATGCTAAACCTATCCGTCGACTAAACCGTTGAGAAAGTCTGCCAATGATAAGTGCTGCCCCTGCCGAGCCTATCGTGAAAAAAACCACTGGTACACCCGCGTATCGGTCTGTTCCAAGCATGTCTGAAGCAAGAAGAGCAGCGACTGTTACTCCAGCTGTTAGCCCAACCCCAGCGAAGATTTGAGCAAGTGCAACAACCCATAAAGTTCGACGATACAGTTTTTTTAATTTGTCAGGCGAGTCGATATAGCTTTTCATCATTTTCTCTTGTTTCAATGAATTCCCCCCTATTTTCGATGGACTACTCCGACTCTTTTTTTCAGTATACCGTTTTTGCACATCTTAGATAGTGTGTTTCAGAAAATTTTCATGTTCGTATTATCAAATAAGTTCATCAAAATTGGATGAGTTTTTTCAAAATGACTTTCTTTTCCTTTATACTAAAAATCACAACAATGGAAACGGAGTGTTACAAATGATAGCTAAAGCAACCAAATGGAGACATTTTGTTTTCTTATCTCTTATAATAGCCGTTATTCTCATCATAATTGGTGGTTCGCTAATAAAGCCTGAATCGCCAGAAGCAATAAACTTAAAAGATGAAATCACCACAATCATCAACGAGCAAGCTGGCGCAACTAGTAATATCAACCGTAAAGCTCGTGTATCTGATGTCGTTCTTTCTCAAGATTCATCAGGGTGGGATGTGGAAATTTCTTTAAATGCGGATAAAAAATTCACCATGATTTCTACAAAGCAAACGATGTGGCAAGATTCCATCCATATTCTGGCAGCCACCTCAGAAATCAACCAACTCGATGACATCTCGTTATCTTGGATTTATCCAGTTTTAAATACCAAAAAAGATGTAGAAGATAAAAGCGTCATGTCTTTCACAATAGATAATGCCACGCGTGATCAATTGATTTGGAAAAATATCGAACCTTCTGTTTTACCTGATCTTGTTTATGATTATGAAGAACATCCCGTTTTAAGTGAGTGACGATTACGAAGTTCATGACAAAAAACAGCGCTAAGTACTTGCGCTGTTTTTTTAATGATACCAATACCTCTTTTATTTTCTTACTCATTAGTTTCGTAAAGCGTGACACTTTCAACATTATGAATATAGCGTCTCAGTTCTTTT
Organism: Planococcus sp. PAMC 21323; assembly: GCF_000785555.1. Lineage (NCBI taxonomy): Bacteria > Bacillati > Bacillota > Bacilli > Caryophanales > Caryophanaceae > Planococcus > Planococcus sp. PAMC 21323. Next base: position 693,654 of record NZ_CP009129.1, on the reverse strand, counting down.
GCCTGCTCTCTCGTAATTTCTCCTGCTACATACATTTTATAAATGACAGAGCGCCCCATATCCATAACAACTACCCGCAACTCTTCTTTTTGCAATTCGTATTTTTCATCGTACAATGCTTCTGGTTTCTTTAAACGACTGGTCATTTGTTTGTAATCTGAGATGACTGCGTCTATGATTTCTTTCGGTTCATACTTTTTAGCATGTGCTTCCAATCCAGAAAGCGCTTCTTGTAACGCTTCTAATTGAAGTTGTAACCCTTCTTGAAATTCGACCAAACGCGTCTCTTCTTCGCGAGAATTTTGACCTCTAAAACGCCTCCACGCTCGAATAAGTTTACCTTGTAAATACAACATAGTCGAACGTGCATTATCAGCGACCACTTCTTCCCGACGGTTTAATGACTTTTCAAATGCATCATATACTTCTTCTTTCATTTTTTTATTGCGGTATTGTTTTTGCACATACTTACGTTCAAGCTTTAAGGCTTTCAAGCGAAGTTCTCGTATTTTGCGTTGATATTTTTTATTCGCTTGAGCTTTTGTAACTTCTTCTGTTTGAATATAACGAAAATGCAATTCGTATTCTTCGATTAACTCGTAGGCGACAGCTTCGTTTTCTTCTGTGATTTCAGCTTTTATCTTTCGTATTGACGCCAACAAAATACGCCGCTGGGCTTCGTTCAGATCCATTTTTTCAGTAGTCTCACTACCTGCCATTTGACCTTTACTAAGTAAAGGCAAGAAAATAGTTGCAACTATTAACGTAAAAAGAATCGTCCCAGCTGCCAAGAATAAGAGAAGTGCACGGTTTGGAAATGCCTCTCCGTTTTCCAATAAAAATGGCAAAGATAATACCCCAACCATTGTAACGGTCCCTCGTACCCCCGTTAAGCTGATATACAAAGTCAATTTCAAACTTGGCTTGGCTGCACTTTTCATTTTTCCATAATGATATTCATACAGAGAAAATAAATAAGCCCAGATAAAGCGAATGCCAAGAATCATCAGGCCAACTGCTAAAACGTAAAGCAACAGCAACCATAAGTTAATCTCCAAATTTTCGAGCACACCGCTCATCGAAGTCGGTATGCTTAATCCCAATAGTAAAAAGACTACTCCATTTAGGATAAAGAGAATAATCGTCCAGATATTTTCAGTTAACACTTGTTCTTCCGCGATTAACGTTTCTGTTTGTTCTCTTACTAATGAATGTACAATCCCTGCCACAACTACCGCGATTACCCCTGATGCGTGAAGAAGCTCTTCAGTTACGATAAAAATTAAAAATGGAGTCATAATTTGCAGTAATGTATGAAATGTAACGTCATTAATTCCTTGCTTCCGTAAAACTAAACGAATGCTAATGATTAATAATCCAAGCGTAAGACCCAAAATTCCACCAATCAAAAATTTATAGGAAAAATCGAATATAGCTTCCGATAATGAAAAATAGCCTGTGACAACAGCAGCCACTGCATAATTAAATGCAACAAGTCCTGATGCATCATTAATCAGCGACTCACCTCTAACAAGACTCAATACTTTTTGTGGAATACGAATTCGCTGTGCAATGCCATTAACTGCTACTGGGTCTGTTGGTGACAGAATAGCTGCTAACGCAAATGCTGCCGCAAGTGGTATTTCTTCTATCAGCCAATGAATATAATAGCCTCCAACGACTGTAGTCAGCAATACGAGTATGATTGCATTGCCCAAAATCGGTCCTTTCATCCTCCACAGTTCTTCTCTTGGAAAACGACTGCCGTCATTGAACAATAACGGCGCAATAAACAGCAGTAAAAACCATTCCGTTTCAATATCAAATGAAAAGTCTTCGTACATGAGCACCAAAATCACTCCAAGAGCTACTTGGATTAAAGCAGTTGGAATAAAAGGCGTATAGTGACTGACAACGTTTGATATCAACAAACAAATCAACAATAAAAAAATTGTAAGCAATAAGTCCATAGCGGATCTCCATTCTGCTTTAAAGATGAATTAGTTATGTATACCCAAATCACAATACAGGCTACGCTATTTATCTACTTAATATTTAAAAGTTTTTTATGCTCTGAATGGACTTAGAAGATTCGGGTATACATTTTTAAGTCGTTAAAGGGGGGATGTCATGTTTTACTTAGGCTTAGTAATAGTTATTGCATTCATGCTTGTTCATATTGCTACCAACTACATAAAATTTTTAGATCGAAAGCCAAAAGATCGATTAATGTCGTTTGTCTCTGGTGGGTCAATCGCATATGTCTTTCTGCATCTAGTTCCGGAACTGACGCATTACCAAGAAGTAACTGAAAAAGCCCAATTGCCAACATGGATTGAACACTTAGATTATTCTACTTATTTGTTAACGCTTGCCGGTATCGCATTTTTTTATGGTATTAATCAACTAAACGAAAAGTCAAAAGCTAAAAATGAAAAAGAAGATAACATTTCCCAACCAAGTAAATCTGTCTTTGCTCTTGAAATTTTCGGATTTGCTTTATATAACATATTGATTGGCTATTTGCTCGTTGATTTGAGTGGTGAAAAAATCCCTGATTACATTATTTATTTTGTGGTCTTTTCATTTCACTTTATTGCCAATAATCGCGTATTGCATTTAACACACGAAGACCTGTATACCAGTATTGGCCGCTGGGTATTAGCGATTTCTGTATTAATTGGTTGGTTACTTTATCATTTAACAGACACTACTGATTTGAATATTGCCTTTTTCTCTGCTTTTCTTACAGGAGGCATTATCTTAAATATTTTAAATGATGAATTGCCATCTGAAAAAAATAGTAGCTATCCCTCTTTTATTGCCGGACTAATCTTTATCACCATACTACTTCAATTTATTCTTTGAGCTCGGCGATTAGCTGGTAGTTGCTCAAGGTTTATTTTGTACGATAAAGTGGTACAAAAGATATATATTCAATATTCAGAAAAAATCTAGGATGGGGGGATTTTTTATGAGGATTATTATTGCTGGAGGAGACGGGTTTTGTGGTTGGCCAACTGCTTTGCATTTATCCCAAAAAGGACATGATGTTACCATTATTGACAATATGATTAGAAGAGAGATGGATAAAGAACTCACTTCAAATTCACTCACGCCAATTGCTTCTCTTGAAGAACGCGTAGCTAAATGGAGAGAACTGACCGGAAAAGAACTACGTACATATGAGGGTGATTTACAAGACTTCAAGTTTTTAAAAAAGGTTCTTGAACTAGAACAACCTGAAGCCTTTGTTCATTTTGCCGAACAACGATCTGCGCCCTACTCTATGATTGATCGGGATCACGCTGTTTTCACGCAAGTTAATAATGTGGTCGGCACGCTCAACGTGTTGTATGGCATAAAAGATATCGTCCCCGACTGTCATTTGATCAAGCTTGGAACAATGGGTGAATATGGTACACCGAACATTCCGATAGAAGAAGGTTATATCGAAATCGAACACAAAGGTCGCAAAGATCGTTTACCTTTCCCTAAACAACCGGGTTCTTACTACCACCTTTCTAAAGTGCATGACAGCCATAATATTATGTTCGCCTGTAGAATTTGGGGAATTCGTGCAACAGATTTAAATCAAGGAATCGTTTATGGACTTTCAACAAAAGAAACTCAATTAGATCCCATGTTGGCAAATCGACTTGATTATGACTCAATTTTTGGAACAGCTTTGAATCGTTTTATTATACAAGCAGCTATCGAGCATGATTTAACGGTTTATGGAAAAGGTGGACAAACTCGTGGATTTTTAAATATAGAAGATACGGTGAGGTGCATTGAGATTGCTGCTGAAAACCCAGCCGAACCAGGTGAGTTTCGTGTATTTAACCAATTTACTGAGGATTTCTCAGTACTCGAATTGGCACAAATGGTACAAAAAGTAGCGGCTAGAGAAGGTCTCACTGTCGGCATTAGTCATTTGGAAAATCCTCGAGTAGAAGTAGAAGAGCATTTTTATGAAGCGGTGAATACTAATTTATTAGATTTGGGGTTAGAACCTCATTTACTAACGGACGATGTTATACGTGAAGTATTAAAACTCGCCCTCGTCCACAAAAATCGTGTGATTAAAGAAAATGTTTTACCTACTGTTAAGTGGAAGTAGAAGATCTACTTTCGCAGGAAGGAGCAGTTTCAATGAAAATTCTAATTGTCACTGAAACTTTTCTGCCTTCAACTGACGGGATTGTGACGAGATTAACAGCTTGCATTCAGTGGTTGCATAGAGACGGTCATGAAATTCAAATCATTGCGCCCGATTTGGGTGTCAAAATTTTTGATGGCGCCCTTGTCAAAGGGATTCCTGCATTCGCTTTTCCTTTTTATCGATCTAAAAAATTTGCTTTTCCAAATCGACTCGTTAAAAAATATATGATCGATTTTAATCCCGATGTCGTCCATATAGTTAATCCCGCTGTTGTTGGCTATTCTGGTATCTCTTATGCCAAAAAACTAGCAATTCCTATGGTGGCTTCTTACCACACCAATATTCCACAATACATGGCATATTACAAACTTGGTAAATTAGATTGGATTATGTGGTGGTTTATAAAAAAAATGCATAATTCAGCAGACCTTAATCTATGCACATCTCAAACTGTATTAAGAGAATTAAAAGAAAAAGGGTTTGAGCGATTGCATGTTTGGAAACGTGGTGTTGATACTGAAAAATTCCACCCTAAACATGCTAGAGCGGACATGCGCTCTCGCCTAACTAATGGGGAAAACAACAAAATTCTGTTACTCTACGTTGGACGTTTAGCTGCAGAAAAAGAAATCGAAAAAATTCGTGATGTCTTACTAACTTCAAATCAGTTTTGCTTGGCTATTATCGGTGATGGTCCCCACCGGAAAGAACTTGAAACTTATTTCAATAAAACACAAACCGTGTTCACTGGATTTATTCATGATGATGAATTGGCTTCAGCTTTTGCCTCTGCAGATGTCTTTGTCTTCCCTTCAACTACAGAAACATTAGGGTTAGTAATTATGGAAGCAATGGCTTCTGGATTACCTGTAGTTGCAGCTGAAAGTGGTCCTACAAAAGAACAAGTGATAGATCGCAAAAATGGTCTTTTATACGACTCAAAAGATCCAGAAAGCTTTAAGCAAACTATTCTACAACTAGAAGATATTGATTTTCGTCAACAACTAGCTCAACAAGCTTTATTAGATATTGCAGATCTCGGTTGGGCTGCTGTAGCAGAACAAATTCGCGATGTGTATGAACAAGTTACCGAAACCAATACAATGGATTCTTTTCAAACTATCGATTAAAAAAACCGAAATGCCGGAGAATAGAGTGTTGTGATGGAGAATAGCCCAAAACGAAAAGCAGCTATTCAGCCACTTCAATTTACCATAATCGGAATTTCCAATGCGGCAGTAGATATCGGTTCGCTCAATTTATTGTTACTTTTATACCCGACTAACCAGAGCGGAACTTTAGCGCTGATTAATACGATTGCCTATTGCTTGGCGATTAGCAATAGTTATTACTGGAATTCTAGAATTACCTTTCGCCGTTCTGCTAAAGGCAGTCGAAAAGAAATACTCTTTTTTGTCCTGCAAGGTCTATTTAGCTTACTAATTAATAATGGCGTATTTTTAAGTTCCAACTTGTTGTTACAATTTATCGATATGTCTAATTGGTCTCGCCTTAATCTTGCAAAAACTCTGGCGATGTTTGCCTCTTTTATCGCTAGCTTTTTCATGATTAAATACTTTGTTTTTAAAGAAAGAAACTCTCGGAATACTAACTTTTAGTACAAAAAAACTCATCCAGCTTAGCCGATGAGTTTTTTAAGTTGAGGAACGATTGAAATTAACGCTTACTCTATAGATTAACGACTTCAAAAGTAGTAATCTATAGATGAAGATCCATGAGAAACCCAACTCTTATTTCAATTGCCGCAAAGATAGAAACTCCGTTCAAATAGATGAACAAAACTAAAGCGACTTTTACATATAGGAAGTGTTCAAGATCTTACTAAATTTTTGGAGTGAGACAAGTGAACTTTAACAAATTAGGTCATTTTCTATTATTAGTTGCTGCAACCCTTCCTCTTGTTGGATGCTCAATTGCTACTAACGCCGACGAAAATTCGCCAATAGTTTTTGAAGACCGAAATTCTCCAATCTCCCCTAGTCCTGCAAAGCTGAAATTAGAATATACCGCTTCGCTATCTGCTGTTGGAGATATTCTAATTCATGAACGTGTTTACTTAGATGCTAAAAAAGAAAATAGCTATGACTTCAATCCTATGCTCGAGAAAGTTACGCCTTTTCTCGAACAGGCTGATTTAACCATCGCCAATTCTGAGAGTGTGGTTGGGGGAAGTGAAATCGGACTTTCTACTTATCCTGCCTTTAACAGTCCGTACGAAATAGGCGCTGCGTTAAAAAATTCTGGTGTAGATGTTGTCACACTGGCAAATAACCACACGCTAGATCGAGGAATACTGGCTATCGAAAATGCGATTCAGTACTGGCATCAAATTGGCATGGTGCATACCGGCGCAGCGTTATCGAGCGATGATCGAGCAGAAGTTACATTAGTAACACGTAACAATATTACGTTTTCTTTTCTATCTTATACGTACGGTACAAATGGAATTCCAACGCCTGTCGGAATGGATTACTTGGTGAACCGTATCGATCCTTTAATTATCCAACAAGATTTAAAACGTGCGAGAGAAGTATCTGATGTGGTCGTTTTAAGTCTGCATTTTGGTCAAGAATATGAACACATGCCGAATGCTGAACAAATGGAATTGGCTCATTTTTCTGCTGAAAATGGTGCTGATATTATTTTAGGGCACCATCCTCACGTTTTGCAGCCACCTGAATGGATTGAAACTACAGACGGAAGAAAAGTTTTTGCAGTATATTCGCTTGGTAACTTTTTATCGGGCCAAGACGGATTAGACCGACAAATTGGTGCCATTTTGCATCTTGATATTGTGAAAAGTGTGACAGCTGACTCTAGCAACATTACTTTGCGAAATCCCGCCTTTACAACAACTTTTGTCAAAAGCTCTAATGACAAAAACTACGACATGGACTTGTTGAAAAATATCGATAAAAATTTAAATTCTGCCACAAAAGCCCACTTATCTACATGGATTAAAGACCTAGAGTTTATCGAATAAAGCGCACAGAGCTATTCGCTCTGTGCGTTTTACTTGTCCAAGATTATTGATTCGAGTAATTTTGGTAATTGATACTCCCATTAAACAGCTGATATTGATATACAAATTTACTATACAGATAACTTATTCATCTCTATTATTACTGATTTTTTAAGACCATTTCCAAAACATCCGGATAATTGGTGAACATCCCATTGACGCCCCACTCGATTAAGCGTTCCATATCCGCACGTTTATTGACAGTGTAAAGATGGATTAATAGTCCATGACTTTGCACTTGCTCGACGAAATTCCTGTCTATTTTCCTATAGTTTATTCCTACACCAATAGCATAATCTTTAATCTTATCTAGTTCATCATGCGTTATTACTGCTGGTTTTGAATAAGAAATCAGTTGAACTAATGGGATTTCTGGGGCTAGTTTGTTCATTTTTAGTAAGCTGTCTTGACTAAAAGACTGTATGACCACTTTAGCATTTTGATTAGTCAACTTATGCTTTTTCAATAACCTTACGAGTTCCTTCTCCATACCTGGATAAATTTCCGGCGCTTTGGTTTCAATGTAATAGTGGGAACCTTGGCCAAATGTTTCAATCACTTCTTCGAGAGTTAGTACCTGCAACCCTTCATACAGTGATTGTGCTTTTTCAGGATACGCTCGGTTAAACCAAGAGCCGGCATCTAATTTTTTGATCTCCGCGAGTGTCAGATCTTTCACGTAACCTGAGCCGTTAGTAGTTCGATCTATTTTTTCGTCGTGCATTACGATTAAAACTCCGTCTTTTGTCATTTGCAAATCAATTTCTATAAAATCGCCATTCATTTCTTTACCTAATCGATAAGCCGGCATTGTATGTTCAGGTGCATGTCCAGATGCTCCACGATGTGCAATATTCCACAAACGATTAGATTTACTATCCCTATCTTTCAATTTCCCACGCACCACTTTTGAGTTCCCCAAGACAACTAAACTGAACATCATAAAAACCAGTAAACTTAACGTAATTTTCTTCAACTACTTCATCCCCTTTTACCCATTTAATTTATCTTCTTCATAAATTATGTCCACTTAAACAAAACAGCTGGTAGATTTCATATCAACATAATAGTACTTTTATAGTGACTTTATTAGGTTCGATTATAAAGCTCTATCTGATAAGCTAATAGACTTCTAGCTTATTCTAAATTCCTTTTTATTATTGCTTCATTTATACTAGAAATATATCATTTTTCTCAAATCCAACGCGTTAAAATTAAAAAGCTTATACTTATTGGAGGAGAAACTGGAATGTCACGCCAATCCTATAAAAAAGAAAAAAACCAATTAACCTATACTCAACAACATCTTGCCAATGAACGCACATATTTGGCATGGATTCGCACCGTCATTTCGATCGTCGGCGTTGGCTTTCTCGCAACTAGTTTGCATTTCACTATGGGTGTTACGCGCAATACGTTTGTGGATACGTTCACCATTGCCCTCGGTATATTCGCCTGTATTTTCGGTCTCATTGTTATTTTTTCAGCGACACAAAACTATAAAAAGAAACGGCAGCAACTTATAAACGAAACATTTACTCCATCGAATATGCATATCACCTTAATTTCCTCTATGTTGGCTATCATGATTATGATGGTCGTCATTTACTTTTTTATGATCATGTAATCTTTTTCGCAGATTCGATAGATTTGCAGCAAAGGAGCAATCATTATGGATCCACTAGATATTCTTGAAAATTTATCTGATGTTAAGCCGGCTTTTCAACCTATTGTTAGCGCAGTCAAACATACCGTAATTGGCTACGAAGTTTTGGGACGCTTCCATTTTCAAAATGAATGGATTAGTTTGGGTAATTTTTTTCATGACAGCGACGTACCTGATGAATACAAAGTGGTTGTCGATCAGCATCTTTTAGAGCTCGCTATTTGTCAATTGCTCGATTCTGGTAATGATAGGCTGTTATTTATCAACCGAAACGCTAAACAATTATTGATTAATAGTGGTGAAGATTTTTTAGAAACATTACAGAAATACGAAAAAAAAGGGTTTTCTATGAATCGGATTGTTTTAGAAATCACCGAACACGATTTCGATGAAGATTTTGATAGGCTCCATCATTTATTAATGTACTACAAAACCTATGGAATTCAGATTGCTGTTGACCATGTCGGAGCAAAGAGCTCTAACATTGACCGTATCCGCCAACTTCGTCCTCATATATTAAAAGTGGATACAAGTCTCGTTCGAAATGCCAAACCTGAGGCATTCCAAGACGTTGTTCAAACCTTAACCGTATTAGCACGACGGATTGGTGCAAAACTTTCTTATGAAAATATTGAAGATAGCTATCAATTGTATTTCGCATGGAAAAATGGCGGTCATTATTACCAAGGCTTTTATTTAGCAAAACCAGCTTTTGAACTTCCAGCCGAAAGTTTCAATCCGTTAGCTGTTAGAGAAAAAATCACGGCTTTTGTTCAGCGTGAGAAGTCTATGATCCAACAACGATACGCCTTCACAGTCAGCTTAGAAGAAAAAGTGAAAAAGCGCCTTTCTAAATGGCAAGGGGCTGATACTGCTGACCAATTCATTGAGTCCTTAGCTGAACCATTTGATAAAGAAAGCTTCCGGTTATACGTTTGCAATAGCGATGGACAGCAAGTGTCTTCAAATTACCAAAAGCGGCAAGACCATTGGGTTTTGGAATCAGATCATATTGGCTCCTACTGGGCGTTCCGACCGTACTTTTTGGAAAACGTCATGCAAATGAAAACATGGCATAAAGGAATTTTATCAGATGTATACTCTGATATTGAAACGACTAAAATGATTCGTACTTTTAGTTTCCCATTGTCCGATGAATTTTATTTGTTTATCGATATTAGCAACGATTTTATTTCAGAAGCTGATTACTTATTGTTTCAATAATCAGTTCCTATAGGTGCAAAAAAACTCTTCAGTTTAGGAAACTGAAGAGTTTTTTAACATTGGATTTTTCATGAAGTTATCGTCTTTCCGGAAATTCCCCATAACTTCCATCGTCTCACTAATGCTAACAAATGCGTTTGGATCAATATTTTTGATGAGCGGGCGAACAAATGCCAACTCGTGACGACCAATTACGCTATATAATACTTTTACTTTGGTCGCTGAATAAGCACCTTCACCATCAACTACAGTAATGCCTCGGTATAAATTATCAAGCAACTCTTTTTTAACAGCATCGCCTTGCGTTGTAACAACCATCAAGCTTAGCTTAATATGACGTGTATGCACACGATCAATAACGAGCCCTGAAATGTAAATTGAAGCCATCGTATACATAGCCAGTTCCCATGAGAAAACGAAACCAGAAACAAAAACGACTGCACTATTCAGAATAAAGACAAGCGCACCCAATGGGATATCACGTTTCATTGATAACAATAATCCTATAACATCAAACCCACCTGTTGAACTATAATAGCGAATAATAACGCCCATGGCTGCTCCGGCAATAACACCACCAAATACAGTAGAGAGTAGTGCATCCTCTGTTATTTTCACTACAGGAATATACAACATTGAAATCGATGTAACAACGACCGAAAACAAGCTATTCGCTATAAAATTCTTTCCGAGTTTCATCCATCCCACAACGAGAATCGGGATATTTAAAACAATCATCCACACCCCTGCATTTAAAGGTGTTACTAAACCGAGCATCATCGCAATACCAGTTACACCGCCTGCCAATATTTCATGCGGTAGCAAGAACATATTAAACGCAACCCCAAGAACGATTGAGGAAATAAAAATAATTACTAATCTCATCCATTTATTCATAACTAAACTCCAATCCTGAGACAATCCTCAGCCAAGCTATTTTGTTCATCCCACAAAAAAAGGGCGTGCATTTGCACGTCACCTTAAGACTATTTATTATGCTGTAATTTTCTCTTCAACAAAAACTACGAAACCTCAAATAAATTGTTCTTTTTATAGTGAATCAATGTTTTATATTATAGTGGCTTTCAGTCGTAGAATGCAAGCCTTTCTTCTTTTGTTCATAGACTGTTTGAAATTCAGTTTAAAAGTACTTTTATTACTAGGGTTAAGATTTGATGTTTCGTTTTAGTTTTGTTCAACTTCGACTGAAATTTGCCAGTCGATGCCAAATTTATCGGTTAGGCTTCCATATAATGGTGTCCAAAAAGTTTCCTGTAACTCCATTACGATGTTACCCTCTTCAGCCAATTTATTGAAAACAGTTCGTCCTTCTTCAACATTATCAAAAAACAAGGTAACGGTTATATTGTTTCCTTGTTTAAATTCTGGCATACCAAGACCGGGTACGACATCCGAAATCATCAACATGTCTCCATTTTTTAAATCAATTTGAGCATTCATGACCAAATCTTTTGCGCTATCTGGCATGCCTTCCATATCCCCATCATTTGCATCACCGAACGTCATCATGCCTACTAACTTTCCACTTAACACTTCCGTATAAAAATGGGCCGCTTCTCTGCCAGTTCCTTCAAAGTTTAAATAAGGAAATAACTTTTTAATCATGATCATTCTCCTTTAAAAATAGATTTTCAAGCGTCGAGTTAATCCTTTATAAGAGATTATTGCCAATCATTTTTACTGCGGTCATTTCTTTGATGGCTAAATTGACTTCTTCTTTACGTGTCGTTCTTTTGCTATTTCTTGTAAAAACACCTGCATGCAAAAGAGATTCGGGCTCATTCATATAAGAAAGTACGTCTTGTTTTGTTTGAAAAGGTATAATATGAATAATTGGGGCAAGTGAAATGACATGATTTTCTGTCTTGTCTGCTTCTACATCAATAATTATCGTCGGTTCCATCATTGAATGGTGATGGCCACCGCCAATCAATACATTAGCTCCATTATCAATCATATTTTCTACCCACGCATTTGCTTTTTCTGCAGCTGCTATCGTTCTCATTGGTCCAATATCTATAGTGTCATCTAATGGATCTCCGACTTTAAGTGCTTGTACTTTTTTTATGAGCTCTCCCAAAAACTTTTCATAAACTCCTTTTTGCACGAAAACATGCTGAGCAGACATAATCGAGAGGTCTGTATGAAGTAACCCCTCATTCACAATTGTGGTAATCGCAAACTCCAAATCAGCTTCATTAAAGATAATTGTAGGATTCTTCGTTTTGAACTCTAATAATTTTTTCTCGGTTTGATGATGTTTCTTTCTCCCCCAACTTTTAGTAGCTATCAAAAGTTTTACTTTTGGATGGTTTATTAAATTTCCTAGTAAACTTTGATGGGGACCTATGACTATGTTAATAACTCCTTTTGGCATACCTGCTTTTTCAAACAGGCGATAAAGTAACCCTGTTGAAAAGGCCGTTGACTCAGTTGGATTCAAGACAATCGTGTTACCTGCTGCAATTGCCGGCGCTAGTTTATATAGAAATAATGCTAGTGGATAGTTAACAGGTACACTGATAGCTATTACACCCAGTGATACCCGTTTTACTATACCGAAGTGATTTTTTCCAGCCACTTGGTTTATTGAACTTCGCTCTCCATAAATTGATTTTGTTGCGAGTGATGCAAAGCGTAGCACTTGAGCAGCATGGGCTACATCTAGCCGACTAACTTTAATAGGCCTGCCTCCTTCTAAAGTTAACAGACGTGCAAATTGTTCTGTTTCACTTTCGAGTAAGTCCGCCGTTTTCCGTAGAATTTCAGTCCGCCTTTGTATCGGCATTTTCTTCATCGTTTTCGTATAAACGCGATGTGCACTCGTAACTGCGCTTTCTACATCTTGAGAGTTAGCGTATAAAATTTTCCCAATCACTTCAGCATTGTATGGATTGTGGATTGCGATTTCTTTATGCTCTTGTTTATCTAGTTCTTTGCCTTCAATGATCGAGCCGAAATGATAGTTTCTAAGTTGGGACATTTCGGTCTTTCCCCCTTTTGAAACAGCAACTTTTTTCTATTCAATTCTTAAATTCAACTAATCTTATCATTAAATATAATCCCCAAACAAAACAATTGTCAATATTCTGACAAAATAACAAACTTATTTCAACTTGAACATTCGACACAAAAAAACTACCCATAATTTTTTATGGGTAGTTTTTGTCTAATGATATCAAGTTATTTCACAAGTGGTGTGATTGTATCGTCCGTCATGAACAAACTATGGCAGTTTAATAATAATTCTTTAAGTGGATTTGATAATCGAGCCGCATCATAAGCGCATACTGAAATCACATTCATTTCGGGAACTAATTGTTCCACAGCAGATTCGTACTCCTCAATACTCTTGGAGATTTCGACATCGCCTCGCCATTCTATATGCCCCCAAGTTCGGAAGCTCATTTCTTCCTCTAAAAATGGATCAATCAATGTAGAGAAATACTCTAAAATGGTCGGTGGATGAAAATTTCCATTCCGCCAGTAAAACGTAAAATTATTTATATAATGAAAGTTCTTTAACTGTTCTTTAGTAAAAAGCATTTCAAGTTGTTCCACTATTTTAGGATAAGATCGTTCATTTTCCACGAATAGTACTTGATCACCCTGCTCTATACCATCCTTAATATATGAAACAGCATTAGCAATATAGCGATCATTGTCTTCTGCATAATAAAATACGTGGTCACCCTTAGATAGTTTATCACGAATACCCATAATATGTTTTTCCAAATTATTTATCCCCTTTAAACTAACGCGTTAATTACCGTAAATAACGTCTTTTTCACTCTATCTACTATACACACATTTTGTAGTAAAAGATAATGGAAACCCTTCCTTCATTATACATGACAACACTTAGCATACCGAATACAATATTCTTGTATATAATATAAATAGCTAATTCATCCGAAATAAGGAGTGTTTTTATGGAGGTTTCGATACGTCAATTACGATCTAATGATCTTCAATATTTAGAAAAAATGCACACCGGGATCGAGAATGACTATATTCTTCGAGTATATGATCGAATATCAAGTGGCTCTAGCCGCATGTATGGTTTATTTATTGACGAGCACCTTGCAAGCATTGGAGGCTACACGATTTTTGCAGAACAATACGTCATGCTCGGAAGAATGCGTAGTGACTTGCGTTATCGTGGTAACAACCTTTCAACACAACTAATGAGGTATATTATGAAGCAAATTTCAACACTTTCTACTATTCAGTGGATCGGTGCAAACACGCAACAAAACAACATATCGGCGCGGCGCGTTATGGATAAACTTGGACTCACAGCTATCTCCACACTATATAGTGCAATTTCAAGCGATACTTCTATACTGGAGAGTGACGGAAAGCTATGGAGAAAAGTAAACGATTTATCAAAAAAGAAAGCGTGGATAAAGAAACTATATATCCAAACAGGTGCTGTTTTTCCTTATGAATGCTATTACGCGTTTCCTGCTTCTGAAAAATTATTTCCTGAAGAAAAGCTTGTTCAATGGTCTATTTTTGAGAATCCCCAGCAAGATCGTATACTAATTACAAAACAAGATTATAAGCGTGAATATTACTTACATGTGGTATATCCATGGGATGATCTATTAAAACAGGCTGGATTGTGGGAAACAATTTCAATGGCACAGCAGGAGTTAAGCATAAAAGTAAATACGCCCCCTTTTATTTGGATAGACTTGAGCCCTTCGCAAGTGCATTCATTACCAAACAACCATCCTTTTGAGTTGCCTTCACCGTGGCTTTTATACGGCACGGGACAGCCGATAGAATAATATAGTTTACACAATAAAGCGAGCCCTCTCTTTTGTATTTCAAAGAGACGGCTCGCTTTGTTTGTAACCATCGAATGAAGAAAATTTAAACGCCCTCAGTCAATCCGTTTTCACTGTTCATTCTTTGCTCTTTTACTTTTAATTCTTCAACTTCATCTTTTGTTAAAAATTGAACTTTATAGCCAACTAACCCCATCACAATGCCGATAACCGGGACAGCATAATTTAATACCGCATAGGGCGCATATGCAAATGGATGTACGGCTAAAGTTGCAAAAATAAACACACCACATGTATTCCATGGTACGAATGGAGACGTTAACGTTCCTCCATCTTCAAGTGCACGTGAAAGATTTTTCGAATGCAGTCCTTTGTCTTGATAAGCTCTTGCATACATTCTGCCTGGAATCAGGATCGAAATATACTGTTCGGAAGCGGTTGCATTTGTGAAAAAAGCAGATACAATTGTCGCTGCGATTAAACTACCTGCCGATTTCGCTACTTTCAAAATCTGGTTAACAATCGCTCTCAACATTCCTGTATGTTCTAATATTCCACCAAGAACCATTGCGAAAATTGTTAAGGAAACTGTAAACATCATAGAAGCGATGCCACCACGATTGAATAAATCGTCAACCATATCATTACCAGAAGTAATAGCAAAGCCATCGTGAAGCGTGTTAACTGCTGCTCCAACATTACCTCCTTGAACGAATATTTGGCACATAAACCCAAGGAAAACACCGATCAACAAAGCTGGTAACGCTGGTACTTTAAATGCTACTAATACGATAATGATTGCGGGTACTAATAATAACCAAGGAGAAATTAAAAAGTTACTGTCGAGTGATGATAGGATTCCTTCAATATTTCCTTTATCAATCGCCGATCCAGCAAATTGACGACCTAGGAAAAAGTAAACCACTAATGCAATCATTAATCCTGGTACTGTCGTGTATAGCATATGTTTAATATGTTCGAATAAGTTCGTACTCGTAATACCTGCAGCTAAATTAGTTGTATCTGATAGAGGTGACATTTTGTCGCCAAAATACGATCCAGAGATAACCGCTCCTGCAACCATTGCAGCCGGAATCCCCATACTAATCCCAATCCCCATACCTGCAACACCAATTGTGCCCATCGTAGACCATGAGCTACCGATTGCAAGTGCAACAATTCCACAAATAATACAAATGGTCATTAAAAATAAAGAAGGCGTAATAATTTGTAGGCCGTAATAAATCATTGTTGCAATGATACCGCCGCCAATCCATGAAGCAATTATCATCCCAACTACAATTATAATGAGAATCGCGGGAAGCGCTAGACGAATTCCTTTGTAAGCACCTTCTTCTATAGTTTCCCATTTATACCCCATGCGCCAAGCAATAATTCCAGCAACAATTGCTCCGATCGCTAACGGTACGTGAGGGCTTCCTTCAAACACAATAATTGTGAGTGCCATAACGGCGATCATAACAACTAATGGAAGGAGTGCTAAACCAAACGGTATTTCGATATCTTGCTTTTTTTCTTTCATGCTATGTATCACCTAACCTTCTTTTGTAATACTTTTATATTACAGCAAGATTTGAAATTATCTATCTATTTTTTGGTGGTTTATCTATTTTTAATACAACTAGTTTTTTCTTATCAAAAACAACCGCCCAGTTTAACTGAGCGGCTGTTTTACTTTATTTCCTTCTTCGGTTTACTCTTTTTTAGTCATAGCATAATAAATTTCAGCTTCAAAAAACTGGCGACGATTGTCGGCCGATCTTCTTCTAGATAATTGACCATTCTCTAATACCCGGTAACACGTATAAAACGGAGCTTTGTCATTTTCCACTACTTGCCAATTCCCATAAAGTGATTGTTGTTTCCCAAAATCTATTGTGAAATTTTGACCAATAGATAAGATTGGGTGTTTGCATGCCTTATTTTCTGATGTGTTATTACTTGAGGTTTTTTTAGATATTTCCATAACTAACACTCCCTCTTAAAGAATCTTACTTCTAACTTCTCTCTAATTAATAAGTACCCTAAGCCATCACATATTTAAACGGCAAATATTATGAGCTTCTCTACTTAACAATGTTTCTAGTCTTCTTCCGAGTGGTATTAAAAAGTATGACTCTGTTTTATCTAACCTTAAGTTATATATAACGCGGAAAATATTATTTGGAGGTGTCTAATGAAGTTTCTGGAGTATTGGATTTATCTAATCCTATCCATATCAAAAATATTATTATTCAGCATATATGCTGGAACCCATTTCTCTTTTAGCTTTTTCGTTCTAAATCTCGCTTCTATTGTGGTCTTATCTAGTTGGACTTTATTATTGAATAGAAAAAAGCGGAATTGGATCTTGCTTGCATTGTTATTTTTGCATAGCACCTTATTGGTCTCGGACCTATGGTATTATCGCTATTTTACTGATTTACTATCTATCGTACTCATTTCCGATATTACGCAAATGAGTGATGTTGGTGGTGGATTTCTAACCTTAATTGAAGCGAAAGACTTCCTCTTTTTTGCCGATTTGCTTTTCTTCTCATTGTTGCTTTTTTCTGCTCGCCATAAAGAAGATACCATTACGCAAAAAAACAAACGTGTTTTTGCAGGTGCTGGCTTTGTATTAGGGCTTGCATTTGTTGTCATTCCGCTAGCTATTAGTTACAGCAACGATGAAGAATGGCTTATTGGTGAGCCAATTTCAAATATGCGAGAATATTATCAGCTTGGATTTTGGGGCTATCATGGATTAGATTTTGCTCAGGGTATTGGTTCTTTTTTCAAAGAAAGTGATTTAACTAAAGAAGAAGAGGCACAAATCCGGAAAGTGGTACCAGACACACCATCCACCGTGTCCGATTCAAAAAAACCGAATATTATTGTGGTCCAATTGGAGTCGTTCCAAACCTCTGTAATCGATCACCAAGTAAATGGGCAAGAATTGACACCTCATTTAAATGCGTTGAAAAAAGAAGCGCAATTTTTCCCTTCGTTTTATCATCAAACACATGAAGGTCGCACTTCTGACGCAGAATTTATTACACTGACATCACTTTACCCACTAAAGTCAGGATCTGTTTATACACGATACGCCGCAGAAAATGAATTTAATGCTTTACCAGAACTATTGAAAAATGCTGGTTACGATACTGCTGCTATGCACGCATTCAAAAAGGACTTTTGGAATCGTGACGCAGTTTACGAAAATATCGGCTTTAATCATTTTTTTAGTCGACCAGACTTTCCTGAGGGACCAGAGATTGGTATGGCTGTAAACGACGAAGATTTCCTAACGACATCTGTTGAACTTACCGAGCAATTAAAAGAGCCTTATTTTGCATTTATGGTAGCCTTATCGAGCCACACGCCTTATACCATTCCTGATAAATTTGAGGAGCTGGATTTGAGCGGCTATGAAGATCCGTTATTAAAGGGTTATTACGAAACTGTTCATTATGTGGATGGCGCAGTTGGGACTATGATTGAACAATTAAAACAAAAAGAGATGTGGGATGATTCGTTAATTATTTTTTATGGCGATCACGATAGTGGACTAACTCAAGCTGATAGTGAAATGGCTCAGTATTTAGGGGCAGAAACTGAAATGGAATTATTTGAACTCGATCGTCAAGTGCCCCTCTTTATCAAACCACCTAATCTAAAAGAAGGAGAAACAGTCAATAGCGTAGGTGGACAAATTGATATCGCACCTACAATTCTCGATATTGTTGGCATTACCCCTTCTCATATGCTGGGAAATTCTTTACTAAACGAAGACAGCAATTTGACTGTATTTCGCGATGGTACGTTTAGATACGAAGAGATGTATTTCGAGCCTGATTTAACTCAACCCGCTGGAAACGGCAGTTGTTTTGAGATTGATTCTGGGCAAAAGCTTGCGATTGAACAATGCGACAGATTTATTGATACGGCTACTGAACAACTTTATATATCGGATCTAATCATACGAAAAAATGCTTGGAAAAAAATCAACGCGAGCAAGTAGGTTTGAAGAATTGTAGCTATTCTAGTTATTGTGAGCTAGAAGCTTATGATTTAGTATACTTATGTCTATTAAGTGAACCCTCTTCATCAGAAGAGGGTTTTTGTGGAGTTAATCGAATGTCTTTTATTGAATTTTCACTATATGATAGAGCTACAAAGATTTACTAAGCTCGCTCACAGTAAAGGATGATTGCGATGAAAGCGTGGGTAAAAATTAGTATACTAATGACTTTCCTTTTTGTATTAGGCGGATGCGCCCACTCTGAAGAAAACGTAAAAAATGTAGCGCCACCTTTTGAATTGGTAGATTTAGAAGGAAATCAGCAAAATCTTACGGATTATGCAGGACAAAAAGTATATGTGAAATTTTGGGCTTCTTGGTGCTCAATTTGTTTGAGTGGCATGAAAGAATTGAATACATTAGCCGGTGAAGAAAATGACTTCACAGTGTTAACGATTGTATCGCCTAGCTCTAATGCAGAAAAAAGTAGCGATGCCTTTACTAAATGGTTTAAAGGTTTTCCCAATGCTGAAAATATTACAGTCTTATTAGATGAAGGCGGTACATTTTTTGATGAATACGGTGTCATCGGCTATCCAACATCCGTTTATATCGCATCAGATGGCACGCTTGTAAAGAATCAGACGGGTCACTTTGGTAACGAAGAAATCAAAAATACCTTTGAAACAATTCAATAACTAAACAGTAAAAACCGCATGTAGCTAGCCTCTTAGCTAATACATGCGGTTTCTTTAGATAACTCCACTATTTTATTTTGAGAAAAAAGGGATCTTTGTAAGGACGGATTTGTATAAGGGCCCAAGTAAATGACGTAGTGCTTGAACAGGTGGCACTGGACTTTTGCTGTGCCACTGAATCCATTCTAATGCAATTAAGCTAAGCATCAACCAGATAAGACCTGCGATATAGCCTGCCAACACATCACTTGGAAAATGTGCTCCCAAGTAAATCCGACTTGTACCAATTGCAATAATAAGCAAACTCAATACACTAACCGCGGTCATTTGAATCCAAGGTCGCTGACGTGTTCGAATAACAAGATAAATCACAAAGCCATAAAAAATTAACGAGCCCATTGAATGACCGCTCGGAAAACTGTAGCCGACTGCATCGATTGCCTCGTTAATGCTTGGACGATCTCGGAGGTATAAATGCTTCAGCAACAAGGTTAAAAGAGAACCCCCACCTATGGCAATAATAAAAAATAATACGCCCCATTTATCTTTCATTTTTACTCCTAATACCAGTAAAACAATAATGGACGATAAGGTTAAAAACCATACAGATCCCATTTCAGTTAAAAAGAACATGATTGTATCCATCGTCGAACTCGAACTTGCTTGAACAAAGTTGATGACAAAGTCATCAAAAAACTCTACTTCTTTTTCCATAACTTCCTCAGCCAATTCTGCAAATAACACAATAAATAGCGAAGCAAGGCCGAGTCCGCCAAGTAATAGCAAAAAGGCCAAGCCTGCTAATTTTTCATTTTTTTCCATCTTATCGCTCCCGATTCTAATTGATAATTACCTTTACCCTTAATCGATAAAAATATGTAAAGGAAATTTTTCTAACTCTCCTATTTGTTACCTAGCGAAAGGCATGGTACTTTTAAGTAAGTATTAAGTCGATTATTCAGGAGCTGATAGGTTGGAACATCTAAATGGAAAGATAGCTATTATTACAGGGGCGAATAGCGGCATCGGCCTAGAAGCTGCAAAAGTCCTTGCTAGTCTCGGTACACATATCGTGATGGCTGTACGCAATATTGAAAAAGGTCAATCCGCTCGTGACGTAATTCTCGAAAGCGATTCAGAAGCACAAGTGTCTGTGATGGAGCTAGATTTAGCAAACCTTGCAAGTGTTCGCCTATTCGCGCAAAATTTTCAAAACCAATATGATTCACTCAGCTTATTGATTAATAATGCAGGTGTCTTGGGTCCTCCTTATTCGAAAACAGAGGATGGATTTGAACTGCAATTTGGGAGTAATCACCTTGGTCATTTCGCCTTGACTGGGCTATTGCTGCCCATGCTGAAAAAAACACCGCATTCTCGTGTAGTTTCTCTTAGCAGTCTAGCCCATAGAGGCGCACGTATAGATTTTGACAATCTGGACGGTTCTAAAGGCTATAAAGCGATGAAATTTTATGGTCAAAGCAAGCTTGCCAATTTATTATTTGCACAAGAATTGGATAAACGCTTTAAAGAACACGACATCCCAATCTTGAGCGTTGCTTGTCATCCAGGGATTTCTGCGACCAATATTTTTAAAATTGGAAAGCGAGACGCACCGCAATTTTTGAAATCGTTCATGCATTCGATTTTACAACCGCCCGCACTGGGTGCTTTGTCGACGGTTTATGCAGCGACAGATTTGCAACTTAAAGGTGGCGAATACATCGGGCCAGACGGCAAAGGACGAAGAAAAGGCTATCCTGCACTCGATACCCCTCATGCATCTGCTCGGGATCAAGAAGTATCTGAAAAGCTTTGGGACGTTTCTGAAAAGCTTACCGGCGTAAAATTCGATTTTGCTTAATAGTTCTACAAACAAAAAGACACGATCATTTATTAAGATGATCGTGTCTTTTTGTCTTGAATTTAAAACGCCTATTACTTGCTAGATACTTCTGCAGAACACTGAAGCTCTAGAAATTCTTTAATCACAGTACAATGACTGCCGACTAATTTGGCAGGTAACCTTTCTGGAGAAAAAAATTTAAAGCTCAAAGATTCTTCATGATCGACAGTTAACTCGCCGCTGTAGACGTCTGAATAGTAAGCAGTTGTCACGACATAATATTCGTCTCCGTTTTTAGCCACCACGAAATGGTTGGGTCCTGAATATACATTGATCAGTCTTAGTTCACTCACGGTAAGTCCTGTCTCTTCTAATACTTCCCTTTTAGCTGTATCTTCAGTTGATTCTCCCAGTTCCATTAACCCACCAGGAAGCCCCCATAAACCTTCTGGAAATTTTCGTTCCTCTAGTAACAATCGTCCATCTGGGTCAACTAGAACTACCACTGCACCTACTAATATTAACGGGCTGTGCCCAACAACTTTTCGTAACTCTTCTACATAGCCCATACCCAACGCCCCTTTTTTGAATAGCTTTGATAATCGCCAGTGTGCTCTTTTTTCTTTATATGTATTTCTCTCCTCTATTTTAACGCCCGTTCTAATCGATTGCCAAATTATGATTTCCAAAACACTCAAAGACCCGATAAAATGAAAGACAGTCATGCCCGGTAATCGGAAATCGGAAAATAGAAGTAAAGGACGTGATTAGATGCTTACAGGAAAAACTGCTGTTATTACGGGTAGTAATAGCGGGCTCGGATTTGAAACGGCGAAAGGTCTTATAGGAATGGAGACAAGAGTCATCCTTGCTGTTCGTAATACCGAAAAGGGACACATAGCGCGTAAAGAGTTACTGAAACTACATGGGTCGGCCGAAATCATTGTGATGTCGCTCGACCTTGCCAGTTTAGATAGCATTCGGTCGTTTGTGGAACAGTTTAGAAAATCGTTCGATACACTCGACTTGTTGATCAATAATGCAGGGATTATGGCACCACCTTTTGGAAAAACTGTAGATGGCTTTGAATTGCAATTTGGCAGCAATCATCTTGGCCATTTTGCATTGACTGCTCTACTTCTGCCATTGCTTGAAAAAACTCCTGACTCACGAATTGTGACCGTTAGTAGCCGTGCCCATAGCCGTGGTTCAATTGATTTCAGTAATCTTGACGGAGCTACAGGCTATCAAGCCAAAAAATTCTATAATCAAAGTAAATTAGCTAATTTGTATTTTGCATTAGAACTAGACAAACGTTTTAAAAAACATGGGTTCCAAACAATAAGTGTTGCATGCCACCCAGGCGTTTCTGCTACAAATATCTTAAAGCTTGGCAATCGAGAAATTCCAGCTGTTCTAAAAAGTCTCGCTAATTTGTTTCTTCAACCACCTCATATGGGTGCCTTGTCGAGTATTTACGCTGCAACTGAACCTGGTTTAACAGGTGGGGAATACATTGGACCACTTGGTCAATTTCAACGAAAAGGATATCCTGCATTAGGAACGCCACATAGTAAAGCAACCGATTCTGAAATTTCTCGTAAACTTTGGACTGTATCCGAACAATTAACTGGCATTTCGTTTCCCTTTAATAGCGAGCATTGAGTAACATTAAAAAGCGATTTTTGGAAATAAACCAAAAATCGCTTTTTTTAGTTTATTCTTCTACTCGGAACCACCCGGGTGCATTAGTAACCATATTCCAAAGTTTTTCCGGAATCTCTAATTGGTCTCTTTTGCTTATATAGATAGCTTGGTAAATTTCTTTATCACGGCTTTTTTGAACTTTTGAAAGCCAGTCTGGATCCATAATTAATGCGTGGCCAAGTGATACTAACGGCGTGACGGCTAACGCTTCTTTAACGTCACTTAAGGTTTGCAATCCACCCACACCGATGACTGGGACACGATTACCAATATGTTGTTGAATGATTTCTACACGGGACCGACTGTCTTCTTCACGGATAGATCCACCAAAAAACCGTCCGACAGAAACATGAACATAATCGATGCCTTGGTCAGCGATGGCAGTTAAGAAATTCAACGTGTCGTCCATCGTAATTCCTGGCACTTCTCGCTCTTCTGGGCTAATACGATAACCTACCACAAAAGGTTTATCAGCATGCTTTGTCACAGCTTCTTGGATCGACTCGATGACAGCGAGTGGAAATGCCATTCGCCCATCAACATCGCCTCCCCATTGATCGGTACGCGTATTGGAGTGCGGGGAGAAAAACTGCTGAATCAAGTAGGTATTGGCACCGTGAATTTCCACTCCATCAAATCCAGCCTGAATTGCACGCCTTGTTGCTTCCCCGAACGCTTTTATTGTTGCTTCGATTTCTTCTTGTTTCATTTCACGTGGTGTTTCTGCATCAGGTCGCAACGCGGGAACTGAGCTTGCAGAAACTGGCTGTTCACCTTTTAATAATTTTTCATTCGACATACGACCAGCATGGTAAAGCTGTAAAATTGCTTTAGCACCGCCTTCTTGAATAGTTGTCGCCAAACGATTCAGACTGTCGATACGCTCATCACTGTCTGCACCAAAAGGTCCTGGAAAACCAATTCCGAGTGGTTCGACATGTGCACACGCTGTGATAACTGCCCCTAGGCCGCTCTCGGCGCGTCGCTTATAGTATAATAACTCAGCATCCGAGACGTCCCCATTAGAATCAGAAGATGAGGTCGTCATAGGCGCCATCAAAACTCGGTTTTTCACAGTTAATCCCGAGGTAAAAGTAAATGGTTCAAATATATATTGTGTTGTAATTGTCATTTCGATTCCCCCCTTATCTAGTTCTTTACCCATCTAAAGCTATGAGCATGCTTATCTTTTAGAGAAATTCTAGTTTTGGCTAAAAATATAAAGGCTTTCGGTTACGACTCTATACACACCACTCAAACAGCAGATGCATGTTTGCAGATTTAAGAAGGTATAATGAATACATATCCTATTGGTAAAGGAGAATTTATCATGAATAAAAAAGAACAAACTCGTATTGGATGGCAGCTCGAGGATAGTTATTCACTTCTGCCTGAAATTTTTTATAGCAGGTTTTCGGTCAATCCTGTACCGGCACCCAAACTGGTTATTTTCAATAAAGTACTGGCAACTAAAATTGGTTTAGATCCAGATGAGTTAACGAGCAAAAAAGGTGTAGCGATTCTTGCTGGAAATGAAGTTCCAGAAGGAAGCATTCCCCTTGCTCAAGCTTATGCCGGTCATCAATTTGGCAATTTCACCATGCTTGGTGATGGACGCGCTTTATTAATTGGTGAACAACGAACACCTGCTGGTAATCGTGTAGACATTCAGTTGAAAGGTTCTGGTCGGACGCCTTATTCGAGAGGCGGCGATGGTCGTGCAGCACTGAGACCGATGCTACGCGAATATTTGATTAGCGAAGCCATGCACGGACTTGGCATTCCAACTACTCGTAGTTTAGCAGTTGTGGAAACCGGTGAAATGGTTCGGCGTGAAACTCCTCTTCCTGGAGCCATCATGACACGCATTGCTGACAGCCATATCCGTGTTGGCACGTTTCAATACGCCGCACGCTTTGGTGAAAAAGAAGATTTAAAAGCTCTTGCGGATTATACAGTACAACGACATTTCCCACATATTCAAGAAGGTGACAATCGCTATTTAAAATTGTTCCAAGAAGTCATTCAGCGTCAGGCGGCATTGATAGCTAAATGGCAATTGGTTGGCTTTGTTCACGGCGTGATGAATACTGACAACATGGCCATAAGCGGTGAAACCATTGATTACGGCCCTTGTGCATTTATGGACAATTTCGATCCGAAAACTGTTTTCAGTTCAATCGATGCACAAGGTCGTTATGCTTATGGCAATCAACCGATGATTGCCGGTTGGAACTTGGCTCGTTTTGGTGAAAGTCTCTTGCCACTACTGCACGACACACCTGAAGAAGCTGTTAGTATCGCACAAGCTGAGCTAAGTAAATACATTGCGCTATTTGAAAGCAATTGGCTGTCTGGCATGCGCAAAAAACTAGGTATTTTTAATACAGAAGAAAAAGATTTAGCATTAGTAGAAGAATTGCTAAACCTAATGCATAGCAATAATGCCGACTATACCAATACATTCCGTGCATTAACTTTCGATAAGCTTGAAGGCAACAAACTATTCAACACAGAGGATTTCAAAGCTTGGCATAGCTCATGGCAAACACGTCTCGAACGACAAGAGGAGAACATAAACCAAAGTCAGCAACTAATGCGTGATAATAACCCAGCAATTATCCCTCGCAATCACCGAGTTGAAAGAGCATTAGAAGCAGCAGAATTCAAAGGAGATTACAGACCGTTGCACAAGCTGTTGGAAGCATTAGCTAATCCGTATGCTCATTTACCAGAACAAGAAGCTTACACATCACCTCCAGAGCCAACGAGCGGTCCTTATCAAACATTCTGCGGGACTTGATTGGAGTAAATACGTTTAGTCGTTTTTATTCAGGGAAAACCTGAAGTAAGGTTGGATTAATAATTTTTTGTAGTTTCTTCTAATTATTGTTACAATATTCAGTGAAAGAGTTTCTTTACAGTAAATTTTTAATAGACCAATTGACTTACAAAATTTATTTAAGGAGTTGGGATGATGAATCAGGAACAAATGGACTTTGTGAAAAATGGAAAAGGTTTTATTGCGGCACTTGACCAAAGTGGCGGAAGTACACCAAAAGCTTTAGCACTTTATGGCGTATCAGAAAATCAATATTCTTCAGAAGAAGAAATGTATGACTTAATCCACGAAATGCGGACACGTGTTATGACTGCTCCTTCTTTCAATTCCGATTCAATTGTTGGCGCAATTCTTTTTGAACAAACAATGGACCGTAAAGTAGAAGGTCAGTATACACCTGATTATTTATGGGAGAAAAAAGGCGTTGCACCATTCTTGAAAGTCGACAAAGGACTTGCAGATGAAGAAAATGGTGTTCAAGTGATGAAACCAATGCCTAACTTAGACGACTTATTAAAACGTGCCAACGAACGCAATATTTTCGGCACAAAAATGCGTTCTGTTATTAAAGAAGCAAATGCTGATGGGATTAAAAAAGTAGTAGAGCAACAATTTGAAGTTGGCAAACAAATTCTTGCTGCTGGTTTAGTGCCAATTCTAGAACCCGAAGTGGATATTAACAGTAAAGACAAAGAACAGTCCGAAAAAATTCTTAAAGAGGAAATGCTCAAGCATTTGGACTCATTAAACGAAGATCAAAACGTAATGATCAAAATTACGATTCCGACAGAAGATAATTACTACAAAGAAATGATTGATCATCCACGCGTTGTTCGCGTAGTTGCCTTGTCTGGTGGTTACAAACGTGATGACGCCAATCAAAAATTAGCAGCTAATAATGGGCTAATCGCTAGCTTCTCGCGTGCTCTATCTGAAGGCGTTAATGCCAATCAAACAGACGAAGAATTTAACGCAATGCTAGAAAACTCTATTAAAGACATCTACGAAGCTTCAATAACTTAAACACACAAAAATGCCCCGTAGCCTTTTATTGGCTGCGGGGCATTTTAATAGAGCTGTAAAGTTAATATCGGCTCTCCGGAACTTTTCGGAACCATTCAAATTCACTAATATGCAGCTCCCGTAGTTTGTATTTCATAATCTTTCCTGAAGCATTTTTCGGTAACAACTCAACAATCTTATATTTCTTAGGAATTTTATATCCAGGAAGATGCTCCAAGTAGTAATCCATTAATTGATCTTCTTCGATCGTTTCTCCCTCTTCAGGCACAATGATGACACCCACAATCTCTCCCCACTCTTCTTCTGGTAAACCAACAGTTGCTGCTTCTGCCACTTGAGGATGATTTGCCGTGACCTGTTCTACTTCAATCGAAAAAATATTTTCTCCAGCTGAAATGATGCGGTCTGCTTTACGATCAACGAGCGAGATAAACCCATCTTCGTCAATTGTCGCTAAATCTCCAGTCAATAACCATCCGTCATGGAAAGCTTCTTCTGTTTCCTGCGGTTTGTTGTAATATTCCTTCATCACGGTATTGCCTTTTATAACAAATTCACCAATCAAACCGGGTTGAACATCTTTAAAGTCATCATCCACTACCCGCACTTCCATGAAATACATCGGCTTTCCACCTGATCCCAATTTAGCTTCATGCTGTTCTGGTAGTAAAAAGACTCCTCCTGGTCCACCTTCAGTTAGCAAACATAAATTATAAAATTGCTGGTGACCGAAAAAATCCATTGCTTTTTTGACAAGTTCCGGATCGATGGGATCTGCCCCATACATACATTTGGTGACAGAAGACAAGTTAGCTGTTTCTGCATTAGGTGCAAGCAATAAAGCTTCGTACATATCTGGTAAGCCAAAGAACACAGATACTTGGAATTCTTCAATTGCCTGGATTACATGTTCAGGATCAAATTCAGATAAGATGATGTTGGACGTTCCAAGCAAAATACCAGTGAATAAATAAAGGTTTAATTGAACCGAGTGAAACAGTGGCACTGCATGAAGAATACGGTCCTCAGCATCTAGTCCGACACCAAAAACAAACGACGCACTGACATTTGCAAGACGCTGATGATCAAACAACGCACCTTTTGGTTTTCCAGTAGTGCCAGATGTATAAAGAATTTCAGCATTATCGGTATTTAATACTTCGACCGACGGTTCTAATGCACTGTCGCTTAATACACTTTCCCAACTCAGATAATCGTTATTTACAGGAGTAGGATGGACAATTACTTGTTGAAGTGAGGTTGCTCGTCCCTTTCCTTCTATAATTATACCCTCAAATTCGGCATCACAAAAAATAAATCTACTTTCGGATTGTCCGAAAATGTATCCACTTTCCTCTGCATTTAACCGGTAATTAACAGGCACGGCAACACCGCCAGCTTTTAAAACCGCAAAAAATGCTAGAACATTATAATCCGAGTTTTTCATAAATAGCGAAACCTTATCACCTTTTTGTAAGCCAGTTTCTACTAGTCCATTCGCCATTCGATTGATTTCTTCGTTTAGTATTTGGTATGAGTAAGTTCTTCCATCACAAGAAATGGCCACCTTGTCTGGAAAGCGTTTAGCATTTTGTCTGAGTGCTGCTGTTATATTCATTTAAATTCCTCCTTCTCTAAATGTCTCGTTCTTCCTATAGCAGTTCCTCCTGTCTTGGAAACTTCTAGCTCTTGAGCGCCCGTTAGAAATCTCCGGATTTTCTCAAATAGTAGTATTAACTTTACAGTATTCTGAAAATATAGTCAATTCTTATATTCTTTTATTCTTATATTGAAAAAATAAAAAACAACCAAATTCATCAATAGATTGACGAGTTTGGTTGTTTTAACGTGCTTTAGAATAGCTAGTATATTACTCTACATTTTTAGCTGTTGATACGATATGTGTCCCTACTACTCTTCCTAACAACTCCACACCTTTAACAATTTCTTCATGACTTGCATAACTAAATGACAATCTTAAATACTGTAGACCTTCTTGCTGATTTAAGAAAAAGTATTTTCCTGGAACAAAAGCTACACCTGCAGCAAATGCCTCCTGCAGCATTTTTGAAGTATCAACATCCGGAATTTGAACCCACACAAAGTAACCGCCTTTTGGCACAAACCACGAAACAGAAGGTGGCAAAAATTCTTCTAAAGCCGATAACATTGTGGCACATTTAGACTCATATACAGTTGTTAACTTTTCCAAATGCTCGTCAAAATCAGTTGCTTCAAGAAATGAAGCCATCGTCGCTTGGTCAAACGGATGATCTAAATCTTTTTTAAACCAACTTAACGGCGCAATTAATCGTTTGTCCGCTACTACCCAACCGATGCGCATGCCTGGCGCTACAACTTTCGATAATGAACCTACATAAATTACACGGTTTTGAGTGTCCATCGCTTTTAATAGTCGTGGCCTTTCACCAAAACCTAACTCTCCATAAGCGTCATCTTCTAAAACAAGAAAGTCATATTGCTCTGCTAGTTCCATCACATGCTGTCTGCGTGCGAGTGACAAAGTTGTACCTGTCGGATTTTGGTAGGTCGGAATGGTATAAAGCAATCGCGGAATGGGTAAGCCTTTATCTTTACGCTCGGCTAACATTTCTGCTAATACTTCAGTTTGCAATCCGTTTTCATCGATTGGAATGGTAATGTAATGCTCTGTATAGTTTTGGAAAATTTCCAATGCTTCCATATAAGTCGGTGATTCGACAGCAACAACTGCTTTATCGTCTAGAAGAATACGCGCAATCAAATCAATTGCCTGACAAGCACCAGACGTGACAAGCAATTCATCGTTTGCCGTTTCTACATCGCGTTGCGCCATTCGATTTTGAAGAAACTCTTTTAATTGCGGAACTCTCGGACTACCTATGTAATGTAGTGGTAAGTCTCGCTCCTCATCTAGTAAGCGAGCAACCGCTTGTTTAATTTCTTCAGAAGGAACAAGCGATGGCGCTGGATATCCCGAACTAAGACGCAAGCATCCTGCTGGCATTGGAGACATCCACTGACCAGGTGGGTCGTTTTTAAAAGCTCTTTCAATTTCTTTAGAAAAATGGAAGTCTGTTTTCATGTATTTCGTTCCCCTTTCATCCAGCTAATAGAATAATGCGAAATCTCATAATCCCTATTCTACAGTGTGAGCGTCTTAATGTGTAGGCGGCCATTAAAATATTCAGTCGATTCTTAATTAGTCGTGTAACTTTTCAGGTACCTCAACGTTCTTATGAGAAAGCAAGTTTCTTGTTTCTAAATCGATTAGGAGGAAGCATCATGAAAAGATTTAACTGGCTCGGAGCATTTTTGATTTTATTTGCTGTCTTATTTTTAGCAGCTTGTGGAACCGAGAAAAGTGACGAAACCGATAACGATTCTGAAAAACCCACAATTGAAGAAACCGAAACAAATGGTGAGGAAGTTGCAGAGATGAAACCGGCAATCGAACAAATTAACGACAATACTTATCGCTATAGTTTAGTAAATGAAACCGGTGAAACGCAAACTTTCGAATTTACGAGTAGCCAACGCTTCGACTTTTCATTAACAAATGACAGCGGCGAAGTAGTTTTCCTTTTTTCGTCTGTCAGTGTATTTGCACAAGCTTTAGGTGAAGAAACTATTGATAGCGGAGATAAACTAAGTTACGACTTGGAAATTCCACCACTTGACCTCGAACCTGCCACTTATGAACTTGCTGCTTGGTTAACACCAAGACAAGGCAAGATGGATAAAGTGACAATTGATCATATTGTGAAATAGGAAAAAGCATTCTCTCTACTAATCAGAGTGAGAATGCTTTTTCATTTGGACACTATTTTTATTTACTTTCTAAAAACCTAATGTATTCTTGTACGACTTCGTAAACGTATTCTTGATTTGCAGCGGCTGTGTCTGGGTTATATTTGCCGTCGTTTGTTTTATTGTTTGATAAAATACGGATTGCTAAGAACGGTACATCGTATGCTTTTGAAATCATTGCAGATGATGCTGATTCCATTTCTTCAACAGAAGTTTCGAAGTTTTCATGGAACCAATTGATGCGGTCGACTTCATTATTCCATACGTCTGCGGATCCAATGGTACCTTCAACCACTTTACCTTGTGTGTAGCTATCTTTCACATTAATAGCTGCAGCTAAAAGATCTGGATCTGCATCATAGTAACGCGCCTTCTCAGCATTTGGATCTTCTCCGGCACTTCCTTCAGAAGCCATAACGTCCATCGGCTTCCATTCTGTTGCTTCAATGCCTTCTCCTTTTGCACGGTCGCCTGTCTTCATCGAACCGATATTAACTGTGCGTTCACCAATGACGATATCAAAAACATTCAACTCTGGATCATGTCCACCTGATGTACCTTGGTTGATGATGGCAGCCGGATTGTATTTTTCAATCGCAATCGCTGTTGCAGCTGCTGTGTTTTCCATACCTTTACCTGTTTTTGAAACAATAACAGGATAATCATTTACTGTACCGATATAAAATTCATATGTAGATCCTGATTCTTCGATTTCAACATTCTCCAAACGCTCTGCGAATTTCTCAGCTTCGATCGGCATTGGACCTTGAATGAGAATAGGACGTTTCGTTTCTTCTTTTTCTTTGTTTGTTTCGCTTGACTCAGTTGTAGAACTGCATCCTGCCAATACGACCAATAAAACCATCGCCATGATGGATACTAGCATTTGTTTGCTAATAGCTGTTTTCATTTTTGTCATGTGAATTCCTCCTAGGTGTATGCTCTATTCGGTAATTGGATCAAAAAAAGATCCAGGATCGGCTTCTACCGGTCGGACCTTTGGAGCCAAAGCATAAATTGAGTCGGAGAGTCTACACACGCCAAGCAATCAAAACTCTAGCTCGTAGTCCGGTTCTTTAAAGGGAACCTGGTAGAAACATTCGGACCATATTACCGAATTTATACGAGCGATATAATGTTTATCACTTGGTAACTATAACAAATAGAAGAATGTCGGTCAACATTTTTACGAACATTAAATAATATTTTCCAAATAATAGTTCGTCTTTAAAGGTTTTTATTGGTATTTACCAGTGTTTTACTAACGGAATTCATTCTATTTGTGATTTTTCTTATTTGATTCCTTGATTCAGAATTTCCACGTGGGAGTATCTCGAATTCCACAAGTTGACTTATCCCAACAAATACTTTATTGTTAACTACGCGATGAGCTCGTTTGCGTAAGACGGACAAGCACTCCTTTTAGGAACACGTTGTGGAACGTGGCTTGGAACGCCGCAAACTATCGAAACCCATCTTGCCTTCGGGCAAGATGGGTTTTTTTGATGTTTTGAAGTGGAGAATGCTCTTTAAATCAGTTTTTTTGCACTACATAAGGATTCAACATTTGGATTTCTAGTTTGATTGCGGGATGATGGAGTTTGTTTGCGGAATCAAGACGGTTGTTTGCGCGATAACTGGGTTTATTTGCAGGATCCAGTAGTTTGTTTGCGCGATAGCGATATTTGTTTGCAAAACGTAAAATTAAGCTCTTTACGTACGGGAATCTCCTTGCGCTCTCGAGCTCAAGGAGATTTCAATTTCATTATTCATGTTCTTTAAGCTGGAAGACATAGTTTTGAGCGCTTCTTTTTAAGTTACATAAGGATTTATTCAGCAAATTAGATTTTGTTTGCGGGATAAAAGAGTTTGTTTGCAGCATCGTGACGTTTGTTTGCGGGATGCGAGGCTTTGTTTGCGGAACCCGAGAGTTTGTTTGCGCAATCCGCTCGTTTGTTTGCAAATTACAAAATAAAGCTCACTCGCACAAAAAAACCCCTTGCGCTCAAGAGCACAAGGGGTTTTTCAAATTCACAATTCATATACGCGTGCTTCAAATGGAAGTAATTGTTTTGGATCAAGTTGCTGATAATTATGCAACAAACAGTTTGCAGATTCCGGTTCATCCCAGTAACATGCGTACTCTGTCAAATTGGTAATAACCAAAATTGTTTTTTCTTCATTCGTACGAGTATAAGCATAAATTGATTCGTGATCCACGTCTTGCAGCTCATAGTTCCCGTAGACGAGAACATCATGCTGTTTGCGGAGCCAAATCATCTTCCGATAAAACCAGAGAATCGAATGCGGATCGCGAAGCTGCGCTGCTACATTAATTTCTTCGTAATTCGGGTTAGTGCGTAGCCACGGATCCGCATCCGAGAACCCTGCGTTCGGGCTGGCGTCCCATTGCATCGGCGTTCGTGAATGGTCACGACTCTGTGCTTTGATGATGGTCATCACGGCGTCATGTTCCATCCCTTCGGAACGGTTGTAATGGTAGAGATTATGCGTTTGAATATCTTTGTAATGCGTCAATTCATCAAACGGCGCGTTGGTCATCCCGATTTCCTGACCTTGATAAATAAACGGTGTACCTTGCATGAAAAAGTACATACAGGCGATTGCAGTCGCGCTTTCTCGCCAATATTGTTGATCATTTCCCCACGAAGACACAATTCGTGGTTTGTCGTGATTTTCGATGAATAGCGCATTCCAGCCATGACCTTCGACAGCTTTTTGCCATTTGGTCAATACTTCTTTTAACTTTGGAACATCGATTCCAGTTGTCGAATCTGTATCCCATAGCCCCATGCTTTCAAACTGAAACACCATATCGAATTTCCCATCATCTTCTGAAATCCAATCTTTGATATCATGTGCTTGAACACCATTTGCCTCGCCTACTGTCATGATATCGTGTTTTGCAAACGTTTCATCACGCAGTTCCGCAAGCAACGGCTGAATCCCTTTAACATTCATCATCTTCTCCCAAGCTGGAACATATAAATTTTGCTCAGGATCTTCCACATCACTCAACTCTTTTTTTATGTGGCTAATGGCATCAACGCGGAATCCATCGATACCTTTGTCTAACCACCAATTGACCATATCGTATAATGCTTGCCTCACTTCTGGGTTTTCCCAATTCAAGTCTGGCTGTTTTTTAGAAAATAAATGCAAGTAATACTGCCTTGTTGCTTGATCGTATTCCCATGCCGGACCACCAAAAATACTTTCCCAGTTAGTCGGCTCATCACTCCATATATACCAATCGCGTTTGTCATTATCTTTTGAAGCGCGTGACTCCATGAACCACGGGTGCTCATCACTCGTATGATTGATTACCAAATCGATAATCAGCTTCATCCCCCGAGCATGAACTTCTTCTAGCAAACGATCAAAATCTTCCATTGTGCCGAATTCATCCATGATGTCTTGATAATCGCTTATGTCGTATCCGTTATCATCATTAGGCGATTTATACATTGGACAAATCCAAATTACGTCAATTCCTAGATCTTTTAAATAATCCAGTTTGCTTGTTACGCCATTTATATCGCCCACACCATCATTATTCGAATCCTTAAAGCTTCTCGGATACACTTGGTAGGCAACTGCTTCTTTCCACCATTTCTTACTCATAACTCATCCCTCACAAAGACCTCATATCCCCTTCAAATCCAACCGCATCTCAGCAAATTAAATCTGAAAAACTTCGAGTGTCTATTTCAACTTTTATCTATTCCATCATCCAGCATCATTTTTTCAGAAAATTAATTTCAAGTTGATAGTGTAGCAGAATTCGCAAAAAAATACCAAGTCAAAAAATCGAAAATTGTATGGATTTTAGATGGGGTGGTCACCTACTTCCGTTTAAATATCTTTCAGTATAACCGCTAGATCAACAATAAAACCAAAAATATAAAAAAAATTTAAGTTTATTTATAATAAGGTTTTCATTCCTATTATGTGAATATCTATGACAAAATACCCTATCCATAATTTTACATTGTTAAATTTTAGTGATACTTGTATAATAATGGGTATCCTGGTAGGGAGAAAATAATCTTTACTTGCATCATTATAATTTGTTAAATAGGGAATAGACTATTATAGAAACGAAAGGATGATGAACAGTGAAAAGCAAATTAGCAGCTGGGTTACTCGGTATTTTTCTTGGTGACTTTGGTGCACATAAATTTTATTTAGGTAAACCGGGAATGGGCATTCTTTACTTACTGTTCTTTTGGACAGGGATTCCCGCAGTTATTGGATTAATCGAAGGGATTTTGTACCTTCTGCAATCTGATAAAGACTTTCAACAAAAGCACGGCAGACGCTAAAGGAGGCTTTCTATATTGCAGCTAGAACCGATTCCTGATCATCTGCAAAAAAATTTAAACATCTTATTTGTCGGATTTAATCCGAGCATCCGGTCTTCTGAAACCGGCTTTCATTATGCTAATCCAAACAACCGATTTTGGAAAATTCTCTATGAAGCTGGATTGACTTCACGGAAATACCGCCCTGAAGAAAACAGCGAACTACTGAAGCTAGGATTTGGTTTAACGAATATCGTTGCCAGACCAACTAAAGAAGCGGCGGAAATTTCCACAGACGAATATGCTGAAGGTGCCGAATTGCTAAAAGAAAAAATCATGCAGTTTCATCCAAAAACTGTTTGTTTTGTTGGCAAAGGAGTTTATCAGCAATTCAGTAAAAGAAAAACTGTTTCATGGGGTGTTCAAAAAGAATCGGTTGTCCCAGGTGTCATTGAATATGTCGCACCCTCGTCGAGTGGTTTAGTGCGCATGAAATTACATGACATTGTCGAAATTTATAGTGGCTTGGTTAATTATCGTTAAAAATCCCGATCTCTGTTGAAAAGAGACCGGGATTTTTTATAGACTTTTCAATAGCGCCGAGATTTTTCTAACTGTATTTACATTACGAACTGTCATCCGCCGATAAAGAGCAGTTCCTACGAGTTTCCCTATCCCGCTCTTTACAACCATGTCTTTATCAACCGACCAAAGAATTGCACCAGGTACGTATATTACGCGGTCAATATCGAGTTTGATAGGCAGGCGATTTACTATCGTTTCATCGTCAACATCTTGCCATAAAAACAAGACATCGCTTTTCATGGCTTGATCATTTGACCAACTTTCCGGCACTGATTGTGCAATCTTTAAAAACTCGTCCGAACTATAAACTAATACATGGATCTGCAAATCGAAATGGCTGAAAATCACTCGTTCTAAAGTCGCTGCTATCGTTTCTTTATAATCATTTGTTGAGACAAAAACGACATTTCCTGAATTGATGTACGTCGTGACACTCGTCATGCCCGCCTCTTCGAATGCTAGTGTCAATTTTTTCATTTCAACTTTATTTTTCCCGCCTACATTAATACCACGCAACAATGCTACATACTTCATTAACATCACCTTCCTGTTAAGTAGGATTTCTTGTCAGCTACTAAATCCGGCATCTTTCATAATTTTCGTAAATGCTCTTTTTTGAATGGACATTTCTAACCTCTTAATTAGCTGCATTAATGTTAATGAAAATTGATCATAGTCAGCTTTTGTTAAAGTTAGTTTTACTAGAGATAGTAATGAAAAAACAGTCGCTTCACTCAAGCTTCCTTTGTTCATCTCTAATCGCTCTTCTAATGTTTCTAACTCGACTGGGTGCGTCAGGTGATAACGGTATAGCACTTCTTCATGCGCCGATTTATTGCGATACGGGAAAACAATGCGCAAAATAGCGTCTAACTCACTCGCCTTTAAAGTCATCAACCCATATTGCTCGCTATATTCTTCAGCAAAATCACGAGCGATTTGATCACGTAGTCCTTCGTCGATAACTGTATAAAAATGAGTGATTTGCCCAAGCGATAAAAAATTGACCAGTACCCAAAGCGGGACATCTTTATGTTTATCATAAAATTCACGAATGGCCGGGTACCTTACTTTATCGCGCTTTTTATGACTTTTGATTAAGTTGGCGAGCGTTGAAATAATACGATCTCGCTCATGATGATGTTGGCTGTCCACACTGAAATTGTTTGTCTCTAGAAAGCTCCCTGCTCTTTTAAACTTTTCAGAAAATCGATAAGCTAATTTTGATTTCATATTTTTTTCAAACTTTAGCAGTTCGTTCAGTAATAACATCCTTAAATCCCGATCAAAACGATGCAATGCACAAATATGACTAAAATCTGTTCCTTCTTGATAGCGTTCTAACCCGTACGGATTAAGTTTTACATCATGCTCAAGAAAAGGCTCTTTGTAACCATCGATCAAAGCATAATAATTCTCACGCGATAAAATCCGTCTTGCAGCAGCTTTGTCTGCCACTATTAGTCCACGCTTTTCGAGTATTTCTAGTTGCTCATCGTGAGTAGCAAAATCTTTCACGTCTCTCATCCTTTGCTCATTCTTCTTATTACTAACTGTAAGTCAATGAGCACTTTAAATAAATACCTACAGGCATAAAAAAACCATTCCCACTTATTAAAAAGGGAATGGTTTTGCTAGCCATCAATTAGTTTAGTCCGTGACTCATCATTGCATCTGCCACTTTTTTAAACCCTGCAATATTAGCTCCAATTACAAGATTGCCTGGAGAACCATATTGCGCGGCAGTTTCTGTACATGTTTTGTAAATGTTTTTCATAACCTGCAATAATTTTTCATCTACTTCTTCAGCTGACCAGGAGTACCGCATGCTGTTTTGAGACATCTCCATCGCCGAAACAGCTACACCGCCTGCATTTGCCGCTTTCGCTGGAGCAAACAAAACGCCATTATTCGTTAATACGCGTACCGCTTCTTCAGTGCACGGCATATTTGCGCCTTCCCCAACAGCTTTAACTGAGTTTTCCACCATAGCTTCTGCTCTTTCTCTATTAATTTCATTCTGTGTTGCACATGGCAAAGCAATGTCACACGGAATCGTCCAGATTTCTGATTTATCATTACCGTATTGAGCATTTGGGTGATGTTCAAGATAATGGTAAATCCGTTTTCTTTCTACTTCTTTTAATTGTTTGACGGTTTCCACATCAATACCACCTGGGTCGTAAATAAATCCTTCCGAGTCGCTACACGCAACAACTGTTGTACCAAACTCAATCGCTTTTTCCATTGCGTAAATCGACACATTTCCAGATCCAGAAACAATAACTTTACTGTCTGTAAAGGAATGTCCTCGATCTTTCAGCATTTCTTCAACAAAATAGACGGTGCCGTATCCTGTGGCTTCCTTACGAATGAGGCTACCACCATTCTCTGGATTTTTCCCTGTAAAAACGCCAGCTTCTGATGCATTCCTAAGACGTTTATATTGGCCAAACATATAGCCGATTTCTCGTTTACCGACTCCTATATCTCCTGCTGGAACGTCTATATCCGGACCAATATGACGGCTAAGTTCTGTCATAAAACTTTGGCAAAAACGCATAATTTCACGGTCTGACTTTCCTTTAGGGTCAAAGTCAGATCCACCTTTTCCCCCACCAATTGGCAAGCCGGTTAAAGCATTCTTGAAGATTTGTTCAAAGCCAAGAAACTTCACAACACTCGCAGTCAAGCTAGGATGAAACCTTAACCCACCTTTAAACGGTCCAAGTGTACTATTAAACTGTACACGGTATCCGCGATTAACATGGACATTCCCAGCATCATCTTCCCACGTTACGCGAAATTCAATAAATCGCTCTGGTTCAGAAATACGTTCGAGTATTCCTTGTTCTACATACTCTGGGTGTTGTTCAAATACCGGTTGTAACGAATCAAACACTTCCCAAGTTGCTTGCAAGAACTCTGCTTCTCCTGGATTTCGATTTCTAACTTTTTTATGTATGTCATGTATGTATTCATAAGACGATTGCTTTTTCATTGGATTAGTCTGCTGTGTAAATGTCAAAAACATTCAATCCTCTCTTATAAAAATGAATATTTATTCATTAAAATTAATAATTAGATTTTATTATACAAAGAGTTTTTCATTAGCGCAAATCAATTTTCAACATAACTATGTTTTATCATTTAACTTCAATCTACTTTTTGCTAGAAGAAAACGTTATCATCGTCAGTAAAACAATATTACGCTACTTTTTGTTGTGAATATTTATTTGTAAAGTAAGGTAATGTTTCTGGAAATTTCATGAAACTTTTATTGTTACTTTTTTTACATTTTGGGTATATGTGCAGTAAAGCAAATCGCTATTGTCACTCAAATTAAGAAAACCTTCGTTGCTAAAGACGGTGAAATCGAATTTGAGGAGTGAACACAGTGAGAAAGCTTATTGTTCTACTTTGTTTCTTGTTAACTTTGTCATTAGCATTTCCTGTTGCCGCAGCTTCTGATTTACCAAAGTCTCATATGTTTTACGACGAAATCAATTATCTCATCGAACGTAATGTATTAAATGGCTATCCCGATGGCACGATGCATCCAGACTCAGGAGTAACACGCGCCGAAGTAGTTATGATGATCGGTCGTCTAAAAGGATTTGATGGCAAGCAACAGAATACCATTTTTTCAGATGTACCTTCTTCTCACAAAGCAAGCGGGTATATTGCAGCCGCAGCAAAAGCCAAGTTAATCAATGGCTATCCGGACGGCACTTATCGCCCAAACAACACAATCACTAGAGCTGAAATGGCGTTTATTTTGTCTCGTTTGTTCGTTGTCCCCTTCCGTGCAGATGTCAGCTTTACAGATATCTCACCTGACATGGCCGTTTTCGAGCCCATCCAACAAATACTAGCGGCTAATATTACCATCGGTTATCCAAATAAAACGTTTCGTCCAAATGTAAAGGTAACGCGGGGGCAGTTTTCTGCATTTCTAGCACGCGGTCTTGAAGCTAAGTTTAAAAACCGAGCAACCATTTCAAACTCTTATTTAAGAGACAAAACAAAATCTTATAGTTATGATACGGAATATGGAGCAGAGCGGCATGTCTATAATTACGTACCATCGCGCTACGGGTTAGAGATGGGCTTTGTTTGGAGCATCTATAAAGAAGATAGATCTTTATTAACTGATACATTAGAATTCGAAACACATGAAAGCTATATATTTGGTATGCCCTATTCAGAGGCGTACACAGAATTAATTTATCCAATTAAAATTGGACAAGCCTGGTATACGGATACTGAGTATTCAGCTCCTCGTGTCATCACGAAAACGAACGTAACGGTACACACACCGTTTAAGACATTTACTAATGCCGTAGAAGTTACAGTTGCCGCCAACCCCCAATTTTCTGAAAAAGGTCATGTTTATTATATGGTAGAAGGTTATGGGGAAGTAAAATCAGTAAACTTAGATGGTACCGTTACAAAAGAATTGGTCGCTGTCGAATAAAATTGTTTATAAAAAACAAGCTGTCACCTAAAGTCAGGTTCTCTGATCTTTAGGTGACAGCTTATTTATTGTTTTGTAATTATATACACCAATTATGTATCATGTCATATTTTAGTTTTCAGAAAATTACTTCTATTAATCACTTTATCATGCAGCTCTTATTATATATAGTTTATAAAAATACTTATTCACTTATAAGAATTAAATTATAGAATTAATTAAAACTCGTTTGGATATTCAAGGATTCCTAAAAAAGCCTATTATTACATGAAGTTATTCAAAATTAATAAAAAAAACTCTTGTAATTCGATTATTCAATAATGTATAGTCTATACAATAATGAATAAAGGAGGACAGTAATGAACAATTTATTTCTGCTTCCCAATACCAACGAAGAAATTATCGAAACGTATGATGAAGACATTATCGTGACTACACGAGAAGGTCGCATCATCAAAGCCTCTAAATGCAGTGGCGATGCATACGGTGTAACGGCTGAAGAATTACTTGGAAAATCTGTTTACGATTTAGAAGCGGCAGGAATCTTTTCTCCTGCTATCACGCCTCTCGTATTAAAACAAAAGAAAAAAGTGGTCATTAGACAAAATACGCCTTCTGGAAAAAAAGCATTGATTACAGGGATTCCTCTTTTCAACGATAGCGGTGAAGTGGACTTTGTTGTTAGTTATTCTTACGACATGTCTCAGTTGATGGTCATGAAAGAGTACCTAGTAAATCTAGAAGCAGAAATGTCTAAAGTAAAAGGAGAGCTTGCTCACCTCCGCAATCAGCAACTTCATGTTGAGGGATGTGTTATGGAAAGTCCTTCATCAAGCCGTGCACTTCAAATAGCTAGTAAGATGTCGCAGCTCGAAGTTCCTGTTGTAATCTGTGGAGAACCTGGTACCGGAAAAACGGCGTTAGCTAAATTTATTCACTCACAGAGCAGTCGGAAAAATGCTGCTTTTATCGAAGTCAATTGCAGCGCAATTCCTGAATCGGTGTTTGAAATCAGCTTTACAGGGCTTGGTGATGAAGGTTATATAAACTTAGCCGCAGGAGGAACACTGGTACTTAATGAAATTGAACAATTGTCACTTGCTTCACAAGCAATACTGTATAAGATTTTGCAACAACCACATACTGCGCGTGTACTTGCTATTAGTACGACCTCAATTGAAGAAGCTGTTACTGCCGGTAAATTTCGTGAAGATTTGTTTTATTTTTTACATTTGGCTTCTATAGAATTATTCCCGTTAAGAGAACGACCCGAAGATTTAGACCAAACGATCAGTCGTGTAATAGAAGAGCTAAATCAAAAATATACCCAACAAAAATCAATTACCGATGATTTGTATTTCCACTTATTGCAGTTGCCTTGGAAAGGTAATTTTCGTGAATTACGTAATGTATTAGAACGTAGCTATATCGAAAATGAGTCAGTACTCATCACACTCGATGACCTTCCCATCACTTACCAACCTGATTCAGATGAACGCATCGGCTTTGAACTTCAAGGTCAAACACTTCCTCATATTTTGGAATCGGTTGAGAAGAAAGTAGTGCTGAATGCACAAAAGCGCTACCGAACAACAACTGAAATGGCGCATATTCTAGGGATTAGCCAACCATCCGTTGTCCGCAAACTAAAGAAATATACAAACACACCTATTGGGGGGGAAATTATATGACCATGTTACAAAGCGAAAAAAAGACGATTGAATCCATCGATACGTGGAAGTTTTTAATTCCTTCCATTATCGGCGCATTACTTTTCTTATGTCCGATTTCTTATGATGGGCAAATAACAATTGGTGTCGGCATTTTGGCCTCCTTCTTATTATCTACATTTGGTGATGTTATTCCTGGATTTATTGTTATCTTACTCGGCTTTTCAGCACTGGCTAGCGTACTGGCTACAATCACAAAGCCTGAGTTTGTTCAAAACTCTCCCTTCTTAAGCAGTACTTTTATTAACGGACCTTTAGGTCTAGTTGTTCGTGTATTGGCATTTACTTTTGGATTTATGGCGTATTACGAAATGGGTCCTGAAATCATTTCGTCAAGAGCCACAGGTGGGGTTGTGCTGTATGACTTAGCACCTGTATTGTTAACTTGGTTCTTATTTGCTGGGATTCTACTGCCATTACTCGTAGAATTTGGCTTAATGGAATTTGTCGGAACTTTATTAAACAAATTCATGCGTCCTGTCTTTACTTTACCTGGACGTTCTTCGATCGATGCGATGGCTTCTTGGATGGGCGCAGCGCCCGTTGGAGTTTTGGTAACGATGAAACAATACGATGAAGGTAACTATTCTGGACGTGAAGCTTCTGTTATTGCAACGACGTTCTCGATTGCCTCTGTTGCGTTTAGTTTAGTCGTTGCAAATGTTGTCGGCATTGGTCATTTGTTCTTCCCGTTTTACTTAGCCGTATCCGTCGCTTGTTTAGTGGCAGCGATTATTATGCCACGCATTCCCCCGCTATCTCGGAAGAAAGATGACTACTACGCTCCAGTTGGAAAGCAAGTCGATGACACTATTCCTGAAGGTGCTTCTCTATTTCAATGGGGATTTGATGAAGCTCGTCGCAAAGCAAGCAGTGCGGCAAGCCCGAAAAAGCTTGCTAAAATGGGAGTCGAAACAGTACTCGATATTTGGCTAGCGTTAATCCCGCTTGTTTTTGCTCTAGGTACAATCGCTTTGATCGTGGCTGAATACACTCCACTTTTCAAAATTATTTCTTATCCATTAATTCCGGCACTGACAATGTTCGGATTGCCTGAAGCAGCTGAGGCGGCACCTACTTTCTTAGTTGGTTTTGCAGATATGTTCTTACCAGCAGTACTTGGTGGTGGAATTGAAAGTGAATTAACTCGCTTTGTTCTAGCTGGAGTGTCATTGACGCAAATTATTTATATGTCTGAAATCGGCATTTTAATCTTGCGTTCAAACATTCCTGTGAAGTTCTGGGAACTTGCAGTAATCTTCGTTTTACGTACAATCATCACCTTACCAATTCTTGTATTGTTTGCTCATCTATTTGTATAAACGAGAAAATCCACCTCCCACGTAATGGAGGTGGATTTTTTGTATTTTAGCGCATAAAAAAATCCGCATGTCGACATGCGGATTTACTTTTTTGTACTCATTTTGCCCAGTGGTGGAAGAAGAAATAGGACATGATGAGCACAATCATGATGGCCGAGATGACAAGCATAGGCACAAAACCAAAGGTGGCTTCCATAGTAATTCCTCCTTCTTTTATCTTCATCATACTCTCTTTTAATAGAATGTCAAAATATAAATTTGAATATTCCGTCTACTTTAGAAAAAGTTAAACTATACACAATATGTCACGATGTGATATAGTCGAGGTGTGACATATAGAAGAGAGGCTCTATAAATGGATATTCAAAAAATGCTAAAAAAATATGTGCCTATGACAGAGACCGCTTTTTATATCTTGTTATCTTTAACAACACCGCGTCATGGCTATGGGATTATTAAACATGTTGAAGACCTTACAGCAGGACGACTTGTTCTTGGATCAGGTACTGTTTATGGCACTTTAACAAAAATGCAAAAAGATGGTGTCATTGTGGTATTCGCGGACGAATATCGAAAAACGGTTTACGAAATCACCGATACTGGCAAACAATTAATGAATCGAGAAATTCAAAGACTTAAAGAGTTACATCAAAACGCTTTAGCTTTTGAGGAGGATTTCCAATGATTAAAATATATAGACCTTTCTGGAGCTATGACGTTGAAAAAACTGAAACGTGGCTCTCACAAATGGCAAAAGATGGCCATATCTTTGAGAAATTAGATCGATGGACGCGCTGCTTTTATTTTAATGAAGGTGATGCGGAATTGCGTTTTTATCAAATTGCTTATGACAAATTTAAATCA
The DNA here is from genome assembly GCF_000785555.1 of Planococcus sp. PAMC 21323. Classification (NCBI taxonomy): domain Bacteria; kingdom Bacillati; phylum Bacillota; class Bacilli; order Caryophanales; family Caryophanaceae; genus Planococcus; species Planococcus sp. PAMC 21323. Next base: position 649,486 of record NZ_CP009129.1, on the reverse strand, counting down.
CCTACACTTTCTTCAACTTTGCTAAACGACGGTTGGGAAATGGCTGCACTAGCTGGAAAATGGCAAGTTTCGACAAACAGTCAATCTATAGAGTCCATAAAAAAATTCCCCACTAGAGATGGAGTTATTAAACACAACCAAAGGATTACGTATCTTTTCTATGGACTTTTATTTTATTTATTGGCTGTACTCGCAGCTCCCATTTCTTTAGCTTTTTCCTATCTATTCATGGGTGAAGCTGTTGTTGTAGAAGAAAGCCCATATTGGATTTTGACGTATTTATTTTTTGCAATAGTCATTGGATTGGTTATACTAGGCATTTACTCTATTATCAAAATTACAAAAACAAATAAAAAAATGAGTGAACCACTAGTTGTAGAGCCTATTCAAACGAACACGAGTGTCGAAAAACAAAGAAAACGAGAACTGAAACATTCAGGTCGCCGAGTAACTAAAATTCGATTCGCTTGGATGTATTCTCCTGATAAATTGGAAACCTGGCTTGAGTCTATGGAACAACGTGGATTCAACTTAGTGCGTGTCAATCCAATCGGCATGATTTTTCACTTTTCTAAAGGCAAGCCGCGTCGCATAGCTTATAAAGTCGATTACCAACGCCAACCACCTGCAAGTTATTTTAACATTCATCAAGAAGCTGGCTGGTCTAATTGCTTTAACTCCATTTCGAACTTAGAAAAGTGGACCATTTGGAGTCAAGAATATACACAAGATCAAGGGCGACCGCAATTATATAGCGATAATTCCACTCGAATCAACCAGGCTAAAAAGATGGTCCTTACGTATACTACCTTCTTTTTACCTTTTACACTTTTGTACCTTTATTTCCTATTTAATAGCTTTAATCAAAAAACAGAGTTGTCTCAATGGCTATCATGGGGAACTTTTGCATTTATACTCTGCATCACTATTTATGGGTCCTTATTAGTCAAACTATGGACGTATTATATGCGTTTGAAAAAACAAGTTTCTGTATAAAAAAATGGCAAATTTCTTATCACTTAAACTAGTCTAGATAGAAAAACCGCTACAGGATTTCCATCCTCTAGCGGTTTTGTTTTCTAGTTATGCTAATTTCTGCCCACAATTCGGACAGAATTTCGAACCTTCATTTTTTTGCCCGCAGTTTGGACAGAATTTCGGTACCGTTTGATCACCACTTGTTGAACCAGTGTTGGAATCATTTGTGTTCGTAGCTGTGCTTTGCTGTTTGTTGGGACCTGATTCTTTTTTGTCGTCCATCATTTCTTTCGCGATGTTCATGCCCATCATCATACCCGCCATATCAGATGCCGTATTCGACCCAGATGACTTGCCCATAGCATCTGCCACAGAAATTTGTTGGTATTTCGAAACGTCACCAACCATTCCGTGTGACGCACTTTTGTTGATCATGTCTTGAATTTCCTTCGGATAGTTAAAACTCATCACTTGGAAGCCTGTTACTTTCATGCCATCGTCCATTAACTGCATATTTAAATCATCTTGAATGCCTTGTCCAATTTCTCGTGCATTCGCTTGCAAATTGAACATGTCCTTGCCTTCTTTACTAATCCATCTCATTAACAGTTGATCCAAAATTGCCGTAATCCGGATTTTCACATCTTCCACTAAATAACTACTTCGGACGCCCGCAATTTTATCGATCAACCCAATATAATCGCTAACTTTAAATTGGAATGTACCGTTTGCACGAATTGGCATGCCCCCTGGAAGCTGTGGTGATGGGATATTGATTGGATTTTGCGTCCCCCATCTGACAGTAAATTCTTTGGTATTCACAAACAAAACCTCAACACGCATGCCACTATTAAAGCCAAAACGGAAACCTTTTAACGTCGATAGGAATGGCACGATTTCTGATTCAATATCGTACTCACCTTCATCTTCAAAAATCCCTTCAACTTTACCATTATTAATAAAGATAGCATCTTGTCCTGGACGAATAATAAGCTTACTGCCTTTTTTCACTTCGTTATTGGTCCATTTCCAGAAAATCATATCTTCTCTGAATTCTTCCCATTCCACTACATCTGAAAATTGATTGCCGAAAAAGCCCATTTTGTTCATTCCTTCCTCTAGTTCAATCCACACTTAAAACTTGCGTCCACCGCCACTAAATGATCGCCCGCCTCCGGTACTTCCACCACCACCAAAGCCGCCACCTCCACTATTGCTTTTAGGAACTTTACGACGTGAGACGGTTTTATTCCGGAATTGGTCTCTTGTTTCTGTCACTCTCGTATTATTGCCATCAAAATAAGTGCTAGCTGTTGTCGTGACACGTCCAGCTGAATTGTAGAGCATGAAACTGACAACGGCTCCCCCTAGTAGTAACGCAATTCCTACTTGAAACCATGTTTTTAAAAAGATGTTTTCCGGATTAACACCTGGCTTAAACTCCATATAACGGCTTGATGTCGTTACCGTTTCACGGAAAGCATCTGCATAATCACCATTTTGCATTTCCGAAATAATTCGATCGAGTACCAAATCGACACGTTTGTTATCTAGTGTTGTTTCCGCTGTTCCAAAACCAGCTAAGTAAACATCGCGCGTAGCAATATTCATCGTCAGCAAAACCGCATTTTCTTGGTTGTTTTCGACTGCCCAGTCATCAAAAAAATCACTCATGTATGTAATGATGTCTGTTGACTGTTCATCAGCAGAAGTTAAAAACAAAAAATCTACATCTTGTTTCTGACTATATTCTGTCGCGACCGCTTCTAATTCAACTATTTCTGCTTTGCTCAATAAATTGGCATCATCGTATATGTGCTGATCGGCTGCAGCAAATACAGTCATGCCACTTATTCCAATAAATAAAAGCAATAAACAAATTATCTGCAATCCTTTTGCTTTAAACGTGCTCACCAAAAAACACCTCCCACAGCAAACGAAATGGCTTTTACTACTGCAAATGTGGAAGCTGCAATTCCGGTAAACCAGGCAGCCACTTTAAACGCGCTAATCGGTGGCTTGCCTACCACTTTACCCGTTTGACCATTCATCGCAAAAGTATGTTCTTTATTGTCAAAGTCGTAATAAACCATCCATACAGGAAATAACGTATAGTAGACATTTTTTTTATTGGTATGAATTTGTTTGTTGGTATAGCTAACAGTTGAATAGCCTGAAATGGTACTGCCTATATACGAATCGATATAAGGAACGATTTTTGATTCGACTCGTGAAAATATTTGTTCGTCATCATAATCATATTTTTCCGCAAGATACCCTGCTAAATAAGGCATTTTAAAATCTTTAAGTTCCTCGTAATTATAAGGCTCGAGTTTATCCATTAAGTCATCGTCCATTTTTTCCGATGCATCAGCTGGCACTTTTAAATAACTGAGATCTAACTCCCGGCGCACATCATAAAAATCGGTCTCTGTGTAAATCGTATCGCCTGTCGTATAACTACGTACTCTCGTTGCAAGTGCTGCGACATCAGCTTTTCCTTCAATATCATATAACCAAAATGGCACATACATCCCCGTCATTTTTTTTATGCGGTCGCCACTTGTAAATCCTCTTGGCGTTAATCTGCCATTTTTCGTCCACTTTTTAAAAGCAGCAACAGCTTCTTCTTTACTGACGGTAAAAGGAATCACTTTAGCAGGAGCTAAGTCTCCTGTTAATCGATCTGCTAATAACACCGGTGCACCACAAAAACTGCAATGGGTGGCTGTGGTTTCTGCTTCTGTTAAAATAACCGCTCCGCAGTTTTCACAATGGTATTCTTTTGCTTCACCTGGGTCGAACTTCCGAATAATATTCGTTTCCGGAAATGTTTCGATGTCATCTTGTCTGCCACAGTTCGGACAGGAAAGATGGCCTGATTCGCTATCGTATGCCATATCCGAGCCACAGTTTGGACATTTATATTGAGTGACCATTCTATCCGTCCCCCTTTAGCTCACAAGAATATATTGTCTACCTATTCTCATTTGTCTTTGCCTAATTGAGTTTTTAATGCTGCTAATTCATCGTCTACATTGATGCCAGCTTTTAGCGACTCTAGCTCATTATCAACAGATGCGTCACCATCATATTTTGATGCCAAATCTTTAATATCAGTTCCTGAACTTTTATTTAGTTCCGACATTGCATTTGCTCTATCAAGCTCTTGGTTGATTTTTTGTTCCATTTTGTCAAAAGCAGAAATTCGCTCACCTGCTCCATCGACTGACGAAGCAAAATCGTTCATTCGTTTTTGTGTTTTTGCTACAGCAGCTTTACCTTTTAGTTCAGAGCGACGAGATTCTAGTTCGCCGATATCCGATTCTAGCTTGTCATGCATTTGGCGCATTTGTTGCGTATTGGCAGCTGCTAGTTCTACAGCCGTCTTTTTATCTGTTAATTTTTCAGAAAGCTCCGCTTTACGTTGCAAAAACTTACGAGCATCTTCTTCATTTCCTGCTTCTAATGCTTTTACAGCATAGCGCTGCATGTCGTCAATTTCTTTTTCAACTTCACTCAGTTCACGGCGTTCTCGTTTTTCAGCCGCCATAATCGCAGCTGTTTCTGATTTCACCTTGCCTAAGTCGCTATTCAAATCACGCAAATATTGATCGATCATTTTTTCCGGATCTTCAGCTTTGTCTAATAGCGCATGAATATTGCTCGTCATAATATCTTTAAATCGTTTTAAAATTTCCATCTTCATTCTCCTCTTTTTGTGGTTTTTTGTTACAACTAAGCAGTTTCTCTTACCTACTGAAAGATTACCCTTTACCTATAAAAACTAATCTCTCAATCCGTTCACATTGTTCGCTGTTGCATTTGCAATATAAAAAAATCTCTCTCTTTTAGTATAAACCATTGTTTCTATAGTACTCTATAAAAATAGAAGATTCGGGTAATTTTAAATTGAATTATTCACTTATACCGCTTTGCTGTTCCCAAGCTGGCAATGTGTGTGATAAAGCTTTATCTTCTTTATATCCTAAAACATATTCTGCTTGCATAATCGTATGAATTTCACGCGTGCCTTCATAAATCACCGGAGCTTTCGAGTTACGTAAGTAGCGGCTTACTGGATATTCGTCTGAATAGCCATAGGCTCCGTGAATTTGGAAAGCATCATCTGCAGCTTTATAAGCAAAATCACAAGCTTGCCATTTCGCCAAAGAAGTTTCTCGTGTATTGCGCTTTCCTTTATTCTTTAGCTCTCCTGCACGATAAACAAGTAGGCGACTCATTTGAAAGCCAGCTTCCATGTTGGCAATCATTTGTTGTACCAATTGATGACGCCCAATCTCTTGGCCGAATGTTTGGCGTTGTCGGCAGTAACTGACACTCGCTTCTAAGCATGCCATGATTTGCCCTACCGCCCCAGCTGCCACGGTAAATCGTCCATTATCAAGAGCAGCCATCGCAATTTTAAATCCTTCGCCTTCTTTTCCTAACAAGTTTTCTTTCGGTATTTTGACATCTTCAAAAAATAGTTCACCGGTATTGCCTGCACGAATTCCGTGTTTGCCTTTAATCGCTTTAGAAGAAAATCCATTCCATGTACGCTCGACAATAAATGCAGAAATCGCCTTGTGCTTTTCTGCTTGGTCTCCAGTATAAGCAAATACGATAAAATGATCTGCCACATCACATAGTGAAATCCACGTCTTCTGTCCGTTTAGTAAATAATGATCGCCTTGTTTTAAAGCCGTCGATTTCATCGCTACTACATCTGACCCAGCGCTTGGTTCGGTCAACCCAAAAGCTCCGACTTTCTCTCCTTTTGCTTGTGGGATTAAATATCGCTGCTTTTGTTCTTCTGTCCCCCATTGCAGAATGGTCAAGCTGTTCAAGCCCGTATGAACTGAAACCGCTGTGCGAAATGCTGTGTCCCCGCGTTCAAGTTCTTCACAAACAATTGCCAGCGAATTATAATCCATGCCACCGCCACCATATTCTTCAGGTATGCAAACACCCATCAAACCTAAGTCTGCGAGTTTCTTGTAAATAGCAGGATCTGATTTACCGGTACGATCCCATTCTTCGATAAACGGTAGTATTTCTTTGTCCACAAATCCACGTGTTGTATGCCGCAACATCTCTTGCTCTTCGGTAAATGAAAAATCCATGATCCATCGCCCCTTTTTTATGATTACTAGTTAGTTTTTCCCGATTCATACAAACATCGTGCAAAAAAGCCAGTTCAAACAGACAACAGCAAAACTGCTTGTCTGGGTGAACTGGCTTTTATCTACGGCAAAAATTCAAAAAGAAAACTTTGCCAGACTAGGCAGCATAGCTATCCAACATTTAGAACTAGTCGTGTGGAATAAAAGTCTTCACTTCTGGTCCCTTCTTATTGTCACTGTAATACAGAAAACAGTATTTGTAAACGAAAATAACGAACTAGTCTGAATAGTTTTTTTATTGAATCATTCATTATTCCTCGATAAATGCTATCAATGATTTTACGTTACCTCTAATTCATCGACATTTTCATCGAAACTTTGCTTTTCACTTTTTTGCTATTCGAATTTGTGTTTCGAATACAGAAAGGATTATGCTATGTATATCTTTTCATCAGTTTAAAAGAGCGAGGGGCGAAATATGATGTATAACAAAAGAGAAAGCAATATGAAAGTAGTCATTGGCGGATTGCTACTGGCAATTTTAGTAGCGGCAATGGACAATACAATTGTCACGACAGCTCTTCCATCAATTGTTGGAGAGCTTGGAGGAGTAGATAAATTTGTCTGGGTAACCTCTGCTTATTTAGTAGCGCAAATGGCAGGGATGCCAATTTTTGGTAAACTGTCTGATATGTACGGACGTAAGCGGTTTTTCATTTTTGGTTTGATCGTTTTCATGTTTGGTTCGGTTCTCTGTGGTACTGCCGACACGATCAATGAACTAATCCTTTACCGCGCCATTCAAGGCATCGGTGGCGGTGCGTTAATGCCAATTGCTTTTACTATCATGTTTGATGTTGTGCCCTTAAAGCACCGAGGTAAAATGAGTGGCATGTTTGGTGCGGTATTTGGGATTTCGAGTGTCTTTGGACCATTACTTGGCGCATATATTACAGAATATATTAATTGGAATTGGGTTTTTTATATTAATATCCCACTCGGTCTAATTGCTTTTATCATGGTTGCATTTTTCTACAAAGAATCTCTCGAACATACTAAGCAAAAAATCGACTGGCTTGGTGCGTTTACTTTAGTTGGTGCGGTAGTCTCTCTGATGTTCGCAGTTGAACTCGGTGGCAAAGAGTTTGCTTGGGTATCTCCTCAAAGCTTTAGCTTATTCGCTAGCTTTGCAGTGCTTACAATCGTCTTTATCATTGCTGAGCGTCGTGCGGCAGAGCCTGTCATCGACTTTAGTATGTTTAAAGAACGGCTATTTGCAACAAGCGGACTCATTTCGATTTTTAGCGGAGCCGCATTTATTACGGCTTCTGTTTATATTCCTTTCTATATTCAAGGTGTTCAAGGTGGCAACGCGACGAATGCCGGATTTGTTCTACTTCCAATGATGGTTGGGTCAGTTGTCAGTGCTTCAATCGGTGGCGCTTTAATGACTAAGTTTAACTATCGATCGTTCCTGATTCCAACTCTCGCTTTATTAACAGTTGGAATGATTTTACTCGCAACATTGTCTGTTGATACGTCTAAATTTATGGTTATCGTATTTATGATTCTCGTCGGACTCGGTATTGGTGCATCGTTCTCGGTCATCCCTTCAGCCGCAATACATCCATTTTCTATTCGAAAGCGTGGAGCAGCAACTTCTACAGTCAGCTTCTTGCGTACTTTTGGTATGACAATCGGCATTACGGTTTTTGGAATTATTCAAAGTCAGTTGTTCACGCGTAAGTTAACGGAAAGCTTTGGTGCTGAGGCATCTCAGTTCTCAGGAGACTCGCGCGCGCTACTTTCTCCTGAAGGACGTGCAAACATTCCTACCGAAATTACAGATCAATTGATAGCTGCTTTATCTTCTTCAATATCAAGCACTTTCTTTTGGGCTATCATTCCTGCTTTTTTTGCACTTTTAACGGCATTTTGGATGAGCAAAGAAAAGCTTGCGGATAAGATTGAATAGTATATTTCTTTTTTTCTTGTCATTAATTTTTTTCTTTTCTAACCTCATGAAGTTAATCATTCATTTTATGAGATCTGTTATTTTTCTGAAAATTATAATAATAATTTGACAATAGACCTTTAGAGCGGTATGGTTATATACAATAGTATATAACCATACCGCTTTTATAATGTAAGGAGGTGTTTTTAGTGAGTAATGCATTTGACTCAAGTAAGCCGATTTTTTTACAAGTTCGCGAATTAATTGAAGATCAAATTGTCAATGATCAATTAAAAGAAGGCGATCAAGCCCCCTCCACCAATCAACTTGTCAGCTTTTATAAAATCAATCATGCTACCGTTTCCAAAGGGATTAACCAGTTGGTAGATGAAGGTATTTTGTTTAAGAAAAGAGGCATTGGCATGTTTGTCGCACAAGGTGCTAAACAAACTTTAATGGTCCTACGGAAAGAGGCATTTGTTGATAATTACGTTAAAGCTCTTGTTCAAGAAGCAATTAAGCTTGGTATTACACAAACTGAAATCATTAGACTGATAAAAAACACGAAAGGACGTGAAGTTTGATGGCTGCCGAAGGTAAATTGAGAAATGTCACAGTAAAGTTCCGAAAATCAGAAGCGTTAAAAGATATTTCGCTAACATTTGAAACTGGTAAAATATACGGGCTTATTGGACGCAATGGAGCCGGCAAAACAGTCCTTCTATCCTTACTAGCAGCATTCCGTGAACCGACACATGGACAAGTAGAAGTCGACGGCGAAGCTGTCTTCGAAAACGCAGATAAAATGCAACAAGTTTCTTTTATCTATACGAAAAACTATGAAGAAGAATACGAAAATATCCCAGTGATGTTGAAGTTTTCAGAGCGCTATCGCCCGAATTTTGACAAGGACTATGCCTATCGTTTACTAAACCGCTTTAAGCTACCATTAGATAAGCCAATAAATAAGTTGTCTAAAGGTATGCAAGCCGCATTAAACGTTGTTATTGGACTGGCAAGTCGCACCCCCCTTACCATTTTCGATGAAGTTTACCTTGGCATGGATGCCCCAACACGCGTCATTTTTTACGAAGAACTTTTAGCAGATCAAGCAGTGCACCCTCGTACTTTTATTCTTTCGACTCATCTCGTTTCAGAAATGGATTATCTTTTTGACAATGTCGTCATTATCCATGAAGGTCGTTTGCTATTGGATAATGATTACGAAAGTATTTCTGCTCAAGGTGTTTCAATCACAGGTGCGGCAGACCAAGTCGATCTTTTTGTATCCGGGATGAAACTCTTAAATGAGCAAAAACTTGGTGGTACTAAATCGGTAATGACTTACGGTACTTTAAGTGAAGAAGATCGACTTTCAGCACTAGCACAAGGTTTAGAAGTTGGCACCGTATCGTTGCAAGATCTGTTTATTCACTTAACAGAGGGGGCGCATTAACATGAAACCAGTTAAACTTTACCCAAAAGTAGCAGTCGACCTCTTTACGGAACAGTTAAAATGGAGTTTGTGGTTTTTCTCTTTTGTTACAATTGCTCATATAATAGGATTGGTAATTGTGTCAATAAACGATTCACGCATTCAACAATTCTTCGTTTTCTCCAGTTATTCTGTCGCTATTTTCTTGTTAGTTTGTGGAATTATTTCAGCCTATGGGTTTATGGGTCAGTTTGTTCAACAAGGCATTACTCGCAAAGACCTTTATATCGGAACAGTTTTATCAGTCTTTGCGTTAGCTCTGGCGGTCACCCTCATTTCCCTAGCGATTACTGGTATTGAACACGTGATTTCTAGTTTTGCGGCCTTGCCTATCAATACCAACACAGACACTGTATTCGATTTATCATCTGGATGGTTGTTAGCCACATTTACGTTTTTCTTGAACGTTACCACTTATTATTTAGTTGGTTGGTTAATCGGCGTTGGTTATTACCGCTTTGGTTGGGTGATTGGATTTGGTTTTGTCGCAATAGCAATTGCTGCGTTAAGTCTGAATAGCTTTTTCTGGATAAACAGTTCTGTCGTGCCGTGGATTCTCCATAACTCTATTGGTTCTAGCATTGTTCAAGCAGTTGGTGGATCATTAGTATTGATCGCTTTGTTGCTGCTGCT